>JBJYXA010000304.1:0-8498 GCA_046259705.1 Caldilineaceae bacterium
GCGACCTTCGCAACATCGTCGCGGGCTTGGGCGGGCGAACCGACGGCCGGCCGCGGGAGAGCGGCTTCGACATCAGCGTCGCCAGCGAAGTAATGGCAATCCTCGCTTTGACGACGGGGCTGCGCGACATGCGCGAGCGATTCGGCCGCGTCGTGATTGGTCAGAACGGTAAGCGAGAGCCGGTTACGGCTGAAGACTTGAAGGCGGCCGGCGCCATGACCGTGCTTATGAAGGAAGCTATCAAGCCCAACCTCTTCCAGACCCTCGAGAACACGCCGGCATTGGTGCACGCCGGCCCTTTCGCCAACATTGCGCACGGCAACAGCTCGATTTTGGCCGACCAGATCGGTATCAAGACCGGAGACTACCTGGTCACGGAGGCGGGATTTGGCGCAGGCATCGGTGCGGAGAAGTTCTTCAATATCAAGTGCCGCTACAGCGGACTGAAGCCCGACGCAGTGGTCATCGTAGCTACCATTCGCGCACTAAAACTTCACACGGGCAAGTATCGGGTCGTGCCCGGTCGTCCGCTTCCCGATGAGATGCTGGCGGAAAATCCCGACGACGTCTACGAAGGCGCCGTAAACCTGCGCAAACACATCTCAAACGTGAAGAAGCACGGCGTTACTCCTCTTGTCTGCATCAATCGCTTTCCAACGGATTTCGACAGTGAAGCCGAGGCCGTGTTCAACGTGGCCAGAGAAGCGGGGGTGCGCTGCGCTGAGTCGACGCACTGGATGAACGGCGGCGCGGGCGCCGTCGACCTGGCGCGCATGGTCGTCGAAGCCGCCGAGGAACCCTCCGATTTTCATTTCCTGTATGACCTGGACTTACCCATCCGCGACAAGATCGAGATTATCGCCAAAGAGATATATGGCGCCGGAGAGGTCACTTTCGAAACAGCTGCAGATCGCCAGATTCGCACGTACGAGCGAAGTGGGTTTGGCGGATTGCCTATCTGTATGGCCAAGACACACCTCAGTTTGACCGCCGACCCGAATGTAAAGGGCGCGCCTACCGGCTTTGCCCTACCGATTCGCGATGTGCGCGCCAGCGTGGGCGCGGGATTTATCTATCCGCTGGTAGGTGAGATGCGCACGATGCCGGGCCTGCCGAGCCACCCGGCCGCAGAGAACGTTGACATTGACCTGGAGACCGGGCGGGTAATCGGGCTATTCTAGTTTTCTTCAGCCCGCCTAACGGTACGCTTATCGTGAAAACGGCGAGGGAGTCGGTCGTGCACCGGCCCCCTCGATTCATGCACACGCGTCGAACGATCCAAACGGAGGTCCGGGCACATCCGCTCAGTCCATCAGGAACGTGAGGAACGTTGCTTCTTCGCCGGCGGCGCTCCATGCGGCAATCAGCAGCCCTGACATGGCCCCACCGTCACCCAACGTATAGACTCGGAGGTCCGTGATCGCCGGCGCATCGAAGACCGCGGACAACGCATCGGAGGCCACATCCAGGATCATGGGTACCGACAGCGCCGCGTCCCGGTCGCTGATCCCGCTCAGCTCGGCGAGGATGTCGTGATCGGCATCACCTGCGCGCACGTAGACCTCTTGCCAGGGCTCCATCCACGCGTCTTCGCCGTAGCGCGTCCACAGATCGCCGACGAAATAGCGGTACTTCTCGAGCGCGGCTTGTTCCAGCCCATCGACAGCGGACAACTTCTCTACAAAGACTGCGCTGCCAAAGGCCTCCTGACTGGGTGGACCGTAGGCCGCTTGTAACGCGGCAACGGTCCTCGAACTGTTCTGTGCTTCGCTGTTCATTGTCAATACCTGCCGTGACGCCGTTACTACTGCGCTTGGTCCAGTTTGATATCGGCCGACGATTGTGTCTGCATGTACACACCGGTACGGGCTCCGCCCAATGTGGGAGCGTCGAATGCGTACATCGTCCCTGCAACGGAAACCCTCGTCTGTTTCTGTGCCCTCGCGTCGGCCGCAAACCGGGCGAGTAGCTCGTCTCGCCCAGCATCGTTGGGAACATACACTGCAAACGAGTGGCCCACTTCGTCGCTTGGGTTCGCTTTCACATCAAACCGCCAGGTATTCGCATCGGGACCGTCACCGCTCCACCACTCGCCGAGAATATCTCGCGCGCCTTCATCTCCATAGATATTGCCTTGGTCGACATATCCGCGCACCATCACCTTCTGCCCATGCCGTTCGCGCATCTGTTGCGCGTTCCAGGCGAATCCGTTCTTCGTGATGGACGACGCAGGCGTATAGCCGTCTGGCTGCAAACCGCACCCAAACAGAAGCAACGCCACAACAAGCGCGTAGGGGTAAAACACCTTGCTCATTGGAATCCTGCAATATGGCGTCACGAATCTTTCGCGTGTCCCGCTTCTTCGTCTTACCACCTATCGGTGCGCGCCAGCGCCGGCCGGATCTAGAATGGCACCGCAGTCACGAGCTATCGCGCACGAGCGAAGCGTGCATGGCCATGGGCCGGATTTCGCCAAAATCGGCAGCGTGCATGTCCACGAATCGCTCTGCAAAGCGCATGAAGCGGTACACGTCCTCGAAGTTGGAAACAATGCCCGTCGACACCCGAATGGTGCTCGCCGTCTTGCCGCCGATCTCCTGGAGCTTTTCATACAACTGCATATAGCTCACGGGTGATTCGCTCTGGAAACAGACGGCCATCTCCTCACGTCTGATATCGTGGGCAATCTCTCCTGCGCCGGGGTTACAGAAACAGCCCGTACGCAATGAAATATTGTCCTCATAGGCCATACGCTCCGTATGCCGGAAATCGACAGGGACGCCATCCGCATCCTGGAAATTGAACGAAATTGTGCCACCTCGCGCCTCTGTATCCAGCGGTCCATAAATCTTCATCACCGGCTGGCCGTTACTGTGTGTAAGCCGCTGCATCTGCTCCAGCAGCCACCCGGTCAGCGCTGCGACGCGCGTATGAATCGCGCCAATCCCCACCTCATCGATGTGACGTAGCCCGATCTCGATGGCGGGCAGGGATAGGTAGTTGGGAGTGCCGTCCTCAAAGCCCGCTTCCCCTGGAACAAGATAGTGCCAACCCTCACCCTGTACGCTGACAATGGTGATGGTGCCGCCGGCAAACCACGGACGCCGCAGCTTTTCCAACTTGTCACGCCGCGCGATCAGCGCACCCACACCTGTCGGATAACCAAAAATCTTGTAGAACGAGAGCGGCACGAAGTCCGGTTTGATGGCACCGATGTCCAGCCGATTGGTCGGTGCAAAAGCTGCGCAATCCAAGAGCACATCCCAGCCTTTTGACTGCGCCTCGCCCACCCACGAGAGCTCGTGCTGTACGCCCGTGAAGTTCGATTGTGCGGGATAGGCGAAAAGATTGTTGTTTCCGGGTCGAGCCAGAGCCAGATGCTCGCGTACTGTTTCGCTGTCGAGACGCATCTCCGGTGGACGCGTCGGCAGGTACGTCACTTTCGCACCCGCAGCCCGCGCGTATTCGCGAATACCGTTCACGGAGTTGTGATTGTCATAGGTCAATACGTAGTTATCACCAGGCCCGAAAGGATACGCCTCGCCCACTAACTTCAATGCCCCACTGGTATTCGATGTGAAGATGACGACGTACTCGTCCTCTGGAGCGTGGAAGAACTCGTGCACGTAAGCGCGAGCGCTTTCCACCAGCTCGGTGCTGGCCAGCGACGTGGGATTGTTCGAGTGTGGATTGCCGTACACGTGGTTTAGCAGCAAATCCATGTGCTGCCGGACCTGAGAGTCAGCATGCAGACCGCCTCCGGTGTAGTCGAGATAGATTTGTCCCGTGCGGTCCAGCCGGCTGTATTCTCGGCTGCGCAGATTGTCGATGTGGTGCGTAGACTCGTAGCCAGGAAACTGCTGCTGAAATGCGGTCACCGCCAGCGCATAGCTGGTGGCATCGTATGCAGACTTTTGCAATTCATTGCCGTGTACTGCCATGTAAATACTCCTAGAAACGAAAGCTCACTTATGCATCTTGAGGTGACGCCTTGGGACCCGGACGCCTTAGGGCCAGTATACACGGTTACAACGCGCGGCTCCCAATGGAGGCCTTGCCAAGCAGTCCCTGGTTGAGTGCGCTCACATCAAACGCTATGCAATGCATTTGCATGCGAATCCTCATTTCAGCATAGTGTATTGGGAAACGCGATGACTTCATACTACTTGATTCGCCACGGACAACACGACAAACTCGCCGGAGACCAGCCGCTCAATGCAGTCGGTCGAGAGCAGGCAAAGATTACGGCGCGCCATTTAGCTGCGTTGCCCATCGACGCAGTGTACGCAAGCCCACTGGCGCGCGCTCGCGAAACCGGTGAGACAATCGCAACCGGGCTCGGACTTCCGCTTGCAGTGGACGACCGGCTGCGCGAGCGTGCCAATTTTGGCGATAAGGAAGGACAGACCTTCGAAGAATTCGTACAGATGTGGCAGCGCTGCGACAGGGATCGTGACTACGTGCCGATTCTCGGCTTATCGGCTCGTGCAAACGGTGAAAGACTGGCGAGTTGGATACACGAGGTACGGATCCGGTATCCAGGAGGTCACGTCGTCGCATGTAGTCACGGGGGGACCATCAGCGACTTCCTGCTGAATGTGTTTCCGGAACCGCTTCTTGAGCGTTATCGGCCCGATTTTCGCCACCATTTCGGCAACTGCTCGATCACCACAATCTCGGTCGACAACGGCGGATTTATGCTGCATCAGTTAGCGGATGACCAACATATCGCGTAGGGATCGCTGCATCCGCCGTAAGAATCTATCTTCGACTATCGTAGGCGAGATTCTGCCCAAGCCAGCGCTCCACCTCCGCTACTGACATGCCTTTGCGGCTAGCATAGTCCTCCACCTGGTCGCGATCGATGCGGCCCACGGAAATGTAGGTCGCATCGGGATGAGCGAAATAGTAGCCGCTTACCGAAGCCAGGGGCGTCATGGCGCAATTCTCGGTCAAATGAATACCGATAGAGTCCTCCACGTCTAGCATGGCGAAGATTGTGCGCTTCTCAGTGTGGTCGGGGCAGGCTGGGTAGCCGGGCGCCGGGCGAATGCCGCGATATTGCTCGGCAATGAGTTCCTCGTTGGTCAGCGACTCATCAGGCGCATATCCCCAGTAGTGGCGGCGCACTTCCTCGTGGAGCCATTCTGCCAGCGCTTCGGCCAGTCGATCAGCCAGTGCCTTCACCATAATGGCATTGTAGTCGTCATGCTGCTGCTGGTAGCGCTGCACCAGGTCATCCGTGCCGATGCCAGCTGTCACGGCAAAGATACCTGCATAGTCGGCGACGTCGGATTCTGACGGGGCGACAAAATCCGACAGGCTGTAATTCGGTTTTCCGCTGCCTCGATCGGTCTGCTGTCGCAACATCCGCAGGGTGCCTGCGACCTGGCTGCGGCTGTCGTCTGTGTAGAGGAGAAGGTCGTCCCCCACAGAATTGGCCGCGTATAAGCCGAAAACCGCGCGCGCTGTGAGTGAACCGCTTTCGATGATGGAGCGCAGCATGGCCTGCCCTTCGTCGTACAGCGCACGTGCTTGTGCACCGCGTGACGCGTCGCTGAGAATCTGCGGGTATACTCCCCTCATCTCCCACGCATGAAAGAACGGAGTCCAGTCGATGCGCTCGGCGAGTGCGCCTAGCGGCACGGGATCCAGCACATGTACACCGGGTTGGTTTGGCCGTATGATCTGCGCCTGACTCCAGTCGGGTAAGAACCGGCGCTCCCGTGCAGTCTCCAGCGTAAGCAGTGTTTCGTCTGCGCGCCTGCTCTGGTGCAGCAGGCGCAATCGCTCGTATTCTTGTTTCACGTCGTCGGCGTACGCATCCCGCGTGGCCGGATTGAGCAATTTCTCCATTACGCCTACGCTGCGGGAAGCATCGTTCACATGGACTACCGGGCCGGC
Source organism: Caldilineaceae bacterium (assembly GCA_046259705.1). Taxonomy (GTDB): domain Bacteria; phylum Chloroflexota; class Anaerolineae; order Caldilineales; family Caldilineaceae; genus JASGTU01. The sequence goes on from JBJYXA010000304.1 coordinate 5,905, forward strand.
ATACTCGGGATCGATCTTCACCGCAGCGTGGATGCGCGATGTGGTCGCACCGCCGATCAGAAGCGGCCGCTTCATGCCTAGGCGCGTCATCTCTTTCGCCACATGTACCATCTCATCCAATGAGGGCGTAATCAGCCCGCTCAACCCGATCACATCCGCATTTAGTTCTTCGGCAGATTCCAAAATTCTCTCAGCGGGCACCATCACGCCAAGGTCCACGATCTCGTAATTGTTACAACCCAGCACCACGCCGACAATGTTCTTGCCGATGTCGTGTACGTCCCCCCTGACCGTGGCCATGACTATTTTGCCCGCGGCAGATCCGTTCCCGTTGCTCGTCTTCGACGCCTCAATATAGGGCGTCAGATAGGCCACGGCCCGTTTCATCACCCGGGCGCTCTTCACCACTTGTGGTAGGAACATCTTGCCCGCTCCGAACAAGTCGCCTACGTGGTTCATGCCATCCATAAGAGGGCCTTCGATGACCTCGACAGGGTCGTCGGCCTGCTGGCGAGCTTCTTCGGCGTCCTCTTCAATGTAGTCGGCAATGCCACGCACCAGGGCGTAGGTCAGACGCTCCTGTACCGGCTTCTCACGCCATTCCAGTGATTCAGTTTTCTTTTTCGAAGTGCCTTTTACGGTCTCGGCATACGCGATCATGCGCTCCGTGGCGTCCGACCGTCGATCAAAGAGGACGTCCTCTACGTGTTCGAGTAGTTCCGCTGGTATGTCCTCGTATACGGCCAGTGCGCCGGCGTTGACGATGCCCATGTCCATTCCCGCACGGATCGCGTGGTAGAGAAACGCCGAGTGCATAGCCTCGCGCACCGTGTTGTTGCCACGGAAGGAAAAGGAGATGTTGCTGACGCCGCCGCTGACTTTTGCGCCGGGCAGCGTCTCCTTGATGATACGGATTGCCTCGATGTAGTCCAGTGCATAGCGACTGTGCTCTTCCATCCCCGTCGCTACGGTCAATATATTGGGGTCAAAGATAATGTCCTCGGGCGGAAAGCCAACTTTCTCCGTCAGGATCCGATAGGCACGCGTGCAGATCGCGACTTTGCGCTCAACAGTATCGGCTTGGCCTTCCTCATCGAATGCCATCACAATCACCGCGGCGCCGTAACGCCGGACCAGCCGCGCCCGGCGCACGAACTCCTCTTCGCCTTCCTTGAGGCTGATAGAGTTCACGACCGCCTTGCCCTGCACACACTTCAGGCCCGTCTCCAGGACAGACCAGCGGGAAGAGTCAATGACGATGGGCACGCGCGCGATGTCCGGTTCCGTTGCGATCAGGTTGAGGAAACGCTCCATGGCTTCTTCCCCATCCAGCATGCCATCGTCGAAGTTTACGTCGATCATCTGCGCGCCGTTGGCGACTTGATCCGCTGCCACTCGAACAGCTTCCTCGTACTCCCCTTCCATGATCAGCTGTCGGAAGCGCGCTGAACCGGTGACATTGGTGCGTTCGCCGATGTTGACGAAGTTCGTAACCGGCGTGATCGTCAGCGGTTCCAATCCGCTGAAACGCGATTCAGTCACATGGTTCGGTGTCCTGCGCGGCGGCAGTTGTGCCACGGCCTCCGCGATAGCGCGTATGTGGTCCGGCGTCGTCCCGCAACAGCCGCCCACAATATTCACGAAGCCGCTTTGAGCAAAGTCGCCCAGGATCTGCGCAATTTCCTCGGGCGTCTGATCGTATTCGCCGAATTCGTTGGGCAAACCGGCGTTGGGGTAACAGCTCACCGGCACGTCGGCAATACCCGACAGCGTCTCCAGGTATGGCCGCATTTCTTCGGCTCCGAGCGCGCAGTTCAACCCCACCGTGAACGGCTCAGCGTGCATGACCGAGTTCCAGAATGCTTCTGTGGTTTGCCCCGACAGTGTACGTCCGCTTGCATCGGTGATGGTGCCGGAAATCATTATGGGAACTGTTTCGCCGCGCTCGTCGAAGACTTCCTCGATGGCGTAGAGCGCGGCCTTGGCGTTGAGCGTATCGTAGATCGTCTCCACGAGCAGGAGTTCGGCGCCGCCATCCAGGAGGCCGCGCGCCTGCTCTTTGTACGCCGTCTTCAGTTCGTCGAAGCTCACATTGCGCGCGCCCGGGTCGTTGACGTCAGGCGAGAGTGATGCCGTACGGTTCGTTGGCCCCAACGCGCCGGCAACGTAGCGGGGCTTGTCCGGTGTCTGTGCTGTAAATTGCTCAGCAGCCCCACACGCAATGCGCGCGGCTGCCACATTCATCTCGTAGGCGAAGTCCTGAGTCCCGTAATCGGACTGCGAAATGGCGTTGGCGTTGAATGTGTTGGTCTCGATGAGGTCGGCGCCTGCCTGCAGATATTCGCGATGAATCTCGGCGATCGCGTCCGGTTGGGTAAGGCTCAGCAGATCGTTGTTACCCTGCAGGCTCTTCGGGTGGTCTGCGAAGCGCTCGCCGCGGAAGTCCGCTTCCTCCAGCCCCAGGCGCTGGACCATGGTGCCCATGGCGCCATCCAGGAGCAGTATGCGCTGCTTCGCCAACTCGCGTATGTCCGGCTTACTCTGATTCATATTTGGCCCCTTCACCAAGAAATTGCGTGCCGAGCATTATAACA
>JBJYXA010000305.1:0-8370 GCA_046259705.1 Caldilineaceae bacterium
CAATCATCAGATTCCCGCCAAGATCTACGAGTACTTTCGGGCCCGGCGGCCCGTGCTGGCTTTGACTGACCCGGCGGGCGACACCGCAGCGACGATCAGGAACGCCGGTATCGATGCAATCGCGCCGCTGGACGATGCCAACGCAATTGCAACAATGCTCCGAGAGTTTGTCGCCAATGTGGCCGCTGGGCGCGGGCCGGTTGCGACCGAATCGGCCATCACCCGCGCCTCGCGGCGACAGGGGGCCGGCGACCTTGCATGCCTGTTCGAGACCTGCGCCGATTAACCCCGTGATCCATCCTAACTCATAATCCATTTACATAAGCCGGTCCGATGGTCGGGACGAAATTCTCGATTGCCAGCGCCTTTTTCGATAAGTCTGACGCAGGTGGACCCTCGCAGTTTAGTACCAGCTTTAACGCGCTCGGTGTACCGGTGTCCCCGGCCGCCGCGACCTTTTTCGTCGAGCGCCACTCCGCTGTGCTTGAGCCTTTACCCTGAATCCACCTCTTCACCTGTGACTCCAAAGTAGCCCCCGCAATCTGATGCCATAGTTTAAGCTCCAAAAGGTGGGAACTTCGACAAATGGAGTCTCACCACGCATGATTTCCGCGCCACAGAAAGGCCATTCTTCAAGCTTCCTCTAAAAATTTCATACGATGCAATGACTCCCTCCTACAAAGCAATCATCCCTTATCGCATTAAGGCCTGGCTAAAGGGCAGGCGTCGTCAGCTGCTATTACGACGGGGTATCTCCGCATTCCTGGACGCGCCAAGCGCTGCGGCTGATTCTCCAAGGGTATTAAGCGACTTAATTCGGGGTTGGGGAAACGAAGAGTGGAGCGCCCACCGTGAATACCTCGAAGCGTGCCTAACAGCAGTGCGGAATACTTCCGGAACCGTTCTGGAATGCGGCTCTGGGTTGACTACCCTCCTCTGCGGTGCGCTGGCTCGAGAGCAAGGTCGACAGTACATCGCGTTGGAGCACAGTGACGTATGGGCCGCTCGTGTTGAATCCTTCCTGAACCGATTCGGCATCAGCGGCGTCCAACTTGTTCGCACGCCGCTACGATCTTACGGTGCTGCGGACTGGTACGACCTGACTGAAGCAAATCTCCCCGAGACCTTTGGTCTCGTCATCTGTGATGGGCCGCCCGGCTCGACTCCGGGGGGTCGATCTGGGCTTGCAGTCGCCGTTGGCAGCTGCCTGCAGAAAGGTTGCGTCATCATGCTCGACGACACGCACCGGTCAGAGGAGCACGCATTAGCAGAACGTTGGCGAGATGAACTTCCCGCTGCCCTGTCATTCCACGGCAAGCAAGGCCGTTTTGCGCGACTAGAGGTGCAGCAGAGCGATGTACTAGCCCAACGGCCTGTTGTGCACCCCGGACCAAGTGTTTAACCGCGCTGAGCGCCCAGGCCCAACGGTGACCCCGACTGACCGCCAGTCAGTGGACCGTGCGTACGTTTCGGGGCTGGCGTGGACCGCCGCAGCTAAATGGTTTCTGCAAATTGTTAGCTGGGTCAGCACGCTCTGGGTGGCGCGTCTTCTATCCCCGGACGACTACGGTATCGTTGGAATGGCGGGCGTCTACCTTGGTTTAGCCTTTCTGCTAAGCGAGGGCGGACTGGGTGCATCGATAATTCGATTCAGGGCGTTGACCGATACTACCCTTCGCCAACTGAACTCAATTTCTTTGCTACTGGGATGCCTTGCTGCCGTGATCTCCTGGCTTCTCGCGCAGCCACTCGCGAACTTCTTCAAGACACCGGACCTCAGCCTGGTGCTCTGGGTGCTCTCGTTCAACTTTGTTGCCTCGGGACTGAAGATTGTGCCCTATTCGTTACTGCGACGCGACTTGAACTACCGGTACCTCGCGCTAGCCGACGGACTTAGCGCGATCATCGCTACCTTATCCACGCTGACGCTTGCTCTGACAGGTGCCGGCTACTGGGCTCTGGTGGGTGGGCAGTTAGTGCAGGCCGCCTCTCTAACTATTCTTCCGATCCTCAAGAGGCCCATCGGATTTGCTACTCCATCATACAAATCGCTTGCGCCCCCTCTAGCGTTCGGATATCGGATGATTCAGCAGCGTGTGGCATGGTATCTGTATTCCTCCGCCGACAAGATCATTATCGGCCGAGTTCTCGGACAGGCATCGTTGGGCGCTTACAGTTTAGCGACAACCCTGGCAAATTTGCCGGTCGAAAAGATCACTTCGATGACTGCTCGGGTTACTTCTACCGTATTCGCCGCCGTTCAGGATTCACCCCAGGAGATGGGACGCTATTTCTTGCGGACCACCGAAGTACTGGCGGTCATAACGATGCCCATCGCGACTGGGTTAGCGTTGGTCGCGCCCGACCTAGTCTACGGAGTGCTTGGACCCAGTTGGGAACCAGCCGCAGTTCCCATTCAGATCCTCGCTTTAGTTTCAGTAGTCAAGACCATTCATCCCTTGGGTGCGATGGTGGCCAACCTGAGGGGTAAAGAGGTCGTGCTCTCAAGACTGAATATCGCCTTGTTGTTTATCATGCCCCCGTCAATGTGGTACGCGACCCGGTGGGGAATCGAAGGTGTAGCGGCCGTGTGGCTTATCGTATTCCCCGCGTTTGCGATTATTTTTGTGTGGATTGGATGTAAGACGTTGGAGATTTCGTTAAGGGACTATGCAAGGTTGTTAGAGCCGGCCGTGACGAGCACGAGCATCATGGCCGTAACAGTGATGCTTTTCCAGGAGATCGCCAACGACGCCCGTCCCCTGGCTCGCTTGGCGCTCGCCGTCGGAGTGGGCGTGTTAGCATACGCTGCGACCCTATTGCTATTTTATAGAAAGCGGCTCCGCGAGATCGCGCGATTCGCGAAGCGCTTTAGGTCTGCAAGCACGGCGTCGTGAAAAGATCTCACCCGCTGGAGTGGCTACTTCGTTCGCGTAGATACCATGACAGGTACAGAAGCGACTTAGTTCCAAAGCGCTCAATGACTGGTCCCCGGGGTTTGCAGAACCAAGGCGCTCGAAGCTCTTTACATTACGGCGCTGAGCTACATTACGGCGCTGAGCTGCGCGTGATCGACGGCGTCTCAGAGCCGGCGCCCTGTTAGAAGTCGATAGCCATGCCCCGCGCCTCAAGCTTCCTCGCCAGCCCCCGCAGTGGAAAACCGGAAGAATACGCCCTCCGTGCGTACCGCATCGCCTCCTTGGGGCGATCCATGTCAATCAAAAGTAGACCGATATTATAATAGAGTTCCGAGGACGTGGCACCTTTCGACTCCGCCTGCTTGTACACGGCCAGCGCGCCCTCCATGTCTCCGAGCCGATGCTTCAGCAGTCCTAGCAAGAGATCGATCTTACCGTCGTTTGGGGCAAAGTTTTGGGCCCGATACAAATAGCATTCCGTCGGTGGAATTTTTCTCTTGAGCAAGTACTGCCGATGCTCGTTGTCTGAACCGAGCTGATACCGCATCATCGCATCCAGTGCTCGATGATGATTGGGAATTGCCCGAAGAGTATAATCGAGATCGCCAAATGTGTTGCGCCCAGTTAGCGCCTCAACCTCAGGGTAAAAGTGAGCTTCGACGATCAAGTCGAATAGATTGCTGTTGCGATCCGACCTGCTCGTGTAATCGAGAGGTCCCACGCCTTGTCTGCCACCCGAACACGGCACACCGGAGAACGACTGACCCACCCATGGTGCTGAGCGTTGCGCCTCAGCGGAGGCTACGACCGCCAGAGCCATCGCCAGCGCAGCCAGTGAGCGAACGGAAATTGGCCTCCGGGATCCACTAACCGCTTCATGGCCGTGATAAACCCGCTTCTTCTCAGGAAATTTCAAATTTTCTGACATCTGCCCCAAATATGTACATGAATTACCGGATTTCTGTTTTCAACCGCGGATGATCTCGGAGCTCTCTGTCAGCAACGACCGGGATCTCGCTGCATCTGAATCGACCACCACGGTGGCAATGGGCACGTCGAGCGACGGCAGCGCGTACTCCCAGCTCTCCTCTTTGACGGTGGCGGTGGTGCCGACTCACTCGGCAACGTTCTGAATTTAGGAGGTTGCCACCTTGCCGCCGTGATTCTTTTCGAAGTCCCGCTGCACCACGCTCACGTTGAGCTGTGACTACTTGTGGCTGAGTTGGCTGGGGAAGCGCGGTGTCTCGCCGCGCATAATACACGCCTGATGCTCCAGAGGACAGTTAGGTGCGCGCGCCGTGCGAGGTGTGGTAGACGAAGCGCTCGACGTGGACCTGGCCATACAGGGTTTGGTACGCTTTAGCGGATCGCGCCCGCGCGCGGTCAGCCTGGTCTCACCCACACTAATCGGGATGCCATCCGTCTCGAACCGCGTCAGCGCGTCCTCGGTCACGCAACGCCCACCGCATTCGTCGCTTCCAGGATCGCTTCCTCCATCGCCAGCAGGCTGCCGCCCAGGCGCATCGTCCTCTCAACCGTCACTGCGTCACAACCGAACCTTCTCCAGGATTCGCTGGCCTCGCCGGAAATTACAGCATAGTTCTCAGCTAAACATCATGGCAAGGCCGCACCCGACCAAGTGGTGGAGGATTGTCATGGGACGTGGTCTGACGTTATGCTGCCGCAATTCACATGGTTCCGGGGTCTTAACAGATTTTTCCACCTGCCGGAGGATCACGTCGCTGGACGCGGGGGCGGGCCAAACTATCGCCTGAACGCCGTAACGTTCTAGCCGTCCGCTCACGCTGGAAGTTCTCGGTCCACCAGCGTCCTGCCACCTCGCGAACGCCTTCCCCGACGGTGCAAATGATCGTTACCGACCTGATGAAAACTCAACCACTGCGACCTGTACTCAGGCTCCAAGCTTACCGCCTGTTTAGCCGCATCGCCCACCGGCGTCCCAGCTCATCCGACTCAATCCAGAACTATGTCGGACAAGATCTGTCCAACCTCGAAGCCGGCCGAGCCAAGGGGGGGATCATGGTGTATGCCGCCACGATCGGAGAATTTCAGGCGGTCAGACCACTCATCGACGCCCTCGGCGACAGACTTCCTTTGACACCGCTGGTGCTGTTGGCGGGACAGTCTCAGTACCAGCGCAATATGCAAGAGGCTTACCCCAAGGCGATTGTCGCGGGGCCCCCAAACTTGGCACCGAATATCCTTGACAGATTTTTTGCGCTAGTAGAACCGCGTTTCGTCATTTTCGCCGAGGGACCCAGTCTCCACGCCCGCTTTCCAATTCGATTGGACCTGTCTCTTCCCGCAGCATGTCTGTATCACCGCACCCCCCTGTTCGTGGCCAATGCCTGCGTTTACGAACTGCATTTGCCGTCCCGCATAGATCGCATTGAACACAAATTATTCTCTTCGCTGCATCTCCACGCGGTAACCCAGTGGTTCACTCCCGCCCCGGTCTTCTCAGCCATGCTCCAGGCGGCCGGCGCGGATGAGCAACGGGTGACAGTCACCGGAGATACAAAGTTCGACACCGCCTTGTCTGGCCCGCACCGCAAGGCGTCCGCGGAGTTGAAAACCATTTTGTCACACATCGAGGCTGCGGGCGCGCCTGTGATCGTTGCTGGCTCGGTGAATGCCATAGACGAACAAAAAGCGGTCATCGCCGGTTGGGCACACGTACGCTGCACGTATCCGGGGGCCCTACTGGTGATCGCACCACGGTATATAAATAACGCAAAGGTCATGGACGAGCTTTACGGCTATCTCGGAAGTAAGAATATCCCCTATGCCCGTCGCAGCGAGGGACCGGAGTGCGTCCGCCGTGCCGCCGTCCTCGTCGTAGACGTATTCGGGGAGTTGCCGTTCTATTACGAACATGCGGCCATATGCTATATCGGACGCAATCACGGCGTCTTGGAGCCGCTTCGATACGCGAAGCCGACAGTCGTGGCGCCCAGGCGGGATTGGCGTAAGGACTACGCGGCATATCCGCTGTATCATTTGTTGGTCGAGCATGCCGGTATCCTTGAGGTCGAGAACAAATCGATGCTGGGCGACGTCTTCATGCGACTGCTGGAGGACGGTGAATACCGGAACCGGTATGTTGACAACTCCAAATCAATAGTACGGGAACAGTGTGGCGCCACGCAGCGGATTCTTCAGAACCTCAGCGACGGTGGTTTCATTTAAGGGGTATTCCAATGTCTTCGAAGCCTGACCTGAAACTCCTCGACTGTACCCTCCGGGACGGAGGCTACTACACTCATTGGCACTTCGATAGCGACCTCGTAGACCGGTATGTCGCTGCTTTGGAACGGTCCGGAATCGACTACGTCGAAATCGGCTACCGTTCCCTTGTCGATCATGGCTTTTTTGGTGCCTTCAAATACTCCAAGGATCACCGCCTCAGTCGCCTGTTTCAAGACAAGGAGCTAGAGGCCGCTGTGATGATAGATGCGAAGGAGTTAACGATGCGGCAAAAGCCCGCCGCTCAGACAGTCAGAGACATGTTCAGCGTCGCTGCCGAAAGTCCCGTTTCCATGGTCCGCGTGGCGATCACCGCGGAACAAGTGGAGCCAGCTCTGCAAATTACAGACGCACTGAAGGAAATGGGTTATACGACGACTTTGAATTTGATGCAGGTCACCAGCCTCTCGCCTGAGCAGTTGGAGGGAATTGCAGACGAGACGGCGCGAGCGGGTTGCGTCGATATATTATATTTCGCGGACAGCTACGGGAGCATGATCCCGGCGCAGGTCCCAGATTTCGTCAATCGGCTGTCCGTTCCCGGAGGACCATCTATCGGGGTACATTTTCACAATAACCTTGGCCTCGGCGTAGCAAACTGCGGCGCCGCAATCGAGGCGGGCGCCACCCACATCGATGCCACCATCCTTGGCATGGGGCGCGGCGCCGGAAACGCCGAAACCGAGTTCCTGCTTTTATATCTACAGCGCCTTGGAAACACCAAGCGCTTCTACCCCGAGGCCCTGTTCGAGCTCGTCCTCAGCGATTTCGAGAAACTACGCACCCAGTACCAGTGGGGGTCCAGTCTTCCGTACAAGCTCGCGGCACTGTACGAAATTCACCCCACCTATTGCCAAAAGATGCTCGCTCAACCGCGGTACACGCCCCATCAAGTGGTGAAAGTGCTCGGCGTCCTCAGCGAGACGCCCGGCGTAGGCCGCTTCAGTGAAGAGGCGATGTCCATGGCGATCAACAGAGCCTTGACGGAGGACCACAGCGGTGCGACCGCCGCCACCATCCCTCCCCTGCCGGTCGACAGAGCTGACGACGTGGTGCTGGTAGTGGGCAGCGGCCCCACAGTCGCCGAACACCGCGGCGGCATACTGGAATTCATTCACCGCTACAATCCCACGGTCCTGACTTGCAATTACTGTCAATACATCCCCGACGACGTCCCCCACTTTACTGTCGCCCTCAACATGGAGCGGATCGAGCGTGACAAAGAGGTTCTGCTGAGGCACAGGCAAAAAAAGATCGTCCCAGCCAGCCGACTGGAGGGAAGGATCCATGCCGCGTTTGCTTGCAGCGCCGCCTACGACTATCATTGCGAGGTACGTTCCGGGCAACTCAGCATCGATGTTAGCGGATGTACCGTGCCGGATGATGTTGTTGCACACTACGCGATATCGCTAGCATCGACCATAGCGAACCATAAAATCTTTTTGGTGGGATTCGACGGCTATTCTAGCAAAACCGAAGGGCACCGGGCCCTGAATAGCGAGATGGAAAACTTTCTGAGGCTCTATAAGGAGCAGAGCGATCGGCCCCCTCTTATCAGCCTGACACCGACACAGTACTCCCTCGAGCAGCAATCTATTTATTATCATATCTGATGCGGCACCACTTACGCCCACTGATGAAACGAGTTTTCCGGGTCGTCACATGAGAATCTGTGCGATTATTCCCGCTCGCTACAAGTCCAGCAGATTTCCCGGCAAACCCCTTGCGCGCATAGCCGGAGTTCCGATGATCGTTCGTGTCTACCGACAAACGGTGCAGGCTATAACCGATACCTGGGTGGCCACCGATGATGCACGCATCGCGAAGGTGTGCTCAGAACACAAGATTCCTGTTCTAATGACGACAGAACAGGCACCCACCGGAACGGACAGAGTATATGAGGCTGCCGCCCAGCTGGATATCGACATGGTCATCAACGTCCAGGGGGATGAACCCCTCGTGACTAGCGACGATATTCAAACGATCGTCCACGCCAAATTGGCATTCCCAGATTATATAATTAACGGAATGTGCCCGATCGAAGACGACGTTTTGTGGGCGAGCAGAGACGTACCTAAGGTCGTTGCCGACCCTGACAAAAACCTGCTTTATATGTCTAGGGCCCCTATCCCCATGAGCAAGCAGGGTGCGTTCTGCGGAGCGATGCGGCAGGTTTGCATTTACG
>JBJYXA010000306.1:0-1839 GCA_046259705.1 Caldilineaceae bacterium
GGCGGCGGCGTAGGTCAGGGCTCCGGCCTGACGTCGGTCGCAGGCGGTACGGGAACGCGGACGGCGTTGCACCGGTCCGGCGGGCCGGCTTCGCCATGCACGCGCGTGGATTCTCGCTATCAAGTAACAACACTGGTAGAGACCGGTTCTAGTCTATATCCGAACTGTCTTGCTTGGCGATTCAGGTTGCGGAATTTGCGTTCTCGATAGCGTTCTTCATAGTAGCTAGCGCCGGGATCGTGATAAGGTTCGTGCTTCTTAAGCATGTGATAGACAATCACGGCGATTTTGCGGGCAGTGGCAGTGATGGCTTTGGGTGCGCCATGTTTGGTCTTGAGACGTCGGTAGAAAGCGCCCAACGCACTTTGGCTGCGGGCTACACTGCGAGCGGCAAGACGGAAGGCCAAATTGGCTCGGTTTTTGGTCTCTTTGGACTTGCGGCTTCTGACTTTGCCTCCCGTGATTTTGTGATTGGGGGAGAGGGCCAGCCAGGAAGTGAAGTGCTTTTCGGTTGGCCACTGATTCATATCTAGCCCGATTTCAGTGATGATGTCTTGCACCAACAAGACGTCAAGACCAGGAACCTCAGTCAGGTCGACACCGCTGATCTCGTAGAGACGGGTACGGAGATCATAGACAGGATGGTTGGCTTGCCGTCGACGTTTGCTCCCAGGTCCAGTGGTAGGTAATGGCTGTTCCAGGATGTCGACCTGCGGTTCAAAGGCTGCATATTGGGCTTCGATTTCAGCATCACAGGCGGCCAACTGGTGAGTGTAACAGTCGAAGAGTTCTACCGATTGGCGCAATAGGAAGATGTGTTCAGGCTGATAATTGCCAGTCAAGGCTTTGGTTATCTCATGTGTACTCTTCCGGCAACGGGGATCGCGAAACTGAGCCAAGGTATGGGGATTCTGTTCCCCTTCAAGAATGGCACGAATGATACGCATGCCGGTTAGTCCGGTGATGTCTGAGATCACGCTGGTCAGCTTGAGATTCATCAGTTCCAGAGCCTTTTGCATCTGTTGGATATGCATAGAGCGATAGCGCAGTAAATTGTCGCGTTGGCGCACATAGGAACGTAGTGTCACCATATCGGCGGGCGGTCTGAATGACGCCTGTAGCAATCCGTAGGTATGCAGTTGCTGAATCCACTGGCAATCGAGTAGATCGGTTTTGCGCCCGCTAACATTCTTGGTCGCTCGGGCATTGACGAGACAGACTTCGAACCCATGATGTTCAAGTACCTCATAGAGGGGAATCCAATAGACGCTGGTTGATTCCATAGCCACAGTCGTCACGCCGCAATGTGCAAGCCAGGCAGCAATGGCCTCTAAATCCTCCGTGAAGGTACCAAATTTACGCACAGACGATTCGTCTCGACCGGAAGGAACGGCAACCCAATGTTCTTCCAAATGGATATCGATACCGGCGGCGTCGGGCTGGATGCGCTCCATCACGTCAACATTGACGATCTTCTGTGGTTGTTGTCGTTTGCGGCTCATGCTTTGTCTCCTAGACACGAGGGGTCCGATTTTATGTTCAGACCCGACGATGCCCAGAACTCATGTACTCTATCAAACGGGGTCTACGCCACCAGTGAAGAAACCACACATCGCCGGAACCAGGCTTCTAAACGGGCATCAAAGCACCACTGTGCGGCCGGCCTTTGCTGTCTGAACTACGCCATGATACGACAGACGGCGCAGCAACGCCTGTTACTTCCCGTAGGAAGGAGGCACAGCCCCCTGGGGAGGCTTCTAAGAAAACGACGCAGGTTGTATGCCTTAACAGTCGGTCGCAGGCGGTGCGGAAACGGCAGGGGCAGCGTTGCACGAGTCC
>JBJYXA010000307.1:0-1525 GCA_046259705.1 Caldilineaceae bacterium
GAATGTCCTGAACGTGCTCGATGACGGTCCTACACCAGACGCTAATAGAAGAATTGCTTATATGCCTTCCTGTACTGGTCTAGCACGGCTCTGATTGAGCCGATATTATTCGTTTCCTTGATTCGCTTTTCAGCCGTATTTCGGTCCGCATAACATCATTGCGGATATGTTAGTGATTGATTCACATGGAATGGCCGAAATGTTACACGAACCAATAGTCGTTTTTAAAACATTCATTCGGTCGCCGAATGGTAGTTCGGCAAGAGAAGTAAATAACTCAATCACCTCAACGGATTGATACAACTGTTATGTTCAGAGCCATTCTAATCGAGAAAAACGACGCGGGCTACCGCGCCTCACTGACGGAGTTGGACGAAGGACGATTGCCCGAAGGGGATGTGACCTTGCGGGTGACCCATTCGACGCTCAACTACAAGGACGCGTTAGCCATCACGGGCCAGGGGCCGGTGGTGCGCAAGTTTCCGATGGTTCCCGGCATTGATCTGGCCGGGATGGTGGAGTCCTCGACGCATCCGGATTACGAAGCCGGCGATGCGGTTCTTCTCAATGGCTGGGGCGTTGGAGAAACGCATTGGGGCGGCCTCGCCCAGAAGGCGCGGCTGAACGGAAACTGGCTGGTGCCGCTGCCGGAGCAGTTCACGCCACAGCAGGCGATGGCCATTGGTACCGCGGGCTACACCGCGATGCTCTGTGTGTTGGCGCTGGAGCGGCATGGCGTCACGCCCGCCCATGGAGAGATTCTGGTGACCGGCGCGACAGGCGGTGTGGGCAGTGTGGCGACGGCGATTCTGACCCGGCTTGGTTTCACCGTCGTCGCGATGAGCGGCAGACCGGCGGAAGCCGATTACCTCAAGAGTTTGGGTGCTGTGGAGATCCTGGACCGTGCGACGTATGCGACACCCGGCAAGCCCTTGGCGAAGGAGCGCTGGGCTGGCGCGGTGGATGTTGTCGGCAGCCACACGCTGGCGAATGTCTGCGCGACGACCCAATACGGTGGGGTCGTCACGGCCTGTGGCCTTGCGGGTGGAATGGATTTCCCGGCCACCGTTGCACCGTTCATTCTGCGCGGCGTTACTCTGGCAGGCATTGACAGCGTGAGGTGTCCTCGAGCCGAGCGACTCGAAGCATGGCAACGCCTGAGCACGGATCTCGATGTCTCGAAGCTCGCTGCGATCAGCAGAGAAGTGGGCCTGACAGAGGTGCTGCCACTTTCATCGAAACTACTCGACGGCCAATTGAGAGGACGGGTGGTTGTCGATGTGAACCGCTGACTCGTAAGGCAACCGCGCAAAGTGGACAAGAAGCCGAACGAGCGGCTCCAGCGGACGCGAAAACGCGCCGCTGAGCCATGTGTTAATGTCCGTTGTTGCTGCTACCCGGCCATAGGAGGCTGGCCAGGGAATGGTGGCTTTCGGGTGTATTACAGCCCTAGAAGAAAAATACCTGAGTGATTTGGTCGGGTGACTGCTCTCGACCTCGAACCCGCCGTTCAGTCTAAGTTGTT
>JBJYXA010000308.1:0-1590 GCA_046259705.1 Caldilineaceae bacterium
CGCGTACTGCAACTGCGCCCTCGATAAGTCTGCTCCCTGCAGTTGCGCATCTTCGAAATCGGCGCCTTGGAGTTCCGCGTTGGACAGATCTGCGCCTTGCAGCAGCGCTTGGCGCAAATCGGCTTTCGGCAACACGGCGAAACCGAAATCAGCCCATTTCAGACTCCGCCCCCGTAGAGGTAAACCCAGCGCTTCGTCCAACGCCTTTGCCCGCGCCCAACGGTCATCGCCACGTAAAGCGTTTACGGCTCGTGCTGGCATCGTGTTTCGGGTTAGAAACCCTTCCCGCACGACCAACTGGTACTGCGCGCAAAGCGATTTGAGGAGAGCCCCCTGCCATTCCACTTTCAGCGGTAACGGGCCAATGGTGCCGCAAAAGGAAGTTCGGCTTTGACCTGCAGGGAGGCGATCCGCGAGACGCGATGCGAGGTACGGCGCTGCAATCCCGGGTAAAACGAGTAGGGCGAGCGTTAATGGCCAAACCACAAGTTTCAAGCCCACTGCTAGGACTCTGTCCAGTTTACGTCTAACCTTCTCCCATCCCCCTTTTTGACGACGCGCAGATTGTACTTGCCAATAAAACCAGGAAAAAAAGCTCAAAATCATGAGGATATCTGTGGTGGTCGCAATCGCCTGCGACCACGCAACTTCTTCGCTCTGAAACGCGAGGAAGCGGACAAGCATCCAGAACAGCAGGTACGGGGGGATGAGCAACAGGAGAATAACAACGAGGACCGAGAGGAATAGGTGAAATATTCTGTCGTTGTGGCCTACCAACCATTGGGCAAGCGGGAAGTTAGATACGTCGTTGCGCAGATAGTCCGCCCGCTCGCGTTCTAGGTGCCGCAGAAGATCCAAAAAAACTTTCAGCTTCCTGCTCGTTAGCCCCAGATGCATGAGCAAGTTGAGATGCAATAGCACAAAGAGCCAGGGAACAAAGAGGTAAAAGCTGGTGAGCGGCACCTCGACTCCAATGAGTGGCAGCTTGATGGGGCTGATACGCAGCAATTGCTCGTCAGTCGTACCCCAGACGACGACACCGATATAAGCGGCGATCGAGAGCAGCGCGAAGAAGAATGTGCGGGTGGTGCCGATCGCTGCGTTTGCAGCGGTGAGGCGGTCCTTCGCTTGGTCAAAAAGCCAGTCTTGTCGCTCAGCGGCCTGCGTCCGCGTGAGTTCGGCTTGCCGTTCTCGTTCAGCCTCTGCCTTCTCCGTAACAGCGCGGCGTTCTTCCAGCAGCCGTTTCCTGTCAGCCGCTTGTTCAGCCTCAGCAGCACGCCGCCGCCTGAAGAACGGCGCGTCCTTGTTTGGTTGTCGAGTCAACTCTCTGTACCCTGATCCTGTTGCCTCGACGAAGGATAGCGCGCAGCGCCGAAAGGGGTGAAGTCTCGGCCAAGCCCACCAGGCTGCAGCTGACGCGCCTGGTCACGAAACGGACAAACCCGACTATCCTGGAGTGTGGGCCACGAATCGAGGGGGTACGAGGGGTGGTAGCGAAGACGACAGCACCGCGGCGCGAGAAGACGAAGCGTCGCCGCAACCTGGACCACAGCGGCCTGTTCCGCAGGAAGCCGGGACAGACGCAACAGA
>JBJYXA010000309.1:0-2468 GCA_046259705.1 Caldilineaceae bacterium
CCTTGGAACCGACGTATTCCGGAACGGTCGCCTCTCGTAGATGGTCTGCGTGCATACCGAGATCGTGTGGCTCCACCCCTCTTGGACGGTTTCCGGGAGCAATCTCCGTATTGGCTGAATGACAATGCATTCCGCATACGTTTCCACGACTCGCCGTTGCTGCGCCCTAGGCGAGCAGGCATGTTGCGCAATGTGTGCGTTGCGCTCGGTAACTGGGCTAGCCCGAAAGCGTTTGATGCTCTTCGCCTTGCGCTGAAGGATGCAGAGCCGCTCGCGCGCGGTCATGCAGCGTGGGCGTTGGGACGGATGGCTAATGCGCACGGTCACGAGCAAGCGGTCCGTCTCCTGATGGCGGCCGGCGAGCAAGAATCGGACGAGTGGGTGCGGTCGGAGATTCTTGATTCCTTATCGAATTGCAGCCGGCGGTGACATCGGGCGCGGGGCGCTGATTCGGGACCGTACTTGAGGATGGCGGCCCCTGCGCCAGGTGATCAAGCGATGTGCACCTGTGCTATACTGCAACTTGCGCGATAGTGGTGTCCCGAGCCCTCGCCTATATGAAAGCTGTGGCTGCCCAACCCTACAAGAGGTTCATCATGGCCGACAAGCCAAAACAACAGATACTTGTGGTCGACGACGAAAGCCGAATGGTTCGTTTTGTCAAGATGAATCTTGATCTGGAGGGCTATCTTACGCTGGAAGCGAACAACGGTATGGAAGCGCTGGAAAAGGTACGCGATTACAATCCGGACCTTGTCCTCCTGGATGTAGAAATGCCGGGCATGGACGGCTTCGAGACGCTCCAACGCTTACGTGAGATAAGCGACGCCGCGGTCATCATGCTTACGGTCCGTTCGGACGAAGAAGATCGAATTAAGGGGCTGGACCTCGGGGCGGACGATTATGTAACAAAGCCATTTAGTCCGCGTGAGCTTTCCAGCCGCATCCGTGCTGTGCTGCGGCGCTTCGAACAACCTGGCCGGCCGGATGCGCAGATCGTGGAGATAGATGATCGGCTTCAGGTCGATCTTCAGCGCAGAGACGTCATTGTTGACGGAGAGCGGATCAACCTTCGACCTACCGAATACCGTCTGTTGTACCATCTGATCCAAAACGCCGGATGGGTGGTTCCCCATGAGACACTGCTGACGAAGGTTTGGGGCCATGAGTATGTGAACGACAATCATCTCTTGCGCCTCTATATCACGTACCTGCGGAAGAAGATCGAGCCGGATCCATCGAACCCACGGTACATTTTCACCGAACGCGGCCTAGGCTACCGCTTCCTCGATTACAAAGATCGGGACTCTTCTACCGAGTAGCCGGGACAGAGGCTTGTGCCTGCCGGACCTGGCTAGATTTGATGGGCACCCATCCGATATGCTAGAATAATCACTTGGCGTCTCTATGGCTGCCATGAGTAAGCACGCGGTATCTGGCACGTCCCAGGACGGGAAATCGGGTGCCTCGCTTTCCAAGTAAGTCTGAACGCGGGCAGTGAGGTCAGTTCTCCCGGATGAATGGGACGGATGAACAACCCAACAGGAGAATATCTATGTCATCCGTAGTCACCATGAAAGGGCTGCTGGAAGCGGGTGTCCATTTTGGGCATCGCACCCGGCGCTGGAACCCCAAGATGCGCCCGTATATCTTTACGGAGCGCAGCAAGATTCACATTATTGATCTGCAGCAGACGATGCTGCGTATCAACACTTACCATGAGATGGTGCGAGACCTGGTAGCCCAAGGCGGCACCGTGCTGTTTGTCGGCACGAAACGCCAGGCGCAGGCTACCATCGCCGAAGAGGCGAATCGGTGCCGAATGCCGTACGTGAACCAGCGCTGGCTGGGCGGCACTTTGACGAACTGGGCTACTATTAAGCAGCGTATCGACTATCTTCTTCGCCTAGAGCGGCGTATTGACGCCGGCGAGTTCCGCAACTTCTCGAAGAAAGAGCAGCTTGCCATTTCCCGCGAGGCCGAAAAGCTGAACCGGCGTCTAGGCGGCCTCAAGACCATGCGCGATCTGCCCGATCTCGTGTTTATCGTTGATACACATCTCGAAGACTTGGCGGTACGCGAAGCCAATAAGCTTCAGATTCCAATCCTCGGCATGGTAGACACCAACGCTGATCCGGATGAAGTCGACTTCGTGATACCAAGCAACGACGATGCGATTCGCTCGGTCAGGCTTGTCGTCAGCCTTATCGCAGACGCTGCCGAGGATGGTATGCGGATTCGCGAGGTCGAGATGGTCGAAACCGGCCAGGTCACGCAGCAGGAGCTGGCAGAGATGGAGCAGTACCTCGGACCGAGTACGCTGGCAAAACTGCACGTTTCGGACGACTTTGACGAGTACGATGATGACTTCGATGATGATTACGAGGAAGATAGCATCGAGGAAGAGTACGAAGATCTCGAAGACGAAGAGTTGGTCGAGGAGATCGAGGAGGAGGCCCTAGTCGAGG
>JBJYXA010000309.1:2568-10087 GCA_046259705.1 Caldilineaceae bacterium
GTCGAGGAGATCGAGGAGGAGGCCCTAGTCGAGGCGGTAGAAGAAGCGGTCGTGGCTGATATCGCAGCCGAGGTTGCGGAGGAGATCGCTGCCGAGGAAGCCGTGGAGGAAGCCGTCGTCGAAGCCATCGAAGATGAACTGATGGCGGAAGCCGAAGGGGCGACTGAGGCAACCGATGAAGATGAATCCGAATCGGGCGAGAAGGTTCAGTAGTCCTTAGCACGACCCAACATAGGTCGCGAACGGCGATCTTGGCTGATTCGTTGGTTTAGCTTATAAGAAGACGCGCTCGTCCGCACTGTTGCGGATGCGAACACGCAGTCGGAGGAGCGCATTAGAGGCGATTACGGGAGAGAAAAAGTGGCTGAGATCACAGCGGACATGGTCAAGGAGCTTCGCGCTGCAACCGGCGCGGGCGTCCTTGATTGCAAGAAGGCATTGGCCGAGGCCGACGGCGATTTCGAGGTCGCCGTGGAGGTCTTGCGCAAGCAGGGACTTTCCACAGCTGCCAAGAAGTCTTCGCGAACCACGAACGAAGGTCTTGTCGGTAGCTATGTGCACTTCAGCGGCAAGGTGGCCGGCCTCGTCGAGGTGAACTGCGAGTCGGATTTTGTAGCCCGAACAGAACAGTTCCAAGAGCTGGCGAAGGACCTGGCTATGCAGGTAGTGGCATCGAAGCCTGAGTTCGTATCACGTGAAGATGTTCCTGAGGATATGCTCGAACACGAACGGACTATCTACCGCGAGCAGTTGGCGGACTCCGGAAAGCCCGCCGACATCGTGGAGCGGATTATCGAAGGCAAGATCAATAACTGGTATTCCGAGATTTGCTTGCTTGAACAGCCATTCTTGAAAGATAGTGGCCAGACGGTCCAGCAGGTAATTGTAGACACCATTGCCGCCCTTGGCGAGAATATCAGGGTAGGGCAATTCAAGCGTGTAGAAGTCGGCGGCGAATAGAGCCGATTCCAAATGCCCAGCCTGCGCAGGCTGGGCATTTGATTGTCTACGGGTAGTCGCTACCGCCGGATCTAACATTCGCCATGTCCCAGGCTGGCAGCGAAACCAACGCGTACTGTGTACGCGTATCAAATGCACGAGATCATAGTCCAATCGCGATCGTGGGGGGTATCGTTGCAATGGCTGACCTGAAATACCGGCGTATCTTGCTGAAACTCGGCGGTGAAGCGCTCGCCGGAGAGGGAGGATTCGGCATTAACCCTGGCCTGGCGGAGGCCTTGGCGGCCAAGATCATCAGAGTTTTGGATCAGGGCGTCCAGATTGCCATTGTCATTGGCGGCGGCAATATCTGGCGAGGCAAGGAAGATGGACTCGACCACGGGATGGAACGAGTTACGGCCGATCATATGGGTATGCTCGCCACAGTAATGAATTCCCTTGCGTTACAGGACGCGCTTGAGCGAGCCGGTGTTCCGACCCGAGTAATGACCGGCATCGAAGTACGTGCGGTTGCCGAACCCTATATTCAGCGTCGCGCATTGCGCCATTTGGAGAAGGGGCGTGTGGTAATCTTTGGCGCCGGCACCGGAAATCCGTACTTCACGACCGATACCGCGGCATCTTTGCGCGCGATGGAAATTGACGCAGAGGCGCTTGTCAAGGCGACGAAGGTGGACGCGGTGTACGACAGTGATCCCAAGCAGAATGAAGACGCCGTACCTTACGAACGCTTGACATATAACGATGCTCTTAACATGCGTGTCGGCGTTATGGACAGCACGGCTATCGCGATGTGCATGGACAACGATCTTCCTGTATGCGTGATCAATCTCTGGGACGAGGGGTCACTCGAGAAGGTAGTGACTGGCGTACCCGTTGGTACTGTGATCTCTTCCTGACTCCGCCGCCCGACGTCAGCACCGGGCAAGTCGTTTTTCATGTGCGGACAGGCTTTGCTACAATAACTACGACCCAGATCGATCCCCATTCAGAGGCTGTGCCGCCAGCCGAGTACAGCTTGTGAGTGTGTAGCAAGCACACATCACTCGTACGGAACTGCTGCAGCAGGACCTTGTTGTTTCTTGTCGACTGCCGCGATACCACCTAGATAGCCGGGAGGAACGCAATGATCAATGACATTCTCGCCAACGCCTCGGGCCGCATGGAGAAAGCAATCGAAGCGCTCCAGCAGGATCTCATGGCAATTCGCACGGGGCGTGCGTCACCGGCTTTGGTAGAACGCCTTATGGTCGAGTACTACAATGTTCCTACGCCGCTGCAGCAACTGGCGTCAATCTCTGTACCGGAAGCGCAGACGCTTCTCATCCGGCCTTACAGTGCTTCCGATATCGGAGCAATTGAGAGGGCAATCGCCAAGTCCGACATTGGTTTGACGCCGAACAGCGACGGTCAGCAGATCAGGCTGAATATTCCGGCGCTGACCGAGGAGAGGCGCGTTGAGTTGACCAAACAAGTGGCTCGCCGCGCAGAAGAGGCGCGTGTGGCCGTGCGTAACATCCGCCGTGATGAAATCAATGACCTGCGTGAAATGGAACGCGAGAGCATGATCTCAGAAGATGATCTTCATCGCGGACAAGATCGTGTGCAGCAGATTACTGATGATTTCGTCAAGCGCGTAGATGAGATCGCGCGTGAAAAGGATGAGGAGATCATGACGATTTGAATCATATCGGGCACAAACGTCGAATATCTGGAAGCCCATTGGAATCGTGGGGCGGATCTGAGGGACAAGATGAGCACACAGCCGGAGAATGGCGCCAGCGCGAACAACAACGATAAGCTAGTGCCCGGCCCCTACCACGTCGGCATCATAATGGACGGTAACGGTCGTTGGGCCGTGGAACGTCATTTGCCCCGACTTGCCGGGCATCAGGCAGGTGTCGACAACATCCGGCGCATCCTCGAAAGCAGCGTCGAACACGGTATCAAGGTGCTGACGATCTATGCGTTTTCCACCGAGAACTGGCACCGGCCGCCCGATGAAGTACTGGGTTTGATGCGTTTGCTTGGTTTGACCATTCGCCGCCAACTGAATGACCTGAACAAGAACGGTGTGCAGATTCGGCACAGCGGTCGCATGGCCGGTATCGACGAACGGCTCCAGGAGCAGATCCGTCACGCCGTCGAAGTGACGCGCAATAACGACCGAATCATCCTAAACGTAGCGTTCAATTACGGTGGACGCGGCGAGATACTCGATGCTGTTCGCAACCTGATGCTGGACGGTATCGACCCACGGGATTTGACCGAGGATATTATCAGTTCGTATCTGTATACGAGCGACCTCCCGGATCCGGACCTGATCATCCGCACGGGTGGAGAATGGCGATTGAGCAACTTCCTCATTTGGCAAGCTGCCTATGCGGAATACTACACGACGCCCACCTATTGGCCCGACTTCGACGAGAATGAGCTGCACAAGGCGCTTGTAGAGTACAGTACCAGAGAACGGCGTTTTGGCCGCGTTCTGCAGACGTGACATCTGCTCCTGACTCAGCGCTTCCACGCTAGCGTTCTTACATGACCACACGTATCATCGCGGCCCTCATCGCTCTTCCGGTCGTCATATTGCCTGTTTATTTGGGTGGGGTGTGGTGCACCCTCCTGTTTCTGGCAGTCACTCTGGCAGCCGGTCATGAATTCTATCACCTAATGGAGACAGGGGGATATAGGCCAATCCAAATGGTCGGCCTACTTTGGCTCGTGCCTCTCGTATTGAGCGGGTGGCGGCCCGATATGTTCCCACTGCCGGCAGTCCTCGTCGTAGGGCTGATCGTCACGCTGGCGGCAACACTACCCCATCCTGAGGACCCGCTTGGCACATGGATGTCCACCTCGGCGGTCGCGCTATATCTAGGAGTCGTTGCCAGCCAGACTCTGGCATTGCGCCAGCTTCCGCTTGGACTCTGGTGGCTCGTGTTCGGCCTCGCGGTAACCTGGTTGAACGATGCCGCAGCGTACTTCACCGGCGTGACGCTGGGCCGTCACAAGCTTTGGATCCGGATCAGCCCAAAGAAGACGTGGGAGGGTACCATTGGTGGTTGGATAGCTGCGACGGTGGCGGCGGTCCTCGTTGTCTGGTTGAGTCCGCTGAATACGCCGCTCTGGATCGCTGCAATCGTGGGCATGATCTGCGGGGTGTTGGGCCTACTAGGTGATCTCTCGATCAGCATGCTGAAGCGACAGGTGGGTCTCAAGGACAGCGGGCACTTCCTCCCCGGTCACGGTGGTATTCTTGACAGGTTGGACAGCCTGCTATTCGTATTGCCGTTCGTCGCCACGCTTGTGTTGCTGCAGTACCTGTAGCAAGTGTCTGGACCCGAGGACGGTTGTTACACCGAGCGCCAGGACGCTTTCTGTGCTGCCTTGCGCAGGGCAGCTATGTTGTCCCCGACGCTGGCCTGATCGTTGTAGACGGCGGTCCCCGTCACGATCACGTTGGCCCCGCTGCGAACGACGTCGTCGATGTTGGTGGTGTAGATACCGCCATCCACCTCTAGTTCACTGAGCGGATTCAATTCCTCTTGAAGACGACGCACCCGTCTAAGCTTGTTCGTCGAAGTCTCGATGAACTGCTGTGAACCGAAACCAGGGTTCACGCTCATGACCAAAATCAGGTCGACGAATGGCAATACCTCCCGTACCATCTCGACCGGGGTCGCCGGATTCATGGCCACTCCTGCACGACAGCCGCTCTCGTTGATCTGTTGCAAGGTACGATGCAGGTGTTTGCAGGCTTCCACGTGTACCGTGAGAATGTTAGCGCCCGCGTCGGCAAAATCCTGGACATACCGGCCCGGTTCGTTGATCATAAGGTGTACGTCCAACGGCAGTTCCGTATGCTGGCGAACGGCCTTCACCACCATGGGGCCGAAGCTGATGTTGGGCACAAAGACGCCGTCCATTACGTCGAGATGAATGTAGTCGGCTCCCCCTTTGTCCGCGGCGCGGATCTGCGCAGCTAGGTTGGCCAAGTCGGCAGTAAGTATCGACGGCGAGATCTTGATGGGATGTGGAGTGTTCATTTGCGATTCGTTTCTGACTCATACATGCTTAGTTTGTACGCGATGACGTTGTCATGCCCTGACCCCCGGTCACCACAGGGTGGCGCGCCAAAAAGTCATCCAGTATTGCTGCTACTCTCGCAGGTCGCTCAAACAGAAGGCTATGGCCTTGATCCGCGACTACATGCAGTTCGGCGTCGGGCAACGCTTCCGCCATCTGTTCGGCGATCGTTACCGGGAAAAACTCATCTTCATCGCCGTGCACAAGGCAGACTGGCATGGCCCAGTCCGCCAGGTCTTCTAGCTGCAGGTCGATTACCCAAGACGGCTCGAGACGTTGGAAACGGTTGAGCAAGACATCTTCGAAGTAGCCTTCGTACCTGTAAGGATCGTGTAACCTGGCCGTCGCATCCAGCCATCGCTCTCCGGCGCGGAATTGCTCCGGGCGCACACCCGTTTTTACCCCTGTCGTGTCGGAATCTACACTGTAAGTACTGCTGACCAGCGTCAGCGTCGAGGGTGCAATGAGTTCGTGTTCCACCATGAGTTCGGCCACGATACCGCCTGCGCTGGCGCCAGCCAAGTGTCCGCTATCCGCGCCAATGGAATGCATCAAGTTGGCGATCTGACGCGCCATCTCTAGGTGCTGAAATGCGGGCGATCTCCCGACGGACTGGCCATGTCCCGGCAGGTCAGGCAGCAGAATGCGATATTGGTCCGAAAGCGTATCGGCGACTATGCCCCAAGCCGATTGCCCCGTACTCATGAAGTTGTGTAGCAGAGTCAACCAGGCGGGTTCAGTGTCGTGTGAGCCATTCGTTCCGCCAAGTGTTTCGTAATACAGGATCCCGTGGACGGTTTCAAACTCAGGCATCGGCTGACTTTCCGTCAAGGTGGGACGAAGGGTTCTGAGGTGCTGGAGCGCGCTTGCGATTGGTGGCGGCTCCCATCACGTGGACAACTTCGGTGAGGTCATCGATTGTGATTAGTCCGAGAAACTGTCCGTCGTCCTTCACGGCCACCACACGCGTGCCGGATACACTCATCTGTTCCCATACCGACACCAAGTCAGCGGTCGGTTTACACACGGGTACGTCACCTGCGGGCAACATGGCATCGACTACCCTGCCATCAGAACCGTATTCTTCAAGAGCACGAATTAGGCCGGATCGTGTCAGGACACCGGCAAATTGACCCCCTAGGTCCAATACAGGGTAATCAGTCTGATAGCTCACCATGAGTTGGTCTGCGGCTCTTTGGAGTCGATCCGTGATGTAGAAATTGCCGGCGCCAGGCGTCAAGGCGTCCCGCGCCGTGAAGTTGCGCAGGATCGCCCTGCTTTCTACCCCCTCGCGTTCCGCGCCGCCACCGACGTAAACAAAGAAAGCGATCAGTAATAGGAAGATGCCTCCGCCTCCGCTGCTCCAAAGGAAGATCCCCCATATCGCCAACAGCACCGCCACGATGCGGCCCACAGTTACGGCGACGCGAGTTGCCTGAACGTAGTTCATGGTCATGGCGAGCAGCGACCGAAGTATGCGACCACCATCCATGGGGAATGCCGGAAGCAAATTGAACAACGCCAGCATCAGGTTCATCAGCAGTAAATAGACGAGCAGATTTATGATGCCAGGCGTCTGCGCGTCGGCGAGCAACTCCAGAATTCCATTCGGACCGTTGCCGCTTCTCACCTGCATGGCCACTCCGACCATTACGAACGGCAGCAGGATGAAAGCCAGTACAAAGTTCACAAGCGGCCCTGCAATAGCGATCAAGAACTCTTGTATCGGCTTTTCCGGCAGGCGCTCCAGATTCGCTACGCCGCCGATGGGGAATAACATGATACTTTTCACGTGCACACCATAGTACTGGGCGACCAGCGCGTGCCCGAACTCATGGAGCGTAACGCACACGAAGAGCAAGAGTATTGCGACTACGCCATAGATCGCGCCGATCAATACGCCGGCGGGACCCTGACTGTAAGCGAATGCACCGTATACGAGGATGAGCACGAATGACCAGTGGACGCGCACTTCTATGTTGTTGATGCGGAATAGTTTCAGAGACGTGCCCATTTCGCCCTTTGTTCGAACCCTAGCGTTGGTTGGTAGCTGATGCCAGCCTATGAATTGATTGCCGCTTACTCAAGGTCAGCAGGCGGTCCGTCGGGACTGCACTCGGCGCAAGGGCAACTTCGGCGCAGCGCGGCAAAGCCGTAGATGCCTGCGTCATGCCCGTCCGCCCAAACAAACTGTATGGCATAGCCGCCGACCAGCGACGCGCTCGTGACTTCGGCGGTTGGCGGCGATTTTGATGAGAGGATTAGTTCGTCGCCCGGATGTTCAGCCTGCCTGCGTTCCTCGCGGCAGGTCGCACAGGGACAGTTTGCGCGTAACCATGCCAGCGAATAGGTGCTGCGGTGCCAATCCGCCCATGTAATCGTTACAGTTCCTTCGGAACGATTCACATCTATGTCCCGCGGACGATGACGTACAGAAGCTGACATCGGTAGTCCGTCACTCATATCGCTTTTT
>JBJYXA010000309.1:10187-14182 GCA_046259705.1 Caldilineaceae bacterium
CGGACGATGACGTACAGAAGCTGACATCGGTAGTCCGTCACTCATATCGCTTTTTTGCATCTTTATAGAACTAGGCTGGCCCCTGGTGATACAGTGCAATAACGGCGCGGTATTGTGCAAGGATACGAGTTAGTGGTTGGATGGTCCATGCGGCTGCCTATTGCCTCGGTTCGGTCGATTCCGAATCCGAGTCATCGTCGGGCCAGGCATCTCCGTCATCGGATTCTTCTCCGGATTCGTAGATCCTAGTTGCGCTCTCCTGCTCGTCCGCAGACTCAGCAAGCTGTTCTTGCAGACCGATGGTCTGCATCGGGGAGGTGTCTATCATGCTGGACGGACCAGCAAGCATGCCCTGGAGAAGCTCGATTGGAAGGGGAAACACTATCGTACTGTTATATTCGGCGCCGATCTCGCGCAGGGTTTGCAAATAGCGCAACTGCATAGAACCAGGTGTGGCGGTCATGACAGCTGCAGCTTTTGCCAGTTGTCTCGAAGCCTGATATTCGCCGTCTGCATGGATGATCTTAGCGCGCTTCTCACGTTCTGCCTCGGCCTGGCGTGCCATGGCCCGCTGCATCGTCTGTGGCAACTCTAGGTCCTTCAACTCGACAACGCTTACCTTGATGCCCCACGGCTCGGTCTGTTCGTCGATTATCTGCTGGAGCTGGCGGTTGATCTTATCTCGCTGAGACAGCAGTTCGTCGAGTTCGCTTTGGCCCATCACCGAGCGCAGTGTAGTTTGGGCAATTTGGCCGGTCGCCAGCAGGTAGTTGTTGATATTCACCACGGCGGCTACGGGATCCATTACGCGGAAATAGCAGACTGCGTTCACCTTTACTGTAACGTTGTCGCGGGTGATTGCCTCTTGGGTCTGTACGTCCAGAGTGACAACGCGCAGATCAACCTTCACCATTTGGTCAACAATTGGAATGATAAAGAAGAGACCCGGTCCCTTAGCTCCCTGGACCCGACCAAGCCGGAAAATGACACCGCGTTCATATTCGGGCACAACCTTCAGCATTGATCGCAGCAGAGCGATTGCCAAAAGGATAACCACAACGAGGACGACAAGCCAGCCCAGAACCACGGTTGTAACCTCCTCCCACGCGACTTTACGACCAATTCGGTGCCCCACAACAGGTTGCGCCTTATAGGGACACGAGTTCATTATATCCGTCACGATGGCAGCGGGCAATCGAGCGTTCGCGGAGACCGGAAGCAGATGATTCGCGCAGTTCGACCCCGGTCGCCATCTTAACCCTGGAGTGGACAGGGCGGGCGGAGTCGATGCACTGGTGGTCCAATTTAGCAGGGCAGAGGCAACGCGAACAGGCTAATGCTGACGGCCACGAGGACCGTTGACGTGACTGTGGTTCGTATTGTGACGAGACCACGGATAGGGGAGAAATAACCGGTCCCAGCTACGGTTTGCTCAGCGAACGTACCATCGCCACTGTCGAAACCAGTCGCGCTCGGTGTCGTTCAAAGCATCCCAGTTGACCGCGGTTTCCGGGGGCATGAACCCCTCAGGCCACTTGGTCTTTGAGTTGTAAATGGCCTGTTCCAGATACGCTCCCTCAAGGTCCGCCTCTGCGAGAAAGGTGTTCCTGAGGTTGGCGCCTTCCAGGTGCGCGTTGCGCAAAGTGCTGCGGCCGAGGCTGGCGTCTCCCAAGTCGGCCAGACTAAGCGCAGCGTTCTCGAGATTACAGAAGTTCAAATTGGCTCGGCGCATATCTGTGCTGCCCAACCGCGCACTTGCTAGGTCTGCAAATATTAGGTCCGCGTCTTCCAGAGAAGCATACATCAATGAGACCCCCGCCAAGCGGGCGCGCGCCATAACCAATCCTTTCAAATCGGCGTATTCGAACGATGAATTTCTGAGCGAACCGTCTCTGTGCCAATCACGGGCAACCACAACTCGAGCTGCATCAAGTGCGACGGCATTGCTTCGGCTTCCGAGCGCCGAGATTACGCGCTGCTTCTCCAGCATACTCACCCTCTGCCGATAAAGCACATCCCACACGTAGACTGCCAACACCACTACAAGAACCGGCGCAGAAATCGCGCGCCAGAATGTACCGTCCGGCCTTGTCAGCCCTACGACAGCAAAGAGAATTACCACAGCAGCGCCGGACGTAACGAACATTGTCAGCCGGTTGTAGGGTACCGCAGCCCACCTCTCGAAGGCGCCGCGAGAAGATCGAAGGCGGCGCTGGACAGAGTCCAGTGGTGCTTCAGGTTCAGGCCAAAGCCATAGCTGGCCGCGCTCAACTTCTGAAAGAAGCCATTCCTCGTATCGTTCAGCGTGACGCAGGACAGATGGCGGCCACAGGTTCGGCCACAGTCGCATAGTGGCGAGCGCCAGGACCGCAACCAACAAGATCCCCAGAAGAGGCGCAAAGCAGTTTAGAAGAAATGGCTGCATCGGTATCATCCCTGCTCATGCAGGCTTCCCACGGTACGGCAGACCGCAGTCGCTTGCGTCGGCCGCGTGCGCACTCATACCCTCGGACGTCAGACGCGCGGTAGTTGCACATAGCGGCCTACACCAATTGGTGACGACAGAGGAGGCCAGACGATACGGTGCGGCCGGCAGCATTGCTCCGGCACGGCGGTGCCGAGCAGACTCCGCGGCACCGCCAAAAGGCACTTGGCACGCCTCGTCG
Source organism: Caldilineaceae bacterium (assembly GCA_046259705.1). Lineage (GTDB taxonomy): Bacteria > Chloroflexota > Anaerolineae > Caldilineales > Caldilineaceae > JASGTU01. Next base: position 12,854 of record JBJYXA010000309.1, read on the forward strand.
AATCCGGGCGCATGCTACCACCGCGAAATTGCATCTTGACAAGAGAACAAATGTTCTCTATCATACAATTGTATAGAACATATGTTCTCATCCCTGCTAAGAGGCAATGCCCCCTCTTGCCATTGGCCGTAGATCGAGGTGGACGAATGGCCTACAGAAGACGAACTCTTGAGATGCAGGCAGATCGCATAGAAGCAGTACTAGCGCAACACAAGGTAGACGGCAGGGTGAACGGCGGTGTGGTCACCCCTCGTTTCGTCCAGTATCAGGTTTCGCTACAAGTGGGATCGCGCGTCAAGAATGTGAAGAATCTGGCAGAGGAAATCGCACTGGCGCTGGGTAAGCGCGAAGCACGGGTCTATCGGAACGGATCCACCGTCAACGTCGAAGTTCCCCGTTCTAAGTCAGAACCGGTACGGCTCATCCCGCTTACCAACCGGATTAGTGAGGTTCCGCCATTCACGGCGACGTTGGGGGTAGAGGAGAATGGAACTCCGCTACTAGTCAGATTGCCGTCTCCCGATGTCGCTCACGTGCTCATAGCCGGGACCACCGGGTCCGGCAAGACGGCTCTGGCTCGCACCGTGCTGACATCGATTGTGATGCACAATTCTCCAGACGTCGCACAGATTCTGCTCATTGATCCAAAAGGAAGAGGATTTAGCCCATTGCTCGGGTTTCCACATATACACGGGCGAGTTGCGTCGACAGCGCCCGAGGCAATCACCTCGCTGGACTGGGTCCTTGAAGAGATGGAGCGGCGGGACCTCTCAGATGTGCGTCGGCCGTTGCTGATTGTTGCTGTGGACGAGCTCGCAGACCTACTGCAGACCGGAGGCAAGGCCGCCGAGGATCGTTTGACCCGCATCAGTCAGCGAGGCCGCGAATCGGGAATTCACCTTGTAGCATGCACACAGAAACCCACCGCAAGCATGATTGGCGGAGCAATAAAGGCTAACTTCCCAATTCGGCTCGTCGGTACCGTCGCCAGTCGTGATGAGGCCAGGTACGCAGCAGGCATTCCGGACAGCGGCGCAGAAAAGCTGGAGGGAAAAGGGGACTTTCTGCTCGTGGCGCAGGGCACGGCAATTCGATTTCAGGCGGCGTGGATAGGCCCAAAGGATCTGATAGCGGTGAAGGAGCAAGTCTTGCTGCATGGAAGCGGCCAGAAAAGGTGGAACGATCCGTCGGTGATCGTCACCGATGAGCTCACCAATCCGCCCTCGATGTTCTCGGTCTCGCCGCTCGCCCTTGGCTGGGAGACGCGCACCGGCGGGCCCAGTCCCATCCCCAAGACGCTGTACATATCGACGGCGGGAGGAGGAGGCA
>JBJYXA010000309.1:14192-15522 GCA_046259705.1 Caldilineaceae bacterium
CGGACTATTGCCCGCCATTCGCTCGTAGGACTAACGGTGTTGAATGTTCATCGAGGAAGGAAATTGGCAGCATGAAGAGCATCGTCCTGATCATCACCATTGCCGTTATTGCCGTAATGGGATGGCGGATCGCAAACCAACTCAGTTCGGACGCAGTCAGTATGGCGGTGGGCGTTCTTTTCGGCGTATTGGCTGGTGTGCCTACTGCGCTCATGGTTCTTGCCTCCTCGCGGCGTCGTAACGACGCAGACGATGAGGAGTACGCGCGGAACCGGCGTGGCGCGTATGGCGGATATTTTCCCCAGCCTCCGGTCATTGTGGTTACTGGAGCGCCCCAGGGCCAACAGATGCAAGATCAGAGGGCGTTGCCGCCACCTCACGCCTATCCAGGACAGACGATTGACGCTCGCCAGTTTAAGGTGGTAGGCGAGAAAGAAGAATGGATAGATGAATGGTAACAAGCATCGGCAACCGGGGTCATGTCACGGCAGTTCGAGTTCTGCGGTCTTGTCTCTCAGCAGCTGGTCGCAGGGCAAGATCTCAGAGCCTGCAACGAGGCATGTGACGACGGTTGCGGTTAGGCTTGCTGGCGCGATCAGGATGTACTGCCGGCCCACATACCCATGACTGGCGGGCCGAAATGCGTCGAGTGTGTCTTGCGCCGATGAAGCATCGCTGGTGAAATCGATCACGCCGATTGGTCGACCGGCCGATGTTAGTCCGGTGTCCACCTGTGTCTGGATGACGTGAATCCGAGAATCGCGCGATAGTTCGCGTGTCGTAGCTTCGACGTACGTCACGAGATCGACGTCATGGTGTTCGACATCAAATATGGTGTACGTTAGCCCGTCTTCCGATCGAATAGGATGCGCTGGTATGTTGAGTGCTGCTGTCGTGGCCACAGTGGCTGGTTGCACCGAATCGACCTCTGTCTGCACGACCACTGAGGGAAGTGACGAACTTGGGTGCTGGGTGGGTACTGCCTGTACGATGGCTGGTACGCCGTGGGATCCTCTACCGCATGCAGCCAGCAGTAGTATGGTCGCGATAGCGGTCGCGATGTTTGCACACTTCGTTGGATTGAGTGACTTCGCGCCTATTGTGCGGACGGGCATAGATGGCTGATCACACATTGACTGCAGTTAGGCTTGCGTGCGAAACAGACCCGGCGTCCGTGTAGGATCAGGAGATGGGACACGTCGATCCATTCCGAGCGTGGAGTCAGTTCCATAAGGTCGCGCTCGATCTTCTCCGGTTTCGTTTCTTCGCTCAGGGCTAGCCGGTTGGACAGGCGCTTGACGTGGGTATCGACCGCGATGCCCTCGGCCAC
>JBJYXA010000309.1:15622-25474 GCA_046259705.1 Caldilineaceae bacterium
GGCGTCACCTGATTTACGCGCTGGTCGGTGCATTGGGCTGATAGTACAGTGGCGACGAGCAATTCGAGGGGCGTGTCAAAATCAAGTTCGCACTGCGCATCCGGATATTCTCCGTGGAGCAGGCGCAGAATCTCAGGCAACCTTGCCTGTGCGGATGATTTTGGCGTAAGTGTGGTCTCGTCGCTCATGTCGAATCCGTTTCAGTCTTGGGTTAGGAGAGCGGCATCACCGGATGGGCTTTGACGCGGTAGTCTGAATCATCAATACGCTGCCAGGGATAGTGGATGAAATCCTCCGTGATCTCAGCGTAGAAGTCAGGCTCGTCCTCTGGAAAATAGCTGCTCGCCTGTTTCCAGTGTAGCACAGCCAGATGAGGGAAGCCGCCAGCCGTCTCGATCCGCCCTTTCACTGACATGATTGTCCGCCCCTGATACCACAAATTGTCTACCACGAGGATCTTGCGACCTTCCAAGAGGGAGTCGGACGGAAACTGGAGAAACCGTGGCCAGCTCAGTTTCGTGCGCTGGCTCGGATCGTCCGGAAACAGAACGGCCGCTGTAAGAATGTCTTTCATCTTCAGCGCTTCTGCAATCATTCCCCCAGGTATTACACCGCCGCGTGTGATCGCAAGAATAGAATCGTAGGGCGTGTCAAGCTTGAAGATCAGGTCACTGATCAGTTCTTCCAGTTCGTGCCAACTTAGGTACACATGTTTCATCTCGTCCCCTCACGGTAAATGGCGTATATCATGTTGCGACAACCACCAGCATTCAACATATGCATCGGAACACTACGGTTCCGAGAGCGCGACGTCTAGCAGCGAAGACGCTGCATTCGCCGCTCGAATGGCTGGTACGAAACGCACGGAAGGGACGTCCACCATGTTGAAGCCATTCACTAGCTCCAATTCGACAACCGTTTCCGTGGCCCCTTCAGCGGTAGCGCTGTCTTCCATGCGCAGCCAATCCGGCGCAGTGAAGTGTATTCTCGTCCTGCCCGGCGGTACATCCCAGAACCGGAAGCCACCGTCTCGACCGGTCGAAGTAGTAAAAACCTCACCCTGTGCAGCGCTTTCTAGTTCGACCTGCACGCCGGCAAAACCCAGGTCCCCGCCAACTGAAGCTGCGCCACCAGGTCGCAGACGTATCATTAGCGGATCATGATCACTAACTGCGTTGCATCCGCTCAAATTCGACCGAGACGGGCACATGCCAAAATCGGCGTTGACGTGAAGCACATCGACGTTGGCAACGGATTGTACCATATCCGGCGAGATGAGAATATGGTCAAGGACTTGGCTGACGCCGTCGAAGATATAGGTGTATGAATCGGAGATGGTCAGATAGTCCCACACGTCTACCAGAGGCTCCCCCAGGGCGCTCTCATTGGCCGTCAGCAAGTCTAGCGGGGCGCTTTCGTTGAAGTCGTTCAGATCACCCAGCACGATGATCGGGCGAGCGCCGGACGAGCGGTATGCCTCGACGATGTCCGCAACGTGGTCCGCTTGCATCAACCTTCGACGCGCGTTGAGTTCCTCGTCGCCGGCTTTGCTTTTCCAGTGATTATCGACCAGGCGTAGCTCGACGGGTAGACCCCATTCTCCGTCGACAAATACGTCGAGCACGAGGGGCGGCCGGTTGAAAAGCGGATATTGCCCGGGTGGGCACGGCTCACCGTCTGGATCTATCACGCCGTAGTCTATGTCTGAGCATCCCTGCGCTGCGGATACTCGGACGACATGCACGCGGTCCGCACGCACCAGAAAACTGTTCGTCAGAGGGTAGTCCGGATCGCCCGTCAATGGACCCGGTACTGCTACCGACACATAATCCAGTCCAAAATCTTGCGATAATCTCGCAGCCAGAGCCTCGGCATCCGACGGCGTACCCGTTTCCTGTAAAGCTACGATGGTACACCCCTGCAGCGGCCCGGCAATTGCCTCCGCAGCGAGCACAAGAGCCCGTTCATAGGCCAGCGGTGTCGTGTGCTGCTCCAGCCCATTGCCTAGACCATGCACGTTGAATGTACATACGGCATAGTCCTCCGGTGAACCTTCCGTCGCCGTCTCGTGTACGATCGGTCTGCGTTCTACCGTTAGGCTTTGATCCGGCAATAGCAATAGCTGGAATTTGCCGAAATTGTAGTCTAGAATCGCTCGTACGCGTTCGTCATCGGTAGCCCGGATGCGGTCACCCCAGTTGGCATCCGGCAAGTCTCCGCCTAGCAAGCTCGAAACAAACTGAAGGCTATAACCTGGCCACAGAATTGTCGACTGCGTCGTTTCGAGTGGCGACTCGCGAAGAATCCGACCGTAAGGAACAGTCATCTGCAATCCGATGGGCAGGAAGGCTATTTCGGCTTCCCCTGAGGCGTAGCGCTTGGTTGGACCGTGTACAATGCCGTCAAGGGAATCCACCTCGACGACCATGCCTTCCCAGCGTTCGTATTGATGGTGGTCTTTGTGGCCATTGCCATGCTCATCCATTGCGGCCGCTATCACCAGTCGGCGACCACAGTTGGCGGAGGGTTCAACGTCGCCTATCCAATTCAACTCGGTCTTCCCAAAGTACTCCTGGACCAGAGCATCTCGCACAGCCAAACATGCTCCGACCTGCACCTCAGGGAATATGCTCGCCGGAGGCCGATAGGTGTATACATAGATACCGTCACTGCTACGTCCATCCCCATCACCTACCGGATCCTGAAGATAGAAACCGTCGGGCGTTACTCCGGTGACCAAACCATACGAATCCACGCGGGAATCGACAAGCGGCGAAGCAGCTCCTACGCCCTGTATTTCGTATATCGGCGTGAACTCGGGCTGCGGTTGTTGTGGCCAACTACCGGTGTTTGCCGCGACAGAGAACAGCACGGCAACCGACGCGCATAGCGCGAGGACTTTGCCCGCAATCCGATGCGCAATGCTACTTGAAGCCATCGTCTGATCCGTGGTTAGCAGAGAGGACGGACGCTGTCGTCATTGTACCGTTGAGCACCTGTGCGCCCAAGCTGCGCCCGTTACCAAAGTAGGTCAATAGGGCCGTTCTCGAATCATCGATCACACAGTCAGCTATCACTTTTTCTGATCCGCGAAGTGCATGACGGGCCGGCAGCAAAGAGGTCGGGAACCAGCGCCGGCAGGTATGCAGGCAATCTTTCTGCCCAAATGCCCCCATTTCCGATCAAAATCGCGATGGTTTGGCGAGGCGCAGCAACCTGCTATACTTGTCGCCACCACAATTCGTGCATCCTCTTCGCTATCGCAGCGGCGGGGATCGGTCCTGTACCTCTTTACCGTTATTGGGAGCTACCATGGACAATTCCTCTAGTGTTTATGCCTTCGCCGGCATCAGTGAAGTAGCTGAAACGACCACGCATCTGCTTGCATTAGCGCTACAGCAGAGTGAAACAGTCAAGCCTGGAGAAGGCAAAGCCCTCGGCGACGTCGAGCACTATGTGCTACAGCAGGCCCGTGACTACCTTTCGACGGTTCGCGAAGGCTTCGTACTGAGCGTCCGCACGTCTGGCGTTAGCCACCGTGCCGAATTCCGCTATCTACTCGACAGAGTCCTTACCGACTGGGACAGCCTCAGCCAAGAGTTAGGCCTTGATCTCGATGACTCCGGTGCAGCTGAGGCGCAACGCCCGGGAGACACCGCTATAGACAACGAACAATCAGGGGCCTTGCCCCCGCACGCATATCAGCCTGAAGTAGAACGCGTGCGACGGCAACTACTTTCCTTTGGCATGGCAGCTATCGCACTTGGGTATTTGCCACGTCTACCATCGAAACAGGTCACATTTCCGCAAAGCTATGGCAAGCCGCCCACTTACGCCGACATCCCCGTCCCTCGCACACCCGGCGAGATGTTATGGCGCATCGAGGAACTTGAACAGACTATATGGCACATTATGTCTAGCGATTTGGGCGAACTCGTACAACGTCGCTACGGACCGCTGCGGCGCACGTATGGTTTCTTCGAGACAAGTGCGTGGCTCTCTACTCGCGAAGTTGACCGTTTCGGCATCAAAACCACGAAAACGAAATTGCGCCGATTCTAGGCTATGCCTGATCACCTTGGTCGTTCTGTGCTGAGAGGCAGTACGCGCGAAGCTGACGAGGCGCGGCTCTAATGTAGGCGGCCAAAGCCACCTACAGAAGGGACGGTTTCTCAGCGGAAAAGGTAGGCCGGGATCATATGTGTACGGTCACAGAATTAGCGGTCCTTTGCAGCAGACCGCCTTTCGTGGTTAGGCCAAGAACAGATAGCGTCCGCAACTCGTACAGAGCACAAGCTCGTCACGATTGCCCTGCAAGGCGCTGATCACGCCCGTGGGCAAGGACACATGACACGCACCGCATTCCGCGTCCCTGACCGGGGCCACTGCGACACCTGCCCTGCGCTTGCGCATATGTTCATACTTTTCAAGCAGCGGCGCCGGCAAGGCGGCCGCAACGTTCTCGCGCTTGCGTTTGAGCAGGGCATAGTTCTGCTTCATCTTCATCTCTTCGGCGCGCAGATGCTCCTGACCACTCTTCCACTCGGCCTCGAGCGCCGACACAGCGCTGCGCTGCTCTTCAGCCTGCACCTTCAACTCATCGACATGCATCATCGCTTCCACGGCAGCATCCTCTACGCCGGAACGTTGGCGTCGTAACGCATCTGCACTTGCCTGCAACGCTTCCAGTTCCTTAGGGATATGTACGCTACCGCTCATGAGCTGTTTATCCGTCTCATCGATGCGGGTGGCAAGTTCACGAGATTCCGACTCTGCTTCTCGCTGTTTAGTCTGCCACGACTGTAGCTCCGCCTCAGTTGCCTCTGCCATCGAGCGTGCGGCGAGCAACTCCTCAGACTCTCCCAGCGCCTTTTGAATCTCAAGTAACCGGCGTCGCACTTTGGCCCAGGTCAAATCGACTTTCTGCAATTCATACATCTTGGCGGCATCGTTCAACGTTCACCTCCTCAGTGATAGCACCTGATGATCGAGTTGACTGGTATTAGGTTGGCGAACAACCACTGCCGCCGGGGCTGCATAGACATATAAAAAGTATAGCACCGCCACTGCACTTCCCAAAGAGATCTCAACCAACCTGCGCGACGTTCCTGGCCCAGTTGTGAGCCCGCGCGCCGAACTTGCCTTTTCACACCATTGTGGTGACAATGCCACGAGATTACGGCTTGATGCCTAACCGGGCGGCTCCTCGCTTGAGCGCTGCAGCCGGAGGCATCGGCCCCGAACAGGAAAGACCTAGTATATGTCAAGGTTGCCCTCCAATCGTTCTGCACACAGCTTCGTCGAATTGGCGTTGATAATCGTCTTACTCACCATCGTTATGCTTTCGATCTTGCTCATCTTGGGCGACGATCTGCGCATGTTCATCAACGACCTGCTTCAAACCTGGTTTCCCGGCTAGGGTATCTCGCTCGACTTTCGTATCACAAGGCATACCGGTGACCCGGTATCGCATCGGAAATCTGATTGCGAGTCAACAGCCAATGGCACTCTCATTGCGGCTGCGGGTCTTTGCAGCCTCTATTTCTGCTCACGCTCTGGATCTGCTGTTTCCTCCACAGTGTGCCGGCTGCGGCTTACCCGGCCATGAGTTCTGCGACCGATGCGCGCAGAATGTAGAACCGTTACCTGCCACCATTTGCCCACGGTGTGGAATACCGCAAAAAACCGTGCATCTCTGCTCAAGGTGCCGCCAAAGCGGCTTTCCCATTGCCGTCTCTCGAGCCGCAGCGCTGCACACTACGCCGCTGCGTGAAGCAATCCATGCGCTCAAGTATGATGGCAGACCGGAACTTGCGCAGCCGCTCAGCCGATATTTGGTCGCGGTTTTCCAGCAGCATCCCTGGCAAAGTCTCGCACCCCGGATCGACGCCGTCGTTCCGGCGCCCCTACACCCCGATCGGTTGCGCGAGCGCGGCTATAATCAATCTGAACTGCTGGCCGAGCATTTCGCCAACGCCTGCCATCTCCCCTTGCAGGCAGATTGGCTCGAACGAATTCGCGCTACGCGGCAGCAGGTCGGGTTGAACGCGGCCGAGCGCCAACAGAATGTCTTCGGCGCGTTTCGGGCAAGTCCCGCCGTAGCCGGACACACATTGCTGGTGATCGACGACGTGTTCACCACAGGCGCAACCCTAAGCGCGTGTGCTGATGCCGCATTGGTTGCGGGCGCGTCGGAGGTATATGCGCTTACGCTGGCGATTCCAAACCACGCTGCGTGATGGTGGCCTGAAGCCTCCGCCACGGCATCGTGTGGCCTGTGGCCTGTGCCATACACGATCCAGCAATGCGCGGAATTACGGTTGACAATGACGCGCATCGGACTTACAATCTCTACATGAACCCGATACTCAAACATGATTGGGTTGTCAATTGTCCGCTGTACTTGCCGAGTCCGATTACCTTTCGGCGTCCATTAGCCTGCATATCTGAATAGTCGCTGGAGAAGCAACGGAGGGTATCTGTTTGCCATTCCTTTGTTGCATTTCAGGTTACCTCCGGGCAGTGACTTCCGTAGGCATTCCGAAGCAGGATCAGGCTCGTCGGCAATTATGCACCAGTAGACGGGTTCCCGCGGTTGCAACGATCTACATTGTAGAAAGGAGTATGACCATGGATCTACACATTCATGGCCGCAACGTGGACGTCACCGATTGGCTCGAGGAGTACGTCGACAAGAAGGTTGGCAAGATGGAGCGCTACCTTCCCGCCGCCAAGGAAGCTCGCGTGGAGTTGACTCACAATGAAACGCGAGCCGCATCTGACCGGTACACCTCGCAGATTACAGTCTGGGCGAATGGGCAGATTCTGCGATCGGAGGAGTCGACAAGCGACATCTTTGCCTCAATCGACGCCAGCGCCGACAAGATGTATCGGCAGATACGACGCTTCAAGGGCCGGCGCTATCACACGAAACGCCGCGCCTCTGCAGCAGCTTCCGCAGAAGCTGAGGCCGAACTCCTCGCCGTACTTGACGAAGACGCCGAAGAGGAGGAAGAACAAGAGCAAGCTAATATCATCCGGCGTAAGGAATTCCTCCTGCAACCGATGAACGAAGAAGAGGCAATGGCACAGATGGAACTGCTCGGCCACGATTTCTTCGTCTACTACGACCCGGATGCAGATGGCGTGAACGTGCTTTACCGCCGCAGGGATGGGCAGTACGGCCTGCTGCAGCCGCGTATGGCATGACGTAATACCCGCCATCTCAAGCGCTAGGGTAACAGGGCCCGCTCCCCAGTTCACTTTGGAGCGGGCCCGATGCATTTCAAAGGCCGTCCAAACCGGGATGCCGGCCCTTAAAGCCGCACCAAGTCTGTGCTCTTGGATAATTTCAGGCCTGCGCTCGCCATTTCAGAGTACCTTTCCTGAGCAATTGCGTGGAAGTCGATCTCCGGATGTACGACCGGCGATGTGCAATCCTGAAGCAAGTGTACCTTCTGAAGCAAAGCAGGTCTGGCGCTGAACTCTGATGCGATATCCTCCACAGTCTCCAGCACACAGTGGCTCTCCGCCTCGCCTGCAATGTATACCGCATCCGCAGCCGCTAACTCATCCAGTAGCTTCTGATTCTTTGCGGCCGCAGGTTCATTCGGAACCGCGATTTCCGGCTGAATAACCGAGTAGTGTTCGGTTTCCGGAATACTGCCCTTGAGGAGCCACTGTGGCTCCACGTTGCGCGCCAGAGAGTGCCATATGACCGTCGACCACAGTTCGGGGTCCAACGCGTGACCTACACTGCCTAACAAGACGTGATATGGCCAGATGATCAGTTGCTTCTTGGCAAGCCTTTCCAGCTCTTGAACATACTCTACTGACCAAGCTGGCATTTGCAGCGGCGTCCATCGCCCGGAAATGACCTCTTCGGCGGCAATCACCGTATACGGATCCGGATTTCCACCGTCGGCGTCTATCCACCAATTTGGCGAGAAGATCTGCTGCGGCACGTGCGAATCCAAAGAACAAGTGATCTTTCCGATCTTTTCCGCGTTGGTATGTATAAACTCAATGGTTCGACGAATGTCATCCTCCGCCCCGGGCACATAGAGTGAACCATTCATGTGGCAAAAATCGATCTGCATGTCGATGAGGAGCAGATGGACGTACGGATCACCTTCCGTTGGCTGCAGGTCGGCAGCGGCAGCCGAATCCGCGATGGCATCCTTATCCGGATAGAAGAGCGTTCCCACGCGTGCTGGATCGTAGAATGATGGTGTTTTAGCCATTAGGACCCCTTTCGTATCTCTCGGGCAGTTGACGGCCGTTTCGCCTATCGTTTCGCCTATCGATGCGCCTTTTCACGCAAGTTACGAACAGGATAGTACCGGCCTTGATTCGATAGCCACCGCAATCCAATCATCCCAATGCGTCCGTAGGCCTCTGAAGCCTGATCACCGTCCGCAGCCACAGACTTCGCCTGATTATAGCGCGCCCGCAGAGCCACGTATACTCAGCCACAGCAGTAGCTCGGGCGCTGAGCATATGCCGCGGACCTCGCACAACAGTTAACTCGTTGATCCTGCAACGGCGTGGTGGTTGCCTGCCGAACACACCCTTGTGCTAAAATGGAGCAGCCTTTCGTCAAGTTACGATATGAGGCGCTGTCGCACGGATCACACCAACCTTGTTTGTTGCGCCTCACTAGGAGACTGGCGTGGACGAGACCAATTCACCTGGCAACGGGACATTTGAGAGCCGAACACCAACCACCAACCGGGCGGATGGATCGGTGACACTGCAACGTCTCCTTTCCAGCGATTACGACGAGTTGCTCCGCCGCGAGCGGACAGTGCTCGAGGAGTTGCGCGTTCATTTGGCGCGGCTGAACGCGTCGGACGAAGATCAGGCTGTGCTGAAGCGCAGCTTGCAACAGATCGAAGAGCTCTTCCTGATCGTGGTCGTCGGAGAGTTCAATGCCGGAAAGACTGCGTTTTTGAACGCCCTACTCGGCCAATCCCTGCTTCCCGAAGGCGTGACGCCTACCACTAGCCACATACACGTTGTCCGCCATCTCGACGGCATCAACGTCGACCCCCCTAACGAAGACTACCGTATCATACGGGCGCCGGTAGAATGGTTGCGCGAGCTCAACCTCGTGGACACACCGGGCACAAATGCGGTGATCCAGCGTCACCAGGAGATCACTGAGACATTCATCCCTCGCAGCGACCTCGTGTTGTTCGTCACGAGTGTGGAGCGGCCGTTCACGGAAAGCGAGCGTCTCTTCCTGGAACGAATTAGGGAGTGGGGAAAAAAGATCGTCATTGTGATCAACAAGATCGACCTGGCGGAAGAGGAATCCGAGATTCAAGAGGTCGTGGAGTATGTTGGTCGCAACGCGCAGGAGTTGCTACGTCTCTCTCCAGAAATCTTTCCAGCCAGCGCTCGTCTTGCACTGCGCGCCAAGGTTGCCGTACAGAGCGATGACGAGCTATTGGAGAACCAGCAGTGGAAGGAAAGCCGATTTGGCGCGCTCGAGAAATATATCCTGACCACGCTAGATGCTGAAGAACGCGTGCGGCTGAAGCTAGAGAGCCCACTCGGCGTCGCCTCCTTGTTGATTGACCAATACCGAGACCTTATCGCCAACCGAAAGGCAGTGCTGCGGGGCGATTTCGAAACTCTTGATCTGATTGAAGAGCAGCTCGAAGCCTATCAGGTAGATATGCGCCGAGACTTCAAGTATCAGAGCAGCCGCGTCGACAATGTATTGTATGAAATGGCCGAGCGCGGTGACCGCTTCTTCGACGAAACGCTGCGGCTAACGCGCGTTTTCGAGCTGCTGAACGGCGAGAAGATCCGCGCCGATTTTGAGCGCCAGGTAGTCGGCGACAC
>JBJYXA010000310.1:0-6565 GCA_046259705.1 Caldilineaceae bacterium
CGGCATTCGGGTACGAGCAGTGCTTGAAAATGACGCGAGCGCGGGACCGCCGGCTATTCTTCGCTGTCGTATTCCGGCTGCGCCGGCGTGATATGACTCCAGAGGATGAAGCCCAGCGTCGAAAATAGCACGACGATGAAGCCGACGCTGTACGCTCGAAACAGCCAAGGCTGAAACATGGCGATGACGCCTGCGATGATGCCGCCGATGAAGACGCCCTCCATCAAGCCGAACTTCTCCGCATTGATACGATCGCTCATGCGCTTTGAAACCTGTACGATCAGGGTGATGTACAGTCCCAGCACGACGAGGAATCCGAGGATAAAGATGATTGCCTGAGTGCCCATTCGTTGCTGCCGTTTCGGTTTGTGTGACGCCGGCCTACTGCCAGCGAATACCATCGTGATCGGTCAGTCCAGTTTCTGCTAGAGCCGGATACCCTTGGCGTCGAAGAAGTGCAGCCGATCCCTAGACAGACTAAAACGCAGGTTGTCGCCGACACTATAGTCGACCATCCCCGAAGCCAAGCTGACGACCGTCTGCCCGTTGCACTGAATATGTAAGACTGTTTCGATGCCTAGCGGCTCAATCAGGCTCAGCGAACCCTGATATGTGCCGTCCGCGGCGACAACGACGTCTTCCGGTCGCACTCCCAGCGTAAACGCACCGGTCAGACGCATCGCCTGATTCTTGGTGACGGGTACGTGGATCTGCGTACCCGTGATCATGACGGTGCTGTCGCACAAGGTCGCCGGCAGCAAGTTGATGCGCGGCGACCCGACAAGCTGTGCAACATTGACCGATGCGGGTCTGTCGTAAATGTCCGTGGGCGAACCCACCTGCTCCATGCGCCCCCTGCGCAAAACGCCGATGCGGTCCGCCAGCGTCAGCGCCTCCACCTGGTCATGGGTGACAAAGAGAACCGTGCTCTTCTGCGTGTGTTGCAGATGCTTGAGCTCGATGCGCAGCGCCTCCCGCAGTTTGGCATCCAAGTTTGAGAGCGGTTCATCCATCAGATAGATACGCGGCGTGCGAACGATGGCGCGCCCGATCGAGACGCGCTGCATCTCACCGCCGGATAGATTCGCCGTCTTGCGGTCGACTAGATGGTCGATGCGCAGTATCTGAGCTACTTCGCTGACGCGCTGTTCGATATCGCCCTTGGCCCACTTGCGTTGCGGGGACTTGAGTGGGAAGGCGAGATTCTCGAAGACCGTCATCGTTGGATAGAGCGAGTACTGCTGGAAAACGAATGCTACATCCCGTTCCGCGGGCGAAAAATCCTTCACCGGTTCGCCGTCAAAATAGATTTGACCCTCGTCCTGCTTCTCTAGCCCGGCGATAGTACGGAGGGTCGTGGTCTTGCCCGCGCCGGTAGGTCCGAGAAGCACGAAGAATTCGCCGTCCAGCACTTCGAAACTGACATCGTCTAGCGCGACGATACTGCGGAACCGTTTCGTAATGGACTCCACGCGCACGTCAGACACTGGGCGCCTCCTGCGGGCTGCCGTTCTGTAGGATTTCGGGCAACGGAAGCGCCACCTCGTTGACCGGGTCGAAGAACCGTATATACCGAGCATCGACCGAGAATCGAATTAAAGAACCGCTGGGCATCGTATGGTCGCGATCTACGCGCAGATGCACTACTGTATCCGGATTCCCAGGTTCGAGCGCGACATGCAGCATCGAATAGGCTCCCTGCATGTCGTCGGCGTAGATCTGACCGCCTACATCGCCGGCGTCGCCTACTACTGCCGCCTCGGGACGAAATCCAAGGATAGCGCTTGAACCGCTGAGGTTCGATTCGATGACCGGAATCCATGGCTCGGGCACGGGGAAACGATTACCGCCCGCTACCGAGAGCACACCGTTGGCGTAATCCCCTGTTACCAGGTTCATGCCGGGGCTGCCGATAAAACGTGCGACAAAGAGATTGGCTGGATCATAGTAGACCTCAGCTGGCGTGCCCACCTGCTGCACAACAGCCTCCGACATGACCACGATGCGGTCGCCCATCGCCATGGCTTCTATTTGATCGTGCGTAACGTAGACCGTCGTAGCGTTCTGCGCCAGATGCAGCCGCTTTATCTCTGCGCGCATAGCGGCGCGGAACTCGGCGTCCAGCGCACCGAGCGGCTCGTCCATTAGGAAACAGGCGGGCTGACGAACGAGCGCTCGCGCCAGCGCCACGCGTTGCTGATCCCCGCCGCTCAATGCACGCGGACGACGCTGGTGCAGATGTGTAATGCGCAGAAGCGTCGACACCTCCGCAACGCGCTGGTCTATCTCGGACTTAGGCAGCTTCTGCGCCCTCAGAGGAAATGCGATGTTGTCGCGCACGGTCATGTGCGGGTACAGGGCGAAGAACTGGAACACGAAGGCGATATCTCGCTCGCTGGGATGATTCCACGTGACGTCTCGCCCGTCGATGTTGATCTGACCTGTGGTGACCGCCTCCAGCCCGGATATCATGCGCAGCGTGGTCGTCTTGCCGCATCCAGACGGACCCAGCAGCACGACGAATTCTCCGTCGTGAATCGTCAGGTCCATCGGCTTGACCGCGTGCACGTCCCCAAATCGTTTTTCTACTCTACGTAGTTCGATACTTGCCATGCGTCTCTATACTCGTCTGCGTACTCGTGAGAAGTTACTGTCGGATAGCGCCAAAGGTAACGCCGCGCAATAGGTATTTACGCAGTGCGAATGTGACGATCACGACAGGAATCAGGAAGCCGAGCGTGCCGGCTGCGATGGCTGACCACTCAATCCCGCCACGACCTAAAATCGACGGAATGGAGGGTGGAGCGGTACGCGCTCGCTCCGTCGTCAACATGAGAGCGAAGGCGTACTCGTTCCAGGCAAAGATCAACGCAAAAACTGCTGTCGCCGCGATGCCGGTCACCGCCTGCGGCAGCACGACCTTACGCATCCCCTGCAGGCGCGTGTACCCGTCCACCATCGCCGCCTCTTCATACTCGCGCGGGATCTCATCCATAAAGCCCTTCAGCAGCCAGACCGTGAGCGAAAGATTGAAGATCGTGTAAAGCAGAATTAGGCCCAGATGCGTATCATGGAGTCCGATGCTTTTGTACATAATGAAGATGGGAATGGTCACAACCACGGCGGGCAGCATGCGCGTGCTCAGGATGAAAAAGAGGAGATCGTTCTCGCCCGCTACGTTGAAGCGGCTAAACGCATAGGCAGCCAAGAAACCTAGGAATACGGCAAGGATAGTCGAGGTGCCAGCGATGATGATCGAATTGCGCAGCCTGGAGACGTAGGGACTCGGCCCCGTGATCACCTGCCCGTTATCGATGGCTATGCGTTCGAAGAGCGATAGGTCCTCCTGCTCTCGCAGTCGCTCCAGCCGCACCTTATTGAGGACAGCGCGGTCGGTCAGCAGGTTGACGAAACCCTCCAATTTGGGCGTAAAGAGCGCCTTGGGCGGGATCGCGATGACGTCTGCACGTGACTTAAAGGCAGTCGCACCCATCCAGTAGACCGGAATTAGCATAATGACTGCGATAGCTGTGATGAGCAGGATGCGCACCGTCCGGACTGCCTGCGTGCGTCCGCCAACTTTGTCGACGCGTACGGAATAGTCAATCTGCTGACGCGGGGCGTTGGCGGCGATGATCGGTTCTTCTGTGACGCTTGCACCTGGTTCAGCCGCCATCCTAATTCTCCTCTTTCGCCTTATTGAGATAGCGAATGTATACGTTGCTGATGGCGATGATAACGATGAGCACGATGTATGCCAGCGCGCTCGCCATGCCTGTGCGCCACTGACCAAACGCAATTCGGTACAGGTTCACCGAAACCAGTTCCGTCGAATCGCCGGGTCCGCCGCCCGTCAGCCCCATGACCAGGTCAAAAGCCTTGAAGGCTTCGATAGTGCGGAACAGGACGGCGATGAGCAGCAAAGGCATGACCTGCGGGAACGTGATGCGCCAGAACTGCATCCAAGAACTGGCACGGTCAATGACGGCAGCCTCATACAGGTAGTCGGGAATAGCCTTGAGTCCGGATAGGCAGAGCAGCATCACAAACGGCGACCACATCCACACGTCAACAATCACGACTGCCCACAACGCCGTCTTGCCGCTGGCGAGCCAGTCCGGCGCGTTTGCAGGGTTGCTGAAGCCGATCAGGTAGTTGAAGATGCCGTAACTTGGATTGAAGATGAGCTTCCAGAAAAGGCCTACGACCACCGGCGAAAGCATCATCGGGATGAGGATGAGCGTCGTGAGCAGACCGTTGCCTTTGAACTGCTCCTTTAGCAGCAGCGCAGTGCCAAAACCGATGACAGTCTGTAGACCGACCGAGAGGAAGGCAAATCGACCAGTCGTGGAAAAGTACTTCCACATCTGCGGGTCGGAAAGCAACGCACGGTAATTGGCAAAGCCAACCCAATTCGGTGCTTGATTGGCGATTGCGGAGAAGTCGGTGAAGCTCAAGTATAGGCTGTAGAAGAGCGGGCCGATGTTGAGCAGGATTAGCAGGATGAGCGTGGGTGCGATGAAGAGCCACTGGATAGCCGTATCGCTGAGTTGTCGGTGGCGCGTCCTTCCGGGCGGCGCCTGAACCTGAGCCTGGGCTTGTTGCATTGCTGGACTCTCGGTATGCTGCAGGTGGAATGGCATGTCGGCGGTACTCAGATGCTGGGGCGCTTCCGAACTGTCAGGTGGAAGCGCCCCACGCTGCTCCGTTTCTCAACGGTCGCTTGTCATGCAGCTAACTGAGTACGGTAGTCTACTCGATGTAACCGTTCTCGCGCAGGATAGCGTCGTGCTCTTCCACCATGGTGTCGAGCGCTTCCTGGGCTGTACCCTCGCCACCAACCACATAAGCTGTCAGTACTCGCTGAGTCGGCTCGAGCAACTGACCAAAGACCGGAATATTCCAGAAGTCTTTCACTGCGTTCATGGTGTTGGCAAACGCTTCGTTGTAGACGGCGTACTGAAGGAACTCCTCAGATGCAAGTACGTCCGAATTGCAGGTGTACCCGCCGATTGCCGCCCACTCAGCCTGAATCTCGGGAGAGGCGAACCACTTGAGGAAATCCTTAGCCGCTTGCTGGCGTTCCTCGCTTATATAGGAAACGATACTCGTGCCTTGTCCGCCCAGCGCGGCATAGCTCTCGCCTCCTGGGCCTTTCGGTACTGCGAAGAAGCCCATGTCGGCGGCGAACGGGTTGATGGCTTCGCTGACCAGCGCCGGGAAAAAGGCGAAGTAATTCATTGCCATCACCGCCTGACCGCTGATCATGGCGTCGTTCGTCTCCTGGAAGAAGGCGTTGCCCATCCCAGGCGGGCTGCAGCAGTCATACAATTCCCGGTAGTACTCGAGCGCCGCGATAGCCTCCGGCGAGTTGGCGACGCCGACGACTTCGTTCGTCTCCGGGTCCTTCCAATCGCCGCCATAGCTGAACAACACGTTCTCATATCCCATGGTCATCCCGTCGTAGTCCTTCTGCGTATAGACAGCGGCTCCCCAAATGCCGTCATCTGGCCGCGTGAAGAACTTGGCGATGTCCATGAACTGCTCCCACGTCTCCGGCGGCGCCAGCGGGTAGCCGTATTCAGCTTCGAAGGCGGCCATCTCGTCTGGATTCTCGAAATAATCCTTACGATAAGCGAAGCCGACAGCATCACCCTCAGTCGGATACGCCCAATACTGACCGGAGCCCGTCGGGTATTCGCCATAGTAGACCAGTGTGCCTGGCGTGACCGACGTGTCCATGCCGTTCTCAACCATGAAGTCGGTCAGGTTGACATAGTGCCCCTGCTCGGACCCTTGACCCAGCCATTGGCTGTCGCCGACGATCATGTCAAAAGTGTCGCCGCCGGCAGCGAACTCAGTGAAGGCGCGGTCATAGAAACTGCCCCATGGCTCCTGTACAACGTTGACCTTGATCCCAGTCTCCTCTTGATACATGTTGCCCATTTCCTGCAGATAGTCAGCCGGATCCCACTGAGCCCACAGGATGTTCAGTTCATCGACAGCGGGCGCAGCCGCTTCTCCGCCTCCTTCAGCGGCTTCCGGCGCGGCTGTAGGTGCGGTGCAACTCGCAGCGAGCGCAGCAAGTAGAAGTACGGCAACGGCTACCAGAACTGCACGTTTAGACATCGCGCTACCATCCTTTCTCGTTATGGAGCAGCCCCTAAAGTGGACCGCATGCTACTGTGTCTTGTGAAAATGGTGGTTCAAGTCGCACGCAAAACCTGTGTAGAGCCTGGCTGGACTGGTTCCGACACCCAGTTGGGGAACCCGCAAGTACCAGTTGGACGTGCTCGTAATCGAACGAATTCGCAACGAAATGCTAGGATGTCGGGAAGCTAAGGTTCTAACAGTCTGCCGCTCTCGTATGGTAATCAAGCGGCAGGGATATGTCAATCGCGATTCTGTTTGCCTAATCCCTATTCCGCATCTACGCTTCCCCGGGCTGTGTTGCGAATAATTGCTTCGAATTGCTGACGTGCATCGTCAAGCGAAAGGATCGGTTTCGACCTACACAATCACACCAAACAGCGATGCGATGAACTGATTTTGTGCTTGGATATTT
>JBJYXA010000311.1:0-2009 GCA_046259705.1 Caldilineaceae bacterium
ACCGTATGGTCCTGATCCGTATCCGCATGAACTGCCTGGTCGCCCAACTCCGGCACCTCGATCTTCACGATTTGGCCGCTCCCAGGCGGGAAGCCAAAGCCGTAATTGGCGACGTAGAGCACGCCATCATCGCCAAAGGTCATTGCCGTGGGGAAGGCAAGGCCAGTGGCAATCTCTTCCAAATCACCGGAATCCAGATCAACTCGCACGACCTTACCGGTGCCGGGCACCGGCATCTCGCCGCCCACCGTCGTCGCTTCTAGCGCGTACAGGCGGCCCTGCGCATCGAGTGCCACACCGGTGACAGCGGTCAGACCTGGTGTAATGTTGCCAACCTCACCCTCAGGCGTGATCTGCATAATCTCGGCGACGCCGGCCGGAACCGGGAAGACGCTGAGATTTCCAACATAGAAGACATCGTCGTACGCCACCCCTGTAGGAACGATATGGCCAGCCGATGCCGAGATATCGATCACTCGCGTGATTTCCCCATCTAGCGTGACCCTTTCCAGAGAGCCATGGTTGGATTCGACCACATACAGGTCTCCATCAACGGCGATCATGCTATAGGGTGTACCGTCTGGCTCGAAGTCGTGCTCATTCATGTTCTCAGTAGGATTGGCCATGTAGAACGCGCTCAGATCGGCAATCTGAGTGAGATTACCGTCGGCGTCGACTTCGAATACTCCGTTGACGGTGTCGGGAAGACCGTGCGAGCAGCCGGCCCCCGTAATCGCTGCGTACAGAGTGTCTTCGATGAAGGCGATGTCGGCGACACTGCTGGCGAAGCTTCCGGTTTCGGGCGTAGTCTGGCTCGAGGGCAGGTTTTCTGCAACGATGGTGACGTTACCGTCGGAATCAATCTTCGAGATACTTCCGGTCATATCGCCGGAGTATGGGCCGACTGGCGCCGGAACTTGCTCGCAGTCGGCCTCGGTCGTGCTCATCGTACCACCCGTGCCCCCTTCGGCGACGTAGAGCGCTCCATCGGGCCCGAATTTCAGACCGCGCGGATTATTCAGGCCGGTCACGAAGACGCTGACGTTATCCGACGGGTTGATCTCCGGCATGGCGCCGGCCTCCGGCGATGCATTCTCCGACGTTGGTGCAGGCGTTGGAGGCATCACCTGCACGGTACATGCTGCCATCGATAAGATGGCTACTGCAGCGACTACAAGCTTTGCGATAGAAGTCTTTGATTTGTTGTTCCTGTCGTTTGTCATTGTTCTGCCCTCCTACTCCACATCAATCTGCCAGACCACCGATTGTGTTCGAATATCAAGTTCAATATCAGTTTCACTTCCTCCACCTGTGATTCCTCGTTCCAACTCACCGAACATAGCGCTGCTGACTGCTCTTTGTAAGGTAATCCAGCGTGATTGATAGCGGGTACCCCTATGTGATACGATTTGGGATACAACTTCGCGAGCATAGCAACCTGACGCTGCAGACGGATACAGAAACGGATACACCGCGCGAAAGGCGACGATGGAGCGGATCACCTCGTTCAACGAATGGGTGCGGCAACAGCGCAAGGCGCTCGACATGACTCAGGCGCAGCTAGCGGAACGGGTGGGCTGTGCCGTGGTTACAATCAAGAAGATAGAACAGGCGACGCGGCGTCCATCACGCGAGATGGCCGAGGTATTGGCCGACGCCCTTGCTATACCCCACCCACAGCGGGACGCTTTCTTGAGGCTGGCGCGCAACCAATATGTGGATCCTCGTACTATTCCGTGGGAAGCGAATGATGCTCTACCTGCCGCCAAAACGTTACCTGACGCACTGGACGAGGAGGCGGGCGCAACGCCCTTCGTAGCACGTGAATTCGAGATAGCCAAGCTACAATCACACCTGATGGGCGCACTAAATGGAAGCGGTCGTGTGGTTTTCATTTCCGGCGAAGCAGGATATGGCAAGACGACTCTGATGCTAGAGTTTGCTCGTCGCGCCTTGGCCAGCTACCCGAATTTGATCGTGGCCGGGGGTAATTGTGATGCCTATTCGGG
>JBJYXA010000312.1:0-2223 GCA_046259705.1 Caldilineaceae bacterium
CGAGGCTCAGCGGACGCCCTGCGGGGTCGGCCAGCGAACGGCCGGAGTCGGCCACAAGCAGACCTTGACGGCTGCCCTGCCATGCCGCTCCGACACAACGCCAATAGCGCTCATACCTCACAATGGCTAATGTCGTGGAATCGCGATTGCCGGTCGTCGAGTTAGTATCCTAGGCCAGTGAGAACTACAGTAAGGGTCAAGCCGATGCTTTGCTCTCAGCGCCGCCGGCCACGGCGGTTGGTACGGACTTTGCCCGCAAGTTCAGCCGCTTGCGTAATGGGATCAGCTAACTCCGTAACCAGCGGGTCGGACAAGACCGGCGCGCGAAATCTCTTATGACAGATTCTCTTACATTCGAAGCCTTTGGTCAGATCTATCAAGTGCAGACGAACGCGCCTCACCTACTCGACCGCGTCGCTCTGTTGCTTCCGCCTCTGTCCAATGTATGCGATGCCGAAGAACTGGATAGCGTCTACTATATTTCTGAAGAGCTAGCAGGGTCCGGCGAGTCCCCAGCGACGTATACTTTGTTTCGCGGTTCGACAAGACTCTACAGAGGAAAACAGATAGAAACCGCTTTAGCACGCTTTGAAGATATCATTTTCAACGAAGTCGGGTTTTGGGCTCATGATGACTATCTATTTGTTCACGCTGGCGTGGTTGCGATAGGAGACAAGGCCGTTATTCTGCCAGGGGAGAGCGGTTCAGGTAAGAGTACTCTAGTATCGGCGCTCTTAGACGGCGGTGCAACTTACTACTCTGATGATATGGCGGTTTTTGATCGCGATGGACTTGTCATCCCATATCCCAAGCCTCTCGCACTCCGCACAACGGAATCACTAGCCAAAAGGAACGTGGCCCTAAAGGCCGAACAAATTGGTGATAGGCCCATTGCGGTGGCACTCGTTCTAGCCACAAAGTTCGACCCCAATGTGAAAGTTTGGAGTCCCCAACAGCTGCGCGGGGCAGCAGCTGCTATGGTGCTCTTGAGGAACGCGTTGGCCGCGCGTCGGCTGCCGATCCCGTTGATTGACCGTTTTCGCCAATCGCTAACGGGAGCCCTCATTTTTGAGGGAGTACGGGGCGAGTCGGGCCAGGTTGTTTCATGGATTAACGCCATTTTACGTTGAGCCCTTACTGCAGAGGTACCAATGACCGAGAAGCCTACAAGTCAGCACCTACGCGAATTTCAGCCAATTCGCAGAACACGCCAAGATCGACTCGTCGAACGTCAGTTTTTCGATGATGAGATCATTTTATACGATCTGGAGCGCGAAAAGTTTTTCGGCCTGAACCAAACGGCGACCGAAATTTGGAAGGAGTGTGACGGCAGCAAAACTGTAGGCGAAGTAGCGGCGCCTTTGGCGAGGCGCAATGGCATATCACAAGAAGCTGCCGAAGATCTCGTTTGGCTCGGAATCAACGACTTTGACCGCCACCACCTTCTGAAAAGGAGTTCAAGCAACTCGCCTTTCGTTCAGCATCACCTGTCACGTCGCGACCTTCTTAGACGCGTCAGCGCGATAATTCTCCTGCCGACTGTGGTGTCGATCTCCGCCCCGAGCCCAGCTCAGGCGATATCCGATGGTTGCGCGCGTTGCTGTCCGCGCTTTCGTTGCTACGTTCCGGCCACGAATTCGTGCAACAACGCAAGCCCCACAGGTTGTAGGAATCAGGGCGGGATTGAGTGTAGCTGCTAGGGTCAGAGCTGGCACGGATTGCTCTTGCATTAGGGCGAGCAAATAGCCTAAGCGCACGGATATGGGTCGGGCTGTGTTGTTGGAAACTTAGTGCGTGCTGATCCGCAAAAGCACATCTTTTGTTGGGGTGCGTGCACCATGGCTTGAGACTCCGATGCTAGTGAGCGTAGTAGCGGAGAGCGTCGCAAAAAATGAGTGTTGTCATTTTTTGAGTAACAGGGTGTGGGCTGAGTGCTGAGTGAGTGATCACCCCTTGCCAACGGATGGGAAGGGCTTTGCTTTGTGAGTATCTGGTTGAGAACAAGGATGACTGTTCGAGGGAAGTGTGCGGATCACCAGGTGGACTATGCGTGGCGCCTTTTCATTGGGAAACGGGCCGTCGCGCGGTCACGCCTTTAGTGCTATGCCGCCTGACGCCGTCGAAAAGAGCGACTTAAATTAACGACCGCTTTGGGTCGGAAGCTGCCTCTCAGGGCAGGCCCTATCCCCGACAGGAATGCGCCCCATAGCGGACGCTCGCGTC
>JBJYXA010000313.1:0-3431 GCA_046259705.1 Caldilineaceae bacterium
GCGCGCGCGGAAGACACCTTGTGGGTTCGAGACGGTGCGACCAACACGTGGGAGAGGGTTACTCCAGAGCAGAGCATATTCGTGGTCGACGACGCTGCTGGGCTGACTGCACTTGGTGTCCCCGCCCGCGACGGGCTCATTGTATGGAAGAAGGACACAAACACGCTGCACGTGTCTGAGAATGGGGCGTGGATCGACCCCCACGACAAGCCGGTAATTGTACCGTCTGTCTCATATTCAGGGATGTTTAAGACCACATATCCTAATCCACCAGAAGGACAACTTGTTTATTCCCGAGGCGAAGGTATCCTTTGGCGGGCTTACGGTCCGTCGCTCCCGGATATGTGGGAGCCAATATCTCCTTTCCCAAATGTTTACGATAGCCCGGCCGATTTCCAAAAGATACTTCCTACACACGCTGGGCAGATAGCTTATGTACGTTCCACCGGTGATACGTACATGGCTGTCTCGGACAGAGTGCATACGTTTTGGGAAAAAGTCCCGAAGGGTACTTCCACGCTCTTCGCGGCAGACGAGACCGCACGGCATACGGCGCTTCCATTAGACAAGATCGAGCAGGGCGTTCTTGTCTACCAGAAAGACACCGACGAGCTGTGGGAGTATATCGGTCCCGTCCCAGCCACCAGCAAGGTACTGAAAGACCCCGCTAACTGGCAGTTGATCAACAGCGTAAGTGGTGGCGGCGGTCTTGTTGATATCGACGATCCGTCCGGGCTTCCGGATGCGGCTGCCGCGGCGGCTGGGAATTTCCGCACCCTCTATTACATCCGGTCTATCGACCGGATTGTCTGGTACGACGCCGACACGGCTTCCTGGGTACCCATCTCCACTCGCGGCTACGTGAAGTCGCTGTTGGCGGACACTGACCCAGATCGACACGCTACTCCGCTTCGACTTGGCGACTTCTCCGCAACCATCCAGCCAAACCACGCCGAGTTGAAGACTTTTGACGGGGGTGTGTGGCAGACCCTGTTCTCGGAAGACCTCGTCAAAGAGTGGATCGCAGCTGGATCGCTGTTCCAGGGTACGGTTATGCCCGGCCCACCGAAAGCAGGTGCGGTTGACCTGGCCAAGCTCCCGACGCCGGACGCCTCCACCAAGGGCAACTACTGGACGTGGGTCGGCCCCGCCAGTTATCAGGTACACGCGAGCCTCACTGACCCGGCGGCTCATGCCGTCACGGTCACGGCTTCGCCCGCGCCTCCGGCGACCCCTGACACGACGGTAGACCTGACCGTGACTGTGGCGGGCGGTGCCGATGTTGGGGTTGCCCGTCCTTTCTATCTGGTGGTGGAGACCGGACTCCCAGCCAATAAGCACGAGGTCACGGTAGCCCTTGATATGCTGGCTACCGACGGGTCTAGTGAAATAGCTACGAAGCTCGCGACAGCCCTGAATGGTCAGTTTGGCCTTGGGGCAGTTGCCCACGCCAATGTAGTGACCCTGACCCCGGCTGCCGCTCAGCAGATTCTTTCTGCCGCAGCCTTACCTGATGGTCAGACTCCGGTCATCGGCGGCGACCTTGACGGTGAGATGCTCCAGGTTGGTGACTGGATTCAGATCGTCACTGATGGGGCGGGCGGGTTCCGGTGGGCGCACGTGCCTTCCGACCTTCTGTCCAAGCTACGTGGTGATCAGCTTTACAGCATTCAGCCGTGGGCAGCGGGCAACTGGGAGCGAAACTCGGTCGTCAACTACGAGGGGCGTCTGTGGCGTGCAGTCTCGAATGTCGCGCCAACGGACGGGGCGCCTCTGGTCCAGGGTCAGCCATTCTACATCGGTGGCAGGCCGCCGATGGTTGCTTACGCCGACGATACGGCTGCGCAGGACTTCTTCACGAACGCGATGTCCGGTCCGAACTGCCGGGGCAAATTCATCATCCTCAAGGCGGGAACGGCTGGTACGTATAACCTGCCCAGCGGCGCCACGATCACGGTCAACCCCGGCGATGGCGTGATCTGCACGGGGGACAAGCGTCTTGGTCAGGAAGGGTTCGCAGTTGCTCCTGGCCCATTCATTGTCTCGGTCAAGCCCACAACAGTCGTTCATCCGCTGGGTAGGGTTGCGCTTGCGACGCCAGACAATGCCTATTTGGTCAACGGCCCGACTCAATATGTCCAACGCACGGGACTAGTCAACCCCCGCGAGGGGCAGCGACTCGTTATTGGTGCAGCATTTACGGCACCGCCGGGTTCGCCCCTTGCTGGAAAGCAATTCAAAGTCGGAGATACCGTTTGGTACACCGGCGACATCAAAACACCGGGCGGTGCTTGGACGCATGTGGATGCCCTGCCGGCGACGGCACAAAGTCTTCCTCCGGCAAATATCGACGCAGTCCCTTCCGCAATTACAGTCACAGACACGCCCAGGTTTTCTACATTCGATCGATTGATTGCCAATTTGGCAACCGCGACAGAGGGCGATGTCTATGTTATCGATGACCTTGTAACAGTCCCAGGACGTGGGCTTGCTGTCAATTATCCATCTGGCATCACGCTGAATACTGGCGACTACATTCAAGTCTCATCCACTCGTGGTTCAATTTCTGCCCATCGTGGACCACTTCCAGATGGAACGACACCCGTCACATTTACCACGCGAATCATTAACGCGCTGAGTGACCAATGGAACACTATTGTCTATTGGGACCCGTACGACTGGCTGGCAGGTTCGCAAACACTATACATCGGATCCTCCATATCCTATAGAGGCGGTGGTCCTGTAAAGCACGTCCCGCCCGGACCCAAGGCGCTGAACCTTGCCAACACCGATTTGCCCAATCAGCCTGGCGCCCATTACATCATCTCAAGGACCAGTCTGGATCATTATGAGGTGACGCAGGTTGCAACGCAGCCATTGGTGGGAGAAGTAACTCTCGGGCCGACTGTGCTTCCGGCGTTGACGGTTGCAGGGCATTTGTCGGGCCTCGATGAACCGACTATTAGTTGGAACAGCTTGCTGAACGATCAGATTGGCGCGGTCACCGTGACCAATCCGAATCCAGGCGCACCTAGCACAGTTAGCCTGCACGCCGGGATAGTTCTCAATGTGGAGCCTAGCGCAGGGGCCATTCAAGGTACGAATGCTGGGAACCTTGCAGGACAGTCAATCCCTGCCACACAGCTTGCACTGCTTTCGACTAATCCCCCAATCTGGTTGCGTGCCGATCAAACTCACTTTGATCAGAACCTTCTTTTTGAAGGAACTCTGGTTGCTGATCCGGCGACGATTACTTACAACCGCCCCGAGATAGAGGTTCCGGTTGCGCCGTATCCTTCGACGGTCATTCAGACCGCTAACCTGCCCGGCACGCCATGGGTCGAGATTCCTATTGAGAGCAACTACCACGTCGTTCTGAACGACATCGGGTTGCCTGGCGGCGGCGCGGCGATGAACCAGGTCTACTTCGT
>JBJYXA010000314.1:0-3442 GCA_046259705.1 Caldilineaceae bacterium
TCCGAAGTGATCGGCTGCATTTTGCGCACCCAATAGCAATCTCCAAGAATTCCGGAAAGTCTTCTCTACGAATTTCGACGTCGTCAACCATGCACTCACTCGAACCTT
Organism: Caldilineaceae bacterium; assembly: GCA_046259705.1. GTDB lineage: Bacteria > Chloroflexota > Anaerolineae > Caldilineales > Caldilineaceae > JASGTU01. The sequence continues at coordinate 109 of JBJYXA010000314.1, forward strand.
CGTTTCAAAATAGGCAACTCGCAACAATCGAGGTGGAGACCCAGACGATTGATCAAATGCTACACGCCCTTGACATACCAACTATCCACCTTCTAAAGATTGATGTCGAAGGCCATGAGATGGCTTGCCTGGAAGGTACATCCGCGGCGTTGGGCGATAGGCGTATCGATTCGATTTTGGTGGAAGTCGGGTTCGCCGGCGGCTATCACACAAAATTCTGTAGCATCGAGGCATACCTATATCCATTGGGCCTTCGCTTTCTATCCCTCTACGATGTCGTCCCACAAAACAAAAAACCTGAGGTTTACTACGCGAATGCACTTTTCGTCAGAGAGGGTGTCGGCTTCACATGACCTATCGCCTCGTGGAAGCCTCCAGATCTTTACGCCCGACGGCGAAAGCGACATAAGTTTTTCCCCGAATACTAGGATTATCACGCTGCGCGAGCGCCGTCGATGCAACTTTTGGCAAGCCACGGCTAGGGCGGTGGCCAGAGTCTTCTGGATGCGTTTTCTAGCCACGAGCCCATAGCCAAGTTTGCCCGGCGCATTAGAATTGATAGCCCAATCAATGGATCTTTCTTCCAAATTCCAGGCGGGCGAAGACCGCCCGAAGGAAAAAAGCTTCTTAGTTGTGGGATCCACGTTCTGCTCTCCCAGTCGCGGTTTGCATCCCAGCAACTTGTCGACTCGATAGCCTTGGCCACGTCTCGTTCGTTGCGTGAGTGAATGATTCGCACTGGAGAGGCGGTACATTGCGGCTCATTTAAAAAAAAGTTGAGCGGGGCAGCTAAATGTATTACACGGGCGCTGCCTCTTGCGATTGCCAATGGAAGGAACCGATCGTCGTGAACACGACCAATTCTTCCGTCCTCTGTGGCAGCATACAGCTCAAGCCAAAGGCGAAACGTCTGTTGGACTCGGTCATTATTCTGATAGACGATTACACCGGAGTTGCACCAGGGTAGGAAATATGGGTCGCACCGAAGAAACTGCGGCCGGAAACTAATTCCGATGTCGAAATAGGTCAGCAACTCAAAGATTTGCTGGATTGGGCGAACAATGCGTGTATCCGTGTCGAGATAAAGTGTCTGCGTAAACGGCGCACATGTCATGTACGTGGGCTTGGCCCGCAGGCTCCGGATTGGCTCTCGAATCAAGACGACTTCTGGTGTTGGCTCCAAGTCCCACGGTGACTCTGTGACGACGCACACCGGAAGGCCGGGATGGTACCTTCTCAGCGAACACATAGACGCAACGCACTCGGCCCGGTAGCGCTCGCCAAAGGCAATGTAAAAAACCCCCTGATTTCTTGAGATGTCGGAGTACATGGTAAAAGGTTACGGCGTCTGGCTATCCAGCTTTGTCGACGACTCCTCCAGATTTTTAAGTGTCGCGGATCGTTGCAATGAGTAGCGGGATTCGCGAGCCGGGGCGCCTTTCGGCTGAAACGAAGCGCGTGTTAGGCTGGCGGTGTCTGGCTAAGGCCACGGATCTTTCGAATGAAGAATTGTCGTATGCGTCCAGTCGATGTCCACTCGTAGCGGGCACGGAAAATCTTGCTCCCCCAAAGGTCCCGGAGTTCAGCGTAACCTAGGGGATCGATAAAGTTTCGCTGCAACTCGGTAGCGGCCTTCAAGAAGTAGTTGCGCCGATTCGGCCATGAGAAGAACTCTTTCCAGGCTTCGGCGGCGGCCCGCCCGCGTTCGGTCGCGGCGCCGACCTCGGCGTAGAGACGAGATCCGATCCGTTTCACTTCCTCCTCTTTAACGAAGACGGCGCATTCGTCCCAGCTGGGTCCGGGCGGCGGCGTCCAGTCGTTCGAAATTATGACCGGGCAGCGGCCCAGTTGCATCGATTCATACAGTCGGTACGTCGTGGGGGATAATCCTCTGGGACATAGAGAGAAATGGGCGTCTCGTATGTCCGCGATGTAACGCTCCTGGTCGGGTTCGTCGTGGCTGTGGAAGCTCTTTCGAAGCTCCTCACAAGTGCCCTCTCGGCTCTGCCGCAATGCTGAACACATTCGTTTTCTAATCGGGTGAGTATGGAAAGTTCCGCGAAAGGCAAACAACTTTGTCGGGGGGATCTCAATAGGCGCTGGAGCTGGAATGAGCCATAGGTCCCTCTTGTACGGAACGGCCGAAGTAGGAACAAATGTGGGTCGGGATTTTTCCAGCGAGGTGTAGAGTCCTGGCAAAAACGGGCGCGCGTGATCATCATGATTGATGACGCAAATCCGGTCCGCGTGTCGCCGAACGAATTCGCTCTGTGCCAACTCGTCCGCGTAATGCCAGGTACGATACTGGTAGCGCTCATCGATGAGCACGATGTCGGCGGACTCCGGACGCAGCGCCACACGGATGTCTCGCATCCTCACCGCCGCCCACGCAAGGGATTCGATGAACGCAGGATCGCGGGCAGCGATCGCCGTGTCCGAGGGCCTAGCGAAGTAGGCGGAGACGCTCATGCCGATGGCCCCGCCGTGCGGGCGTCATCGGTCTTGACCGCCTCGCAAATAAGCAGAGAATCCGCGCGGTACTCGATGCCCCGCAGCGCGTCGCACTCGCTTTGGTGTCGCTCGACATCGCGGATGGCCTCGAATCCCACCTCCCGCAGCCGACGATGCAACTCCTCTCCGTCGTAGATCCACTGATGCCCCCAGTGCCGGAAGTTGACGTTGAGGAACTCGGCGCGTGTCGCGACCGCCGGCATGTGAGGGCTACGGTGGGAGCGCCATTCGCCGCTGGCGCACTGCGCTAGCATGTGATCCAGTGAGGGCATGGCAACACGCAGAATGCCTCCCGGCCGCAGCAGGCGATGGCATTCACGGAGCAGCTCCAGACCGCGCCTTAACTCGAAATGTTCGAGGACATGCTCGTGGAAGATGTACTGACAGCTATCATCCTTCAAGGGAACCGGCCAACCAATGTTCCACCACAGATCCACGGCGGGCGTTCGAATGAAGTCGATGTTGATCCAGCCGTCCAGATGGTGAGAGCCGCAGCCGAGGTGAAGTTGATAGGGGGCCGGGAAGCCGCGAACACCGCGCTTGAACCGTGCGCGCAGAAACGGTACTGCCAGCGACTTGATGATCCGCTTTGGCAAGACACTTGAACGGCTGAGTGTGGCCATCAGGAAAGACGCCGTTGCGCATTGGCAGGTTTCCACCTGCGCAGCCAGCCGGCGAGCCGCTCGCCCAAACGCGCAGCGCGCTGCCAGCCTAGTAGCCCGATCAGCCCAGCGAACAACTTGTACTCCGCCGTGCGACGGCGGTCGATCGTCCTCGCCAGGCGAAGCAGCTCACGCGCCCGCTCGTCGAATCCGCGGGCACC
>JBJYXA010000315.1:0-1836 GCA_046259705.1 Caldilineaceae bacterium
CTGGACGACGAGGCGGCCGCGGGCAATTACTCTTGAGTTGTTGACAGAATCTCGATGCACGGCTAATTACCGGTCGCATTGCGCACCCATGGCTGCGAATCCGATGCTCTTGTAACGAAGCTGTAACGATCTTGTCATCGGTGTCTGGTACCCTGCTTGCAGATGGTCGGGCGCTGGCCAAAAACGACACTTCGCCAGAGGCAAAATGACTCTGACATCCTGTTCGTTTTGTGATTCGCGACGTACGCCTCATACGCCACAACGGTATAGCTCAAATCAGGCGGTGCGCTTGTGACTCGTGACTGATCGCAAAGCGTAGCCATTATACCGTGAGATTTCGTTCGTGCGAATCAGGCTAAGCGCCCCGGCCTTTCTCATTCGTTTCTCTGGCGTGCACATTCGCCACGCCAATTCGACCACATAGATCGCGCTGATCAAGCCTACGTCGCTACCGCAACGGCATGCGATCGACACACTGCGCCCACAGTCACCTGCGCTGCGGGAAGATGTATTGCACTGCTGGAGAGGAGCTAACACAACAATGAAATACGAGATGAGCCGAAATCGCTGGTTCTTGATGGTGATCGCGTGCGTTTTGGTTACGCTCGCGGTCGTGCTCGGTACGCCGATCGTGATGGGCCGGGCGCTGGCGCAGGACACTGACGTCTTCTTGCCGGTGATGCGCGACGGCAACGGGCAAGTACGAGAGGAAATACCGACCGCCACGCCGACGAGCGGGCCTACTGCCACGGCATCCCCGACGCCGACAATGACACCGCCGCCACAACCGACACTCGACCCCGGCGCAGTTGCCTTCAGCGGCGGGTCTTGCGCGGACGGATTTCACCTGATGCATGAAAGCGGCGCGCTCGGGATCCAAGATCCGGACACGTTCAATGAGGGAGGCGACGGCGTGTTGGAGCCGGCCGCGGGCCACGCGTTCTGGGATGGCTATTACTGCGTACCCGACGACGATCTATCGGATGCCTCCTGTAGCGGACATGGCTCGGCTCATCTGCTGGAAGGCGTGGCCGCGTGCGCTTGCGAAACCGGATACGTCGGCGCGCAATGCAACGTATGCGCCCCAGGCTATGTGGCGAACCAAGAAGGGGATTCCTGCGTGGAAGCGCCCGATGACACGCCGGGCATCGTAGTTCGCGGCGCGGATGACTCCATTGCGCGCGACGAAGTCGTCGAGCTGAGCGCGTCGTCAGTAGCTCCACAGGACGCGTCCACTGCGGCCGTGAACGCCAACACACGCTGGGAAATCGAACACGGATATGGTTGCCTCTTGCCCACGAGAGACGCGACAGAGTGTCTAGACACGGTCGAAGGCAGCAACGTTTTCTTCAAAGCGCCCCCAGGGGACGGATTGAACGAGACGGGATTGCGCGTGACAACCTTCGACGATGGGGGCGGCGTTATCGACATTGGGGGCGCTACCGTAATGGCGCAGCCACCCGGCTACATTCCCATCAACGGTTGGGGCAAGCCGGAATTACAGCCGATTCTGGATCAGATGCTGAGCTTCATGAAGACGCGCTGCGTAGGCGCGGCTGTACTGGGCGTTGCCTACTACGGAAAACCGGTGGGCGTCTGGGGCCTGGGCAAGACGTACGGCCGCGCGTCATCGACCATTTTCGACGACGCATGCGGCCCGGACGAAGCAGATCCGCACTATCCGGCTGCGCCCAACATGGGTAACCAGATGGGTATCATGATCGGCAGCGTCTCCAAGACGGTTACATTTGCCACCGCTCGCTGGGCCTTGAAGGACGCGCTCGACTTGTGGGACAAGGATGTTGACCTGGTCGCAATGAACACGTCCAAACTGGT
>JBJYXA010000316.1:0-2435 GCA_046259705.1 Caldilineaceae bacterium
GATATCACTGCCGCCGCGTTTTGCGAATGGTAGCTGCCGATGATCAACGGTGCGTGTGGTCCAGGCCTGAGAAGGTGGTTGTCGCGCAAAAGCGCTCGTGCCTACGCAGGGATTAACTTGGCGCAAAGGGAGTAGCACGGAGCCGAATGGCGCTTGCTTGCTGAACCGTACAGGACGTGCCGGCTGGGCCTTTGACACTCTTCCTCGCTACTATCTCGTAATCCACGATCTCCCATTTTTCAAGTGTCCGCTACTTTTCCTCGTAGAGGGACATGCCTTCCAGCAGGCTGCGTTGCAGGATGACGAGCACGATGAGCGGGGGGATGGCCGAGAGCAGCATGCCCGCGGATACGTAGTGCCACTTGACCGCGGCGTCCGTGTCTACTAGCTGTTTGAGGCCGATCTGTACGACGCGCGTTCGCTCGGAGTTGGCGATAATGAGCGGCCACAGGTACTGATTCCACATGTAGATGAATTCGATGAGAAACAGGGCGGCGATGTTGGTGCGCGAGATGGGCAAGACGATGGACCACAGGAATTGCAGCGGCCCGGCGCCGTCGATGCGGGCTGCGTCGGCCAGCGAGGGCGGGATGGTCTGGTAAAGCTGGCGGAAGAGCAGAATGCCGGTGGCGCTGGCAAAGAAGGGTATGGTGAGCCCGTTGAACGTGTTGATCCAGCCAAAGTGATCGATGAGCTCGAAGGTCGGCACGATGCGCACCGGCAACGGCAGCATGTGGGTGATCAGGATCATCAGAAAGAAAAAGGTCTTGAAACGGAAGTCGAAGTAGACGAAGGCGAAGGCGCCGATAATGCTGAGGATGATCTTGCCGATGGCCACGGACATGGAGATGTACATGGTATTGAGCAGCAGCCGCCCCATGTTTACGCGGTTCCACACGACGCCGATGTTCTCCAACAACGATGTGCCGGGCATGAGGCGCGGGGGAAACTGGTAGTACTGGGCCGGCGTCTGGGTGCTGAGCACGAAGGCGTAGAGAACGGGGAACATAATGACGATCACAGTGGCCAGCATGACGCCATGCGCGAAGATAGGAGCCAACACGTTCTTGCGCAGGCTGTACCAGCGGGTAGCCGCAGTCGGTCGCGTGCGCATTGAACTGGAACTCATCGCTGGGGCGCTCATCGGTAAACCACCCTGCTGCCTGCGTAACGAAACTGAATTAGCGTCAGCGACGCGACCATCACCAGGAGCACGATCGATTGTGCGGAGGCCAAGCCTGTATTCATGCCGATGAATCCATCTCGATACAGCTTGAAAACGAGCAGATCGGTAGCCCGGCCCGGCCCGCCATCGGTGGTGATGTGGACCATGCCGAAGACCTGGAAGAAGGCGTAAAGCGTGTTCATGATGAACAGAAAGAAGGTGGTCGGCGAGAGCAGGGGGAATATGATGCGCCAGAAGCGCGGCCAGCTTCCGGCGCCGTCGATGGAGGCTGCCTCCAGCAACTCCACCTGCATGCTCTGCAGGCCGGCCAGGAAGAAAATGATGTTGTAGCCCAGCATCTTCCAGGTGGCGGCGACGGAGAGAAAGAGCAGGGCGTGGAAGCCGTTAGTCAGATAGCTGAAGCGGATGCCGGTGAGCGAGTTGATGATGTGTGAGATGATGCCAAAGCTCGGGTCCATCATGAGGCCCCAGATGAGAGCGGCGATGGCGGGGGAGAGCGCGTATGGCCAGATGAGCATGGTGCGATAGACCGAGAAACCGCGATAGCGCTGGTTGGCGACGACGGCGATGGCCAGGCTGACGCCCAGACCGACAAAGACCACGAAGAACGCGAACTTCAGGCTGACGATGACCGAGTTCAGGTAGGCGGGATCCTGAAGCAAGCGCGTAAAGTTTTCCAGCCCCACGAAAATCTTCTTGGTGCCTAGCATGTTGACGCGGTAAAAACTCAGGTAGAGGCTCTGCACGCTGGGGATCACGAAGAAGATGAGGACGACGATCACGCTCGGCGACAGGAGGATGTACGGTAGTACTCGATTCGGGAATCGTGTCTGCATGGGTGTTGTGAGGACGGTGGGGACCGGCGCATGTCGCACCGGTCCCGGTTCAGTGAATGCCTATTGCACGAGCGCTGCGTAGTCGGCCAGGACCTGATTGACCTCGGCTGCGGAGGCGTCCAACGTTGCCTTGGGGTCGGCGCCGTTGACGACGATTTCCTCAATCGCAGTGCCCACGATGTCGCGTATCTGGACGAAGTTGCCCAGCAGCACGCCGACGGCAGCCGGCGTATCCGTGCCGCTCAGAATCTGATCGAAGGCGGTGGCGTGGTTCGGGTGTTCTTCGAACCAACCCTGCTCCTTGAGCATTTCGTAGGCCGTATTGCTGGTCGGGAAGTAGCCCGTGTCCTTGTGCCAGATGATGGAGCGCTCCGGCGTAAAGCTGTACTTGAGGAACTCCCATGCGGTCGCCA
>JBJYXA010000317.1:0-6599 GCA_046259705.1 Caldilineaceae bacterium
CTACGTTGATCTGCGGACCCTCGGCCCGTTGATCCTCATAGGCAAGTCCCGACCCGAAGCAGACAGTCGCAACTGCAAAATTGACTGGCCGATCGCAACCAGAACCCGTCCTCCGATACACGGCATCGGTGTCCCGGGAGTACCTAGAACGGAGTCTGCTTTAGAAGCTTGCGTGTGGATGTGCAGGCCGAGCACAAAGGCACTGTCCGCGGGTGCTGATCCAGACGGGACAAAAATGAGCGCTTGCGCCGGCGATCGCGATAGCCACCGGGCCAGTGGTTTCGAGTGTGCCTCGATCTTAGCCGTAACCACGCCAGCAACAAGGCAAAGCGGTTTCTCGGTATAGCTGAAAAACCGCAACAGCGCGACGGGCCTTGTCTACCGGGCGCTTGGATTTTCGGCCTAAGTAGTCTACCCTTTCGCTCAGGTACGGTGGTGAAAAATCCTAAACTCCTTCGGGACGGGTGGGGCCATTCGCCAGGGTGCGAAACCATTCCCTGCCGCGCTGCTCGCCACTTCCGGGACCAAACTCACGGGAACACATCATGTCGAGTCGTCGATGCCTATACGCCCTTGTCTTAGTGCTTCTCGTCTCAACCACTCTTCCTGCCTTGGCCGACGCTCAGGCCACCAACGTGAAGCACACCGGCGCAGGCGGGCGACCGGCGTTTGTTAGCGGACTTCTTGGCTCTGTTGATGCCATCTCCCGCGCCGCCCTGCGCGCGTCGGCAAAGTCCGCTTTGCAAAATGTCTTGATCGAACACTTTGGCGCCGAGGGAAACGAAGAGATGATCGACACGAAAGTGTTCAGGGACGGTACGGGCAATTTCCACGTGCGCTTCGAGCAGCGGCTGAACGGCCTCCCGGTGGCCGGGGCGGGCATGGTGTTACACGCTGACGCCGATGGCTCGGTTTTCGCCGTCAATGGCGACTTCGTCTCCGGCAAAGACCTTCCCGACGTCCCGGCCCTCGGAGCCAACGCCGCCTTCGGCCGCGCCCAGATCCAGGGCAACCGGGCCAGCGAACCTGAACTCAGCTATGTACTCGGTTCCGATGGTCGTGGCCATCTCGCCTGGAAGGCAACCTTCGAGTATGTCAATGCTGCCGGCCCCCAGCAGGATGTGGTTTTTGTCGATACAACCACCGGCAAGGTCGCCGCTCGTCACCCCCAGATCAAGTATGCACGGACTCTGGAGACGCAGGACTGTGACCAGAAGACAAGGAACTGCCGGGTCGTGTCCCGCTCCAGCGAGCCGATCGGCACAAACGACCAGGCCATCGACGACGCCCACAACTATGCCATAGCCACGTACGAATATTACTTTAAAAATTTTGAGCGCGACTCGATCGATGATGCAGGAACGACCTTGGTGTCCCGTGTCCACTACAGCCGCAATTACAACAACGCTTTCTGGGACGGAGCCCAGATGACCTACGGCGACGGCGACGGTGTGACTTTCGAGCCGCTGTCACAGGACGCCGACGTTGTCGCGCATGAATTGACCCACGGGATCACCGAGCGCACCTCGGGTCTCATCTACCAGAACGAGTCGGGCGCCCTGAACGAAGCATGGTCCGATATCTTCGGCGCGATGGTAGATCGTGAGACGGGCGCCACCGGTGCGGATATCTGGCTCATCGGTGAGGACATTTATACTCCCGGCATACCGGGCGACGCGCTGCGTAATATGGCCGACCCAGCGCAATTCGGTGATTACGACTACTACCCGGACCGTTACACGGGCACCGCTGACAACGGCGGCGTGCATTGGAACTCCGGCATCGCAAACCTCGCTTTCCAGCTTCTGGTCGACGGCGATAGCCATCCGAGAGGCAAGACCGAGGTCACAGTACAAGGCATCGATTTTGACGCCGCTTCGGACATCTTCTATAACGCCAACGTCGCGTGTTTAACCCCGAGTTCCAACTTTGCCGCTGCGCGTTATTGCACGGCGGACCTTTTCGGTGGCAACTATGCAAGCAATGTCCATGCCGCCTGGGACGCCGTCGGCGTGCCTAACGATCCGCCTGAACTACCTCCGCCTCCGATCGAGCTGACCCACGGCGAGCCACTGAGTGGGCAGAGCGGTAACACGGGCGACGTCCAGCAGTACCTGCTGGGCGTTCAAACTGGTGAGTCGGTGACCTGCGAGACGGCTTGCAACAACGGCGACGCTGACCTCTACCTGCGCTTCGGCGCAGAAGCCGAAGTCAACCCCAACAGCACGAGCAACGAGTGCGGCAGCTACTCGTCCAACTCCTACGAGGGCTGTACGACGGGCACCGCAACAAGCCCCGAAACGCTGTATGCGGCAGTTCACGCGTACGCAAGCTACACCGATCTGACGGTGACTTGCACGATTGAGAATAACGGGTCTGGCGGAGCTTGCTTGAGTCGGGGCGCAAGCTGCACCACAGGTGCTGACTGCTGCTCCGGTAGCTGCGGCGGCAAGCCGGGGTCGCGAACCTGCCGGTAAGTCATTGGCGTCCATCAGAAAGAGGGTCGAAAGCGCCGGGGGCCATTCTGGTCAATTAGCTTCTCAGCGAAGACGGTAGACCTTATCGACCCCTTTTTGCGCGTACACTTGCGGAGCCGACGATAACCCCATTCACCTCGGCCGCATAGAGGACTTGGCGACCAAACCCAGGTCCAGGTCCGATGTTTGGCATTATCGTAAGTTCTGACCGGCCTTTCGATCCGTGAGTTCTCTCGCTGGCCGAACTCCGACTGACACGCGGTGTACGGGCTTTGCGATGGGCGAATTCTCAGAGGCTCACCCCAGAAGCCGACTGTCCTGTCATGGTCGACACCCGCCGGAGGCGTCCCGAGCCGCTACGGGCTGCTGTGCTCAAGTTTCCGGACGCTCGGCCTGTTGACCTTCAGAGGCGGGTCTCGACCCAAACCTGCCACCGGCCGCTTCATGCGGATCGGTCATTTAGTCGCAAGCCTCGCCCCCTGCGCCCTAACGTCCAGCAGTGGCGGGCGTTCACCCGACAGGACCGCCAATCTATGCTCGGTGCACCTATACTTCAGCTGTGCGATGCCGCTGGATTCTAGCCACAGTCTAAATGCCTGGCCCGTTTCTCTGCCCGTATACCGTTTGTGCCAGCAGCTCCGCCTTGCATCCCATCTCCCCAGCTTGACCAACCCGCTCAATCCATAAACGTACCATGGCGATAGAACTTGTCGAGGGTTTCCGTTTCTCTCACGCCCCCTTAGACAACTCGAACGAACCGCTTCGCGACACATCTCGCGGAAAATTGGCCGAAGCCTTTGCCAACCGCCTCTATTTATCGGACGGAGGTGCATTTCTCGTCACTGGATACCGCGGTGTCGGCAAGACCACCTTCGTTCGAGATGTCTTGCACCGCCTTCGGCAGAATCTCGCGCAAGAGTCTCGGCTGGGGCGCAGCAAGCCCCCTCTCCTCGTCGATATTTACCTCAACATTGCTCGCCCGCTGACTGGGGTGGAGCTGATGCACTATATCCTCCGTCAGCTTCACCACCGGCTGCGTGACTTAAATCTCCTAGCACGGTTACCCAGATCCCTCCGTTCACAGCTCGGCTTCGCGTTCCTACGCACCAGTGCGATGTTAGCGATGAAGAGTAACCAACAAACAGAAACGGATTTCAGTCTGGAAAAATGGCTCTCTCTCGGCAGCAAAGTCAGCTTCGGCCGAAGCCGTGATATCAACTATCTTGCATATGATGAGCGCAGCGCCGAACATGATCTTATCACTATGGCGCAAGTGCTTGTTAGCGGATTCAAGCCCACTGGCTGGTTTGGTATCCGCATCCCTCTAGCTACTCAACTGCGTTTTAAGCTTTTGTTCGTCTTCGACGAATTGGACAAGATCGACGAAGGAAAAGGCAAAACGAGTTCATTGGTGGACATTCTCCAGGCGCTGAAAAGCCTTTTTACCACCTCCGGGATCACATTTATCTTTGTGGCAGGACGTTCACTCCATGAACATTGGATTGAGGATGTCCAGCGAGGGGATAGCATATTTGAAAGCGTATTCAGCGAACTGCACTATTTGCCCGCGGTTTGGGAGCAAGTAGATGAAATCTGCGATCCGCTTCTTTCAGCAGCGACGAAGTTATCCGATTACGAACGACAGCTCTACACTGATTTCAAAAAGTACCTTGCTTTTTCAGGGCGCGGCATTCCTCGCCGCATCCTGCGAGAATTCTACGAACGAGTCCATTGGGATGGACAAAGGGCAAGCCTTACACTATCGGAGCGAGACCGACGGCAGATGCGATTCCACGCAGACTTATATGGACTTCTAACGGCGTCAGAGAATCGCATACTCGGCCCATATGCGGGAGATCTCCGACCCGACTGGTGCGATAAGCAAAGATTAGGCCTCTATTACCTTGTCGATTGGATACTTGATCGCGGCACCGCGGCGTTCGGATTGCAGGATCTCATCGACGCTGCGTCGACTCAGCTAAGGGGCGGTATTGCACCAGCACCAGAGATTGCACCAAGTGTCGCCGAGGCGTTACTGGAAGTAATGTGCGAACACGAATATCTGGAACGATTCACCGCCCCCTCCACTGACGCAGGCGAGCAAGCGGTGATGTATCGGGTGTGGTCGCGACGATTGATCGAAATGGGGCGATATCGGGAACTGACGTCGTCCATTCCTCACCACAACGAAGGAGTGATTCTTTCGGATCGCTACCAACTGCTCGAACAAGTAGGACAAGGGGGGTCAGCCCAAGTATTTCGTGCGCTCGACCGGCACAACGGAACGATCGTCGCCATTAAGCGATTCTTCAAAGAGTATTTTTCCGATGACTCTAGCCTTCAGGATCGCTTGCACGCCGAAGCTAAGGTGCACCGGGGATTGCACCACGAGGGTATTGCGCAGCTGCTCGACGTCTATTTTAACGAAGACAGGCCTTTCATGGTACTGGAATACCTTGACGGCATCACGCTACGCCGATTGCTACAAGCAACGGGGCCGATGCCTTCAGAGGCCGTGATCACTGTGATCAGGTCCTTGTTGGCGACTCTAACCTACCTGCATTCAAAAGGCGTGCTTTGGCGAGACGTAAAGCCATCCAACGTCTTTCTGACCAAAAAAGGCCGAGTGGCAATCCTCGATTTTGGCATAGCTCAAACGGTTGGAGACGCGAACGTTGGACCGGACTCGACGCGAATTGGATTTCGTGTCGGTACACCGAAATACGAGTCACCGGAGCAGATATCTGGAAAGGCGTTGACGCCTGCTTCGGATCTATTCGCCCTTGGAATTATCTTCTACGAAATGCTGGTCGGCCGGACACCCGGTAATTCAACAGTCGATTTTTTGATGAACGAAAGATTACACATTGAAATTGAAAGCGATCTGCAGCAGATCCCAGCCGAGCTTCGGAAGGTGGTCCAGAAAGCATTAAGTGTGCCGGTCGAGGCGCGGTATCAAACAGCCGAGGATATGCTGGGAGCGCTGCCGGAAGTCGACGGCCATGAGTCTATCACGCAACTCGTTATCCAAGCTCAGCAGTCGCCGGTAGAAGAAAGTGTGCCACTGCACGACGCTACGCTCATCCGCTCTATTGGAAAAGGGGATCAGCATGAAGTGCAGGTAAGTCGCATATCGGAACTAGGGTCGATAATTTCGACATCCACGCCGTCAACGGCGACTGCATCAGCAGCGTCGTCAAGGCCGGGCGGCTGGGCAGAGAGCGACTCCGGCAGGACATCGGATGAAGTCGAAGGGACACGTAACGCGGCGTTGGTAGAGCCTCACGCTATAACTGTTCCTCGTGGGTATTCCGTCGTAAAGGTAAGCGATTCGGAAGGCACTCGCTACCTTGGTCTTTTTGGGTCTGAGGTCTCCATTGGGCGCGCACCGGAATGCGACATTAAGATAAACGACTTCGTTGCGTCGCGCTTTCACGCGCGGCTTGTTCGGGAGAACAGTCATTACAACGTAGAAGATTTAAACAGTACGAATGGCGTCTATGTGGAAGGTAAGCGAATATACCGGACGCGTAGACTGGAGGATGCAGATGAGATCCAAATTGGCCAGGCGGTACTGGTCTTCGAGCCGGCCGAGTTAGCGTTCAGCAGGCGCATAACCACCGGTCCGTGATCGGGACTGCTTAAGAGTTCCCTGTGTGAACCAGCGGGATTCGCGTGGTCGCTGGCTCCGGTAGCTGTTTCTCTTAACCGGCCTTGCGATACGGCAGCCACTCGACACCGGAGATCAACCTTGAGAGGTTGGGAGCATGCCAGGCAAACAAACCTAGGCGCTCGGCCGTCTCGTTGAAACTCAGCACCGCAACGTTAGCACTTTCGGTGCGCCGTTTCTTGGGCAAGCAAGGTCCGACCAAGCCACGGGCGGTGGGCTGGGGCCAGTGAATCGCTTAACTTCGTCACCGAAGGGACCTAGGCGCTGAGTTCGCAACTCGTAACAGCCAACCAGCCCCGATGGGGGGTCCGAACCAGTGATCCAACGACGCTTGCGTTGGTAAGCGGCGTTGGCACTATGAAGTGGATGTGATCGCATGAACAAACAGCCAAGCATGCAGTTTGGCGACTGGATCAACGCAGGCTTTAACGTCGTTCTGGGAGTCCTCCTAG
>JBJYXA010000318.1:0-6690 GCA_046259705.1 Caldilineaceae bacterium
GCTTCGATCATGACATGCGACTGGCTTCCCTTGGCCGCGTAGTAGGTCCGCTGTATAACGGTCAGGAGATGGTCAGCGATTACGTCATGGTCGGGATGATTGCCACTGAGGTCAACCACCGCGTAAAGGTTGCCGCGCTGTTTCTGTCGGGTTCCGGACGGGGGCTCAACGACGCGAACGCCTACCGGCTGTTCTGCTTTCGGCCCGGTGATGTATCCAATTAGCGTAGATAGAGTTGATGCTTGCAGTGAAGCGCTGTCATCGGAAGTCATCATGTCAAGAATTCTAGCGCGACGTTTGCATAATGTCAACGCCGCATCCAGCCTTTCTGAAAATAGAATTGTAAGCCAGCATCAGCTCCATCAAGGAACTTGCCAGTGTTGTGCACTCCTATAGATCACGTCTCTCACCCGGCGTGCATTGACTGCCCAAAGCAGTCATGACCAACGCCGGCGCCATTCGAGCAAATGAATCGCGTCGACTACAATCCGTCCAGATGCTTCCACAGCATCTGTCTGACTAAAGGATGACATCCATGAGCGATTGCCAACGTTACTGCATACCCGCCGCGCAGCATCAGACTGAAGAGGAAATCAAACGCAGCAGGTTCATCACCAGCGTAGCTTGGACACCCGACGTTGACGCTGCTCGCGAATTCATCCGCCAGGTACGAGATGAGCATCCAAGCGCCAACCACAATTGTTGGGCCTACGTGGCAGGACCGCCGGGCTCGACTGCGCAAATTGGCATGAGCGATGACGGTGAGCCGCATGGTACTGCAGGTCGTCCGATATTGACCGTCCTCCTGCACAGCGAAATCGGTGAAATAACGGCCGTCGTGACGAGATATTTCGGTGGTACGCTTCTCGGTAAAGGCGGCCTTGTACGTGCCTACAGCGGTGGCGTCAAACAAGCACTGGATACACTGCCCATCGTCGAAAAGATCTCACTCGTTACTGCAGTAGTTATGGTCGACTACGCTGCCGTCACGCCGCTGCGCAATATGCTGCCCGAATACGCGGCAAGCGTCGTGCAAGAGGATTTTGGAGTCGATGTAACTTTGCACATCGAGCTACCAGAAGCGTCCTTTGAATCGTTTGAGAGCGCTATCGTCAACCTGACCAGCGGCAATGCCATTGTCGAGAGGCGCACCTGAACCTATCGCGATGCCCCCTCATTCCTCCGAATTTACGTCATTCCAAGCTCTGTCGGCCACCTCGCGGCTCACGCCATAGGGAAACCCCCTCCGGTCCAAGTAGCCCACCACGCGCTGTTTGAACGCATATTCCTCTAGATCCGCCCACCGCTCAATCTTGCCGGCAACAGCCGACCAAGCCAAGTCATCCTCCTCTACTCGCTCCAGAACTGAGTCGATCACGTCGCCGTCGACGCCCTTCTGGCGCAATTCGTAAGCGAGCGCTCTGCGCCCGCGAGGGCGAAATTGCTCTCGATTCTCCACCCAGTAGTTTGCGAACGCTACATCGTCAAGATAGCCCTGCCGCATGAGCCGACTGATTACTGCTTCGACGGCATCGCTGTCACAACCTTTGTCGACGAGATGGCGTCGGGTCTCATCTACGCTTCTCGGTCTGTAACCCAGATAGCGCACCGCGCGCTGGTACGCCAGATGCACATCACCTTCTTGCTTAAGCGTTGCCATCTCAACGCTTGAAAGCGCTTGACCCCGTCGCAAATCAGCAGCAGCCAGCAAGCTCACCGAAAAGGCATACTCACCGTCAATAAAGACACTCACTCGGTCCTTATCCCGATTCTGGATCTTGAGCTGTGTGATCTTGCCCTCGGTCATTGTTATGTCAGGTAGAGTTCGGGCCGTACTGGAAAACTACTGGCTGCCGCCTTCTTGACTGTCGTCCTCGGCAGGCATATGCTCCTCGATGTGATGCCGCACGGCGAAGACCGCTGCCTCGGCCCGGGAGGTTACCTCAAGCTTGCCTAAGATCGAGCTGACGTAGTTGCGCACTGTCTTTTCGCTCAAGAAGACCCGTCTCGCTATCTCTTTGTTCGTTAACCCGTCGGTAACTAGTTTGAGTATGGCTAGTTCTTGGTCGGTGAGGGGTGAGAAGAACTCATCGTCCGCTTGGCGAGCACTGCTTCGAACCTGTGCAAATACTTTCTGAGTTACGGCTGGGTCCAGCATCGATTCGCCCCGTCCCACCGTGATCAGTGCCCGTACGAGATCGTCCCCGCCGATCTGTTTCAAGACATAACCGGACGCGCCGGCGGCAATCGCGTCGATCAGGACATCGTCTTCTGCATACGACGTGAGCATCACGACCTTTGTGTCGGGCCGATGCTGCATGATCTCTTCTGTGGCCTCTACCCCGCTCTTCCCGGGTAATCGGATGTCCATAACGACAACATCGGGTTCGTGCGCCAGCGTCTGAAACAAGGCCTCATCGGCATCCCCGGCCTCCGCCACAACCTCGAACTGAGGATAGCGTGACAAGAGCGCGCGCAAACCCAGCCGAACCACTTCATGGTCGTCAACCAGCAAGATACGCAGTTTCTGTTCGTCGTCAGCAGCCATAGTAATACGCAATACCGTAACGCAAACCTGCAGATCCCGCCACATACTCGGCGGCGCTGTATATGGCGCCGCCTTCATCCGAACTCATCAGTTCCGACGGAGCACTCGCCTCAGTGCACCGTCAAAGCGCCAGTTGACCCGCATCGCGTTGCTCCTTTTGATTCACGGCGGCTATAATTCTGGCATAGTTGACGCAATCGAGCAATCGGCCCGTCGCGGTAAGCAGCCATAACAAATTCAATGACTTCACTCACAGACCGACGCATAACTAGACGCGTGCTAGGCGTATTGGGTACGGCGTTAGCGGTGCTCTGCTGGGCGGCACTACTTCTACTAAGGAAGTACGTTTTCGGGCTCCCGGTCTCTGCCGCCAACTTGGTATTCGAACTCACGATTGTCGCTGCGGGCAGTGCATTCTTCTGGTACTGGATTGTCAGCATGTTGCATCGCCAAGATGTCGAGGTTCGCCAGCAAACGGAACGTCTGCAGGCACTACACTCGGCGACTGCATCACTCACCACAGAGCACGAACTGCGACCCGTTCTACAGAAGGTCGTCGACCTGAGTCGAGCGCTCATCAACGCGCGCTATGGAGCACTCGGCGTCCTGAATGAAGAAGGCACTGAGATCGACCAGTTCATCACGTCGGGCATGTCCGCTGCAACGAAGTCTCGGATCGGGCAACTTCCTGGAGGCAGAGGCCTGCTGGGTATATCCTTGTTCGATGGTGAATCTCTTCGCATCGCCGACATATCAAAAGACGCCCGCAAGACTGGGCTTCCAGACAGCCACCCAGACATGCATTCCTTCCTGAGTGTACCCATCACATCCAAAGGTCGAGTATTCGGCAATCTTTACCTGGCGGACAAGCAGACGCCACGCGACGCGGGGGCGCCGAGTACCTCACAGGAATACCTGGAATTTACGCCTGACGATCAGGGGCTACTTGAAATGTTCGCTGCCCAGGCAGCGATCGCGATCGAAGATGCGCAACTGTATCGAGCAGCCCGGCAAATAGCCGTGATGCGCGAGCGCGAACGTATTGGGATGGACCTCCATGACGGCGTGATTCAGTCTATCTACGCCATCGGGCTGATGCTTGACGACACGGAACACAGACTGCGCAATGAACCGCTGCTTGCGGAGGAGCGGATCAAGAATGCAATTTCCGGCCTAAACTCGGTAATCCGCAATATACGCGCCTATATCCATGACCTGCATTCTCCAGACTACTCCGGGAAAGGTCTGGAGGCGGGCATTGAGGAGTTGATCCGAGAACTGGAAGCATATTCAGTGCTCGAGGTTGCTTGTGACGTGGATTCGGATGTTGCATCTAGCGTATCGCAGAAGCAAGCCTCCGAGCTACTTCATATCGTACAGGAGGCGCTTACCAATATTCGTAGGCACGCACAGGCGTCGATAGCCCGAATTACCCTATCCTGCGATGACGAAAATATCGTACTCATCATTGAGGACGATGGAAAAGGCTTGCCCACCGACGGTTCCGACACGCAAGGTGGTCACGGCCTGCACAATATGGCGGAACGGGCACTGATGGCACACGGCACCATGGAGCTGGCAAGCGTAGCGGGGTCCGGCGCCAGGATCACCGTGAAGATTCCCCTCGAAACACACGAAGAGAGCATTTGACCGATTTGTCCCAGTTTTGTATAGGTCACTTGTCCCGCAAGAATGGGACATGTGACCCTATACGCATGGCTCCGTGCAGAGTATACTTCCCAATAGCCTTCACCTTTCACTCACTCTGCCGGTAAGGGGCAGTACGTGTGCGAAATTGCCATCCGCACCGTTGGTCTCACACGAACGTTTGGTCCGGTAGTCGCGCTTGACGATCTCAACTTGTGCGTGCCGCTCGGCGTACTCCACGGATTGATCGGGCCCAATGGCGCCGGAAAGAGCACGACGCTGCGATTGCTCTTGGGCCTCCTCTGTCCATCCGCCGGAAGCTGCGAAGTCTTTGGCCGCGATCCAGTGACCTGTGGCCAATACGTACGTTCTCGTGTCGGCGCCGTGGTCCAGCCGTGCGGCCTTTATGATGCGCTCACTCCGCTCGAGAATCTGGATTACTATGGCCGCATTTGGCGAATCTCTGCGCATGACCGCATCGCACACGCCAAGGTATTGCTGACGCAGATGGGCCTCTGGGAGCGTAGAGAAAACAACATTGCCGAGTGGGGTCCTGGTTTGCGGCAGCGCCTCTGCATCGCTCGCTGCTTAATGCACCGCCCATCGCTAATTGTGTTGGATGAACCGTTTGCCGGTTTGGATGCGACTGCCGAAGACAGTTTGTCCCGATTCCTCGTCGACCTGGTAACAAAGTCGGGCATTACAATTCTCATGGCAACCAACAACCTCCCTGTAGTAGAGGCGATCTGCCACACCGTCACGGTGTTGAGTCGCGGACGTACCATCGCCAGCGGGCCGACTGAGGTGCTATGTGCCCAGCGTGGAAACCCCAACATTGAGATACACGGTCGCGGCATATCGGATGAGGTCGTTACCCTATTGCTTCGTCGCCCGGAAGTGACATCCGCCTACCGCGTCGACGGCGGCGTCAGCTTGCAGTTGGTCGGCCATATAGACACGTCTCCTATAGTGAGCCTTATGATTGAGTCGGGGGTCGCCGTTTGCGAAGTTCGCCGCTCAGAACCGTCCTTGAAAAGCGCAGTGATGTCGTTGCTCACTTCCGATGCCAATATGTACGTCCATACGGCTGACGACAATGATACATGACGCCTGGGTCGTGTGTAGTCAAGAGTGGCTTGTTTTCAGGAGATCAGTGCTATCTTCCCCGCGGTCTGTATTGATGCCACTGCTGGCGTTCACTCTGGTCGGCATTGGGGTGCCATTTGGGTACAGTAAAGGCTGGCTCAATGAACTAAACATCATGTATCTGTGGTTCTTGTTGGTTTGCTTGCTGGTGGCCGGACCCATCATCGATTCATTTGCAGGCGAAAAAGAACGCCATTCGCTGGAACCGCTGTTCGCGACACGTCTTGCCGATTCCGCTATCTTGTCGGGTAAGGTTCTTGCGGTCGCAGTCTATGGTTGGCTAGTGGCTATGGCTGCCACGCTGGTAAGCATCGCAGTTCTCAACGTAATCGACAACGATCGATTCCCCGAAGCAATCACACCCATACTCCTCTGCGCACTTCTGCTTGCACCTGCCGCTACGTTGTTGGCGTCTACTGCAAGCGCCCTGGTATCTATGACTGCGCCAAGCGTGCGACAGGCGCAACAGACCGCGGTTGCCGCAATCGCGGCATTGACCATGGCAGGCTTAGCGGCAATAATGCTCTTGAACGGCAACGCCGTTGGTAACGCACAGGGCACTTACGCCGGCCTGATAGCGCACCCCCAGATATCCATTTGGGTGGCATTAGCAGTGTTTATGCTATGCTTGGCAGCGGGGCTCTTCGCTGTCGCATATCGAGCCCTGCGGCGCAGCCGGTCACTGCCCGCCTGACATGACCTGCTGCATTGCCTCACTGAGCTGATAGCCTTTGTATACGAACGCCGAACTGCGTTCGGCCTCCCTTCTACACGATAATCGATCTGCCGTCGCACTTTTCTCCAGCACCACGCCGTGTGACGGCCGCCTAAAACGGGTGCCACAAGAAAGCAGCGCACATCATGAAGATTACCGATGTCACAGTCAAGACTTTCTCCTACCTCTCAAGAACTGTGCGAGATTCCGAGGGACATGGTCATCCGGGCCCCGAAAACGAGGCCACGCAGTCTCTGGTGACCATCCACACAGACGAAGGCATACGCGGCGAGGCTTTCGGTGCACTCGCACGCGGAACACTGGAAAGGTCAGTCAAGCCAATTCTGGTCGGCCAAGACCCGTTCTATCGCGAACGGATATGGCAGGCGCTGAAAGAACGTCAGCGTTTGAACCTGACGTCGTTGCACGATAAAGTCCTCGCTGTAATCGACTTGGCGCTGTGGGACCTAGCAGGCAAATCCGCGGGTCAACCTGTGCATCGATTGTTGGGCGGTGCGCGTGATATGGTACCCGCGTACGCCAGCACCATGTGCGGCGATGATCTGGAAGGCGGACTGGACACTCCCGAAGCGTACGCGGCATTCGCCGAGTGGTGCATGCATCGTGGCTACCC
>JBJYXA010000319.1:0-10170 GCA_046259705.1 Caldilineaceae bacterium
AACCGACAACACTCATGTGGAAAGGAGTAGGTGGCCCGGTAACATTATCAAATGACAGAACGATCACCCTTCGGTAACATTTTCATTTGACTGGACACGTCAAGATGCACTAAACAAAAATGATCTGGCGCAGCATTGGCAATGGGCGTTCATCCGCGGGGAAATGCACGGCCAGAAAACCTGTAGAAGGAACAGTCCCAGTTGGTATCAGGAAGGAGGCGACTGAGCGGGGGTGGTCCACTCCTGGACAGCATCCGCCAGTTGGGGCAATGACATGGCCACTTCGGGTACGTTGTAACGCACGACGGAATAGGAGATCACGTCTAGATGGTCGACCAACCAGTCGAATATCTCGGGAGGCATCGCGGATTCCACGTCGACGCGTACGACCGGTCCACGGGCGTCCCGTCCGCGCACGTTTCGTGCTTTGCTTGAATTCCTGCTTGGATAGCCCAACGCCGTGGGCGCACGAAACACGCGAAAACAATGTACACCGCGTATTGGTATGTCCACGAACAGCTCAGAAATATAGTACCGAACAAGGTCGACGCTCCACACATACGTGGCCGGCGCCGGAGTACTGAGGTATTGGCCGTTTTCCTGCGGACCCGCCGATGTGCGCACTAATCTCGGTGTGATGCTGGGTATTTTGACGCGTGCAAAAAGGAGAGTCGACTCGTGATGGCCGCCTCCCTTGAGTTCGACCAACAAGTTAAGGCTGTCGCTGCTTATGTAGGGAAACGGCCGGCCAGGATCGACGGCAAGCGGCGTCAATAGAGGATAGAGGTGCTCTTGGAAGTAGCTATGGATCCAATCGGCGCTTCCATTGGCCGTCTCGGCGACCGGCACAATATGGAATCCGGCGTCAGCAAGCTCCGGAAGTAGTTCCTGAACCAGGAGCGTCGAAGCGCGGTCGTGGAGATATTCTGTCCAGCGCGCCAAAGCGACAGGCCAAACTGTGGATGTCCGTTGGGCCTGGCCTCCGACTACCGATAGGGGAGACAGATACTGGCGGAACAACATCTCCGTCTCGCGCGACATGTGCGAAAGGTCCATCGTTCGCTCTTGCGCCGTTCGAGTTGAGTCCAGCGCCAGCGACAGATAGCGCGCAGGCTCGTAGAGGCGCGGTGGAACAGCATCGTCAGCCCGAAACAAAGTCGTGAAGACCTGTTCCATGGACTTACTATTGAGTTCTTCCAACTCTAGGTTCAGCGACATGGCTTCTCAGCCAAATAACATCACGATTACGAGCGCGGGAGGTGTATCCGAAGCGCTCGCACGCGCGCCCGGGCTATCGCCTTTCCGTATCAGGATCGGGCGCACCGTCGTCGAATGGCTCTTCTGCATCTTCCGGCGCGTCTTCTGCATAGGCAAGCGCAAGAGCGGATTGAGTCACCTTGCGGTAGACATTGACGAGCGTATCGAACACTTCGGCGTTGGCGTGCGAGAAGGCAGGCGGCCCCAATCTGTTCAGCAGCATCAGTTCGGCTACCGGCGGCACAATATGGGGCCGGAACTGCTCCTGTACGCGTGCGCTGCCCCAGAAGTGGTCCAATTCTTCGGACAGCAAATGTACAGCAGGGGCAGTATCTTCTCCGTGTCCGAGACGGCTGAAGTCATCCCGCGC
This sequence comes from Caldilineaceae bacterium, assembly GCA_046259705.1. Lineage (GTDB taxonomy): Bacteria > Chloroflexota > Anaerolineae > Caldilineales > Caldilineaceae > JASGTU01. Next base: position 1,628 of record JBJYXA010000319.1, read on the forward strand.
ACTCGATTGAAGCGTATTACCGTAACCGGACGGCCCAAGACCGTCTCCGTTCTGGCCGCGCTTCCTGCGCAGCGCCCGGAGCACCTGTTCGCGGACCCTTCCCCGCAGCAAGAACAGCAGCCACGCATCGTCGGCCAGCATTTCTCCAGCTTCGGACAATGTCCTTGAGATGTGGATGCAGCTTTCCGCCTGTCCCGATTGGCCGTCTGCAGCGTTGCTTGCGTTGGGGCAGCATGTGCAGCGTGCGTAGACATTCTCATTGTCGGCAGGAAAGAGAGACAGCCCCTGCTGGAACAGCATAGATTCCAAGTCGTCGGGGAAGTCACTTGCCAGTAGCTGTGCTGCATACAGCGCTTGGCGGCTGAGCAGATCGATGACGTCTGCCCACTGTTCATCTCGCCACGACGGCATTTCAACCGTGACCTCGCATTCGCCGAGCTGTTTATCGGCGACTGCGGCTGAAATGCGTCCTGGCCCCAGCTCCAAGCGTGTGACACGTAGGCCGCTTGACGTTGTCTCGGCCGCATCGCTCATGAGTCCCCGGTCGCGAAACAGGCGGCGCCATCGTTGTTCGCGTTCCTTTCCTAGTTCAGAATAAGTGCTATTCAAAGACTCTCACCCTCAATGGCGTCATGGCGAAGTGATATCAAGTTACGCAATTGGTTGGTATCCAACTCAGTCAGCCACTCTTCGCCACTACCCACAATGGATTCTGCCAAAGCTTGCTTGCTCTCGATCAGTTCGTGGATGCTTTCTTCCAGGGTGCCCGCTGCCACAAACTTGTGCACTTGGACGTTGCGAACCTGGCCGATACGGAAAGCTCGATCGGTCGCCTGATTCTCGACTGCGGGATTCCACCACCGGTCGTAGTGGAATACGTGGTTAGCCCGCGTGAGGTTGAGGCCCGATCCTCCGGCGCGGAGGCTCAACACGAATACAGGTGGACCGTCTTCGCGCTGGAACTCCTGGACCATTTTGTCGCGCTGTTGGGCAGACGTTCCTCCATGCAGGAATAGCGCCTCCAAACCTAGGGCTTTCGCCAAGTGCGTTTGGAGCAACCGGCCCATTTCCACATATTGCGTAAATATGAGCGCGCTGTCGCCTACGGACAGCGCCTCATCCAGCATCTCGGTCAAGCGGGCAAGCTTGCCGCTTCGCCCGGCGAGCGGACCGGATTGCTTGAGATATTGCGCCGGATGATTTGCGATTTGCTTTAGCCGTGTGAGTAGGGCGAGGATCTTTCCTCGTCGCTGAATCCCATCCGTACTGTTGATCTCGGTGAGCGATTCATTCACGGCCTTTTCGTAAAGCTCCGCCTGTTCTGTCGACAGGGAACAATAGACGATCATTTCGTTCTTTTCTGGCAGGTCCGAGATGATGTCCGGATTGGATTTGAGACGGCGAAGAAGGAAGGGTTGCACGATTCGGCGCAGTTCGTCCGTGCGTTCTTCATCATTGTAGCGCTCGATGGGCAGAACGTAGTTGCGGCGGAATGACTCGCGGCTGCCGATGTAGTCAGGGTTGAGGAAGCGCATGATGCTCCAGAGCTCCGTCAGCCTATTCTCGACAGGGGTACCGGTCAGAGCAATGCGGTTGCGCCCGCTCAATAGCTGGACAGCAAGCGTCTGCTTGGCAGTAGGCGTCTTAATGTTCTGCGCTTCGTCCAAGATTAGGTCGCTCCACTCGAACTTCGACAGCAGATCCACATCGCGCCGCGCCGTGCCGTAGCTCGTAACCACGAGGTCGGTTGCTTTGAGTTCTTCCGCAAAATCTGCCCCCGCCGACCTGGTGTGCCCGTGATGTACGAGGACTCGGAGTGAAGGAGCGAATCGCTCAATTTCTCTCCTCCAGTTCGCGACTACGCTGGTTGGGCAGATCAACAAAGCGGGAGGGACCGGTTTCCGGCCATTGCCGGCGTTGCGAACCTGAAGCAGGAGCGCTATGGTCTGTATAGTCTTACCGAGGCCCATGTCGTCGGCGAGGCATGCACCGAGGCCAAGGTTTCGGAGGTAGAACAACCAACCGAGTCCCCTACGCTGATAGGGACGAAGCTCACCGACAAATCCGTCGGGTTCTTCCAGTTCAGTCAAGGGCGCCGCGTTGCGAAGACGGAACAGAACTTCTTCGACCCAGCCCGTGAGTACGACGTCCTCCAGGCCCAATGCACCGGCCACGGAACTCGGCACGAGTTCTCGAGGAATCCCTTCAAGAGAAGCAGAAGCAGGGGCATCAGGCTCATGCCGCGGGGTCACATCCTGATAACGTTGTGCAATCTGCACGGCGCTCAACAGACTCATGCTGCCGATCTGGCTTGGCTCGGTGAGGAAGCGCTGGGCAGCATTCACTTGTTCGGGGTCAAGTTCAACCCAACGCTCACGCATCCGCAGGAGCGGGGTCTTCATGGCGAACAACTGATCAAACTCTTCGCGCGAGAGTTGTTCGCCGCCCAGCGTCAACTCCCAGGAGTAATCCACGCGCGGTCCTCGGCGAATGGTCGTCGAGGACTGGCGCATGCGGAACTGAACCGGCTCATCGTCCGCGTCATCGAAAATGAACTCGTCGGCGGTGCGCATGCGCAGACGCAGGGCCAAACGCATGCTGCGCTGGCTGTTCCACCACTCGGGCAAGATTACACCAAAGCCGCTGCTTTCCAGCAACGAGCTGATCTCGCGGAGAAATCGATAGGCTTCTTCCGTAGTCAGCAAGCAATGCTCGGGCTGCGGACTGTGCAGGCTACGTTCGATGGGCGAAAAGAAGCGACTAGCGACGCCCAGTCCGGTGAGCATTCGCTCCTGCGGCTGGTCTATCTGACGGCCGCCGGTCAACACGTAACCATGCGTCGAACTCCAAACATCGCTGGCAGGCACCATCAGTTCCGGATTGTCCCTGGCCTGCAGGAAATAGCGCAAGCGCCACACGGATGGTTCAGCGATGAAGCCTAGTCTGTCACTGATCGGGTCGCTACCGACCACGCGCGAATTCAAATCGGTTGCCGGCTCTTCCAGAACAAAACAGATGCGAATGTTCGCGTCGCGTACGAGATATAGGCGTTCCGTCCAATGCCGCCACTCCTGATAGAGTTCGTGCACCGGTTGGGGCGGCAACGCGACCTGAGAAGACTCTCCGAGCAACGTTCGCATCCAGACTATGGGCGGCTCCTGGCTGAGGGCAGCGGACTCCGCAATCTCGCCGTAGCCTGTCCATCGCCGGATGGCGACGTCTAGCATGGCGGCCAGGAAGTCATCCACCACCTGTGACGGGTATCTTGCCTCGTCCGGGTTATTCAGATTATAGGCACGGCAGACAGGCGGCATGGCCTCTATGAGTTGTAGCCTTCGCTGTTCTATGCGCGTGTCTAGCGTCTGTGGAAGCCACTTTGCCTGTACGGCGCCAGCATCTTGCACTTGGAGGCCCGGCAAATAGTGCTCTCCGACCAACATCTCAACGGCGAATTTGGCTACGTTACTCCAGAAAAACAGGTCATTTCCGATGCGGACTCGATAGCTGCCGGCGTTGGCGACCACCGCGCCCGTTCCCGGGGTGCGAGCAAGATGACTTAGGAATCGCAGTGCGGGCATGGCAGGTAATGCCAGGCCGGTCACTTGCCAGGGAGTGAGTGTGGGCTGCGGCCTAGCTACAGCGGTCGGTTGAACACTGCTGCCTTCACTGGAACCCGCGCCCTTGCGCTCGGCGCCGCCATTGGCTGCGGCGACAATACCGGAGACGATCTGGCGCGAGACATTCCTGCGTGATTGCGGTGCGCCATCGACGCTGGGAAGCCATACTACCGCGTTGGCAGGCTGTGTGTGCCTGGTATCAAAGGATTCGAATTCCGACGCGAGCGAGGAACGTAGGTTAACAATCGAAGCTTGGTTGGGATGCGACGGGATTTTTGGCGTCCGTTGACGACCGTTGGATGGTTTTCCGGCACCGTTGCCGCCGAAGTCGGGGGCAGTTACGGGCTTTACGGGCCAGTCCGATCTGTCTATGTCCTCAGCCCATAAGAACAAATGGCTTCCGTTTTTTTGTTCAGCAAAACGCAGCCACGCAGCGTGCATGATTAGAGGCATAAAGGATATTGTACCGTTGGCCGGGGCTGTGATCAAATTCCTGGCAGAGGAAACGGAAGATGGATCATTCAGCGGAGTAGAGGTTCAGCTTCGTTGGCGACCTACGGCGCTCTCGATGGCCTCGAAGGCGGAACTGATGTTCGCAACGACATGTTCGGGCTCTGGAACCAGAGCGTCATCGACCATGATGCCTATGGTCACGTCGCCCGCGTAACTGAAAATGCTGATACCGAGACCGACGCTTCGGGATTGTGGCACCCAGAACAACATACGGTCGACGCGGTTGCCAACAAAGTAGACGGGTCGCCGCGGTCCGGGAACATTTGTAAGGAGGCAGGTTACTTTGGCGGCAAACCACGCCGTCAGCGGGCGTGAGATTGCTCCGGGCAAGATGCCCATTAGGCTCAAGATCTCGTAGATAAGTTGTGGCTCAGTAGAACCCTTGAGCGCCTGCATACGCTTCTTCGTCTCATGAAGGCACTCAAGTGGATCTGCGATGGATGTAGGCAGCGTCAGAAACACAAACCCAAATTTGTTACCTAATGTCGGCGGTGCATCGTTTTGGCGCAGATTGATCGGTACTGCGGCTCGAATATCGTCATGCGGTACTGCACGATCGACTACGGTCATGTAGTTACGCAAGCCTAGGGACACGGCGGCCGTAAGCACATCGTTCACGGTCGCGCCGCTGGCTTTTCCCACAGACTTGACGCGTTCCAGGGGCAGAGGTCGTGACCACGCAACACGCTTGATGGGCGTTAACTTCCCGCGATAGGGGCTCACCCGGTCCGGAGGCATGAGCAGCAGTCTGGCGAGGTCCAATGACGTCGCAGCAGCGATCTTGCCTCCCAGTGAGAGAGCGCCTAGCGCATCCTTTACATCTTGTCGAGCGCCGAGCGGATCAGCCTTTCTCTTGCTGACGGCATCTACCATGGTTGCGGCCGCCCGCGCAGCGAGGCGCAAAGGGCTGCGGACCAGCCCACTTGATCTTGGTGTCGAGGTTGCTGCAGGCGCGTGCTCTGACCGGGCGTTTGGGCCACTGGGTTCGGGGTCTGTCAACGACAGCACCACCTGCATGAGACCGAGGCCGTCCCCGATCGCGTGGTGAATACGCCCATAGACGGCGCATCCGTCGCCAAGGTTACTTATCAGATAAATACGCCACAACGGACGCGTCCGGTCCAGAGGTTCGGACATGAGCATGCTTACTAGCTGCTTAAGCTCCGCCTGCCCACCCGGTTCGGGCAAGGCTACGTGATGTACGTGGGAGCGGATATCGAAATGTGGATCGCTTTCCCACTGCAGGTTACCAACCACCGGCAGCCCGTCGACGATGCGCTGGCTGAAGCGATTGTAGCGAGCGATCAATCGACGGTCTAGGGTTTCGAGCAAGCGCTGATAGTCAACCCGCTGCGAGAGAAACATGATGCAGTTTACAATCATGGGATTCGTGGACTCATCCATACCCAGCCACGTAGTATCGATGGCTGAGACCGGAACGTGTATTCGTGAGTTACCCATTGTCTTCCCCGCTTTTGTGGTGTTGTTCGAAGCTTGGCAAGGGTGCTTGTCGCTCCAACATTTCGTGCATTGGCTAATTTATGTCATGTCCTCAAGGTACATCGAAGTATTTATGTCACCTTCACCAGGCGGCATGGCAGGATACCTGCAGTATAGACGAGAGTGCTTGAATTCTCCACCCGCGCCCTAGGCGGCGGGATGCGCCAGCAGAAATTGCATGCCCCCTATTCGGCGAACTATAATGGCGAGAATTGTCGCACGTTAGTGCACGGCGTGATGGGCGAACCCAAAGGTAGGCACGACCAGCAAGGATGCATACAATGTTGAAGACACACACCTGTGGCGAACTCGGTATCGAACAAGTCGGCGAATCGGTTACCCTGGCGGGCTGGGTCAATCGCGTACGCGATCACGGCGGCGTGGTTTTCGTCGATTTGCGTGACCGGTTTGGCATCACACAGATCACGATCGGGTCCGAGGCCTCCACTGCCGTGCGCGAGGCCGCCGGCCAACTTCGCAACGAGTTCGTGGTACAGGTGAAGGGCGTCGTACAGAACCGGCCGGATGGTTTTGAAAACCCGAACTTGTCTACCGGCGCGATCGAGGTGGCGGCGGACGATATTGTCGTTCTTAGCCCTTCTAAGACGCCGCCGTTCTACATCAGTGAGAATGCGGGCGACGTGGAAGAAGCCCTGCGCCTAAAGTATCGGTATCTCGACCTTCGCAGGCCGAGCATGACGGCGAACTTGGTCTTGCGACACAAGATCGTGCGATTCATCCGCGAGTTCCTGTCCGAGCGTGATTTCCTGGAGATTGAGACGCCCATCTTGCTCAAGAGCACGCCGGAGGGCGCGCGCGACTTTGTGGTACCGAGCCGTCTGCACGAACACGAATTTTACGCACTGCCGCAGAGCCCACAGCAGATCAAGCAGCTGCTCATGGTGGCCGGGATCGAACGCTACTATCAGATCGCGCGCTGCTTTCGAGACGAGGATCAACGCGCCGACCGCCAGCTTGAGTTCACACAGTTGGACATGGAGATGAGTTTTGTGGAGGCGGCCGACATATGCGCCATTATCGAGACAATGCTCATCGAGCTTTGCGGCACCATCAGTGAGAAGCGTATCCAACAGACGCCATTTCCGATCCTCACCCATGCCGAGGCGATGGATAAGTACGGCGTGGACCGGCCGGATATGCGCTTTGGCCAACTGCTTTTCGACGTGAGTGGAATTGTAGCCGAGTCTGAATTCGGCGTATTCCGCAATGCGGTTGCCGGCGGCGGCCAGGTGAAAGGCGTCGTATTCCCCGGCGGATCGGAATTGAGCCGGCGCGAAATCGATGCTTTCGGCGACTTCGTTGCTCCTTACGGAGCAAAGGGCGTCGCCTGGATCGCAGTCACCGGAGAAGCCGATGCAAGCGGCAATTTCACTCATGAGTCGGTGCGCAGCCAGATCGCCAAGTTCCTCAGCGAATCCGAATTGAGCGGCATCATAAAGACTAGCGGCGCAGCAAATGGCGACCTCATTCTGCTGGTAGCGGACAAACCTGCGGTTGTGGCGCAGTCCTTAAGCAACTTGCGGTTGGAGATAGGACGCCGCGCCGGTCTCATCGACCCCAATGAACTCGCCTTTTGCTGGGTAATCGACTTTCCTTTGCTTGAGTACAATGATGAAGAAGAACGCTGGCAAGCCGTGCATCATCCCTTCACGAGCGCTCGCGATGAGGACTGGGAGCGGCTGGAGAGCGACCCTGGCTCTGTACTGGCCAAGGCGTACGATGTCGTGCTCAACGGATGGGAGATCGGCGGCGGCAGCATTCGTATCCATCGCAGCGATCTACAGGACCGGCTGTTTTCCGTGTTGGGCATGTCGCGCGAGGAAGCGCAGGCGCAGTTCGGCCATCTGCTGGAAGCCTTCCAATACGGTGCACCACCACACGGCGGTATCGCCTTAGGGATGGATCGAATGGTCGCCATATTTGCCGAAACACCATCGATCCGCGATGTTATCGCTTTCCCCAAGACGGCGGCAGGCGCAGACTTAATGCTGGACTCTCCCAGCCCCGTTTCGGAAGCCCAGCTCAAGGAGTTGCACATTATGTTACGCCCCAGCAAAACGCAGGGCCAGTAACGACACTGTACGCGCCTGATCGGTCGCGATGCCACCGGTGATCACTATCCAAGGCACCTCTCCAGCATGTGGAGGAAATCGGCCGATTGACAAGGGGACGCAAGCCCGCCATGACGGATAGCGGCGTCGTAAATGGCGAAACCACGAGGCTCCGTAGAGAGGTGGGACTCTTCGGAGCCGTAATGTTGGGGTTGGGCTCGATACTCGGAACCGGCGTGTTCGTGAGCATCGGCATCGGCGCATCGGTGGCCGGCACCGGCGTGATCTTGGCGGTGGTACTGGCGTCGCTTGTCGCCACGGCAAACGGGCTGTCCAGTGCGCAATTGGCGGCAAGTTACCCGGTAAGCGGCGGCACCTATGAGTATGGCTACAAGACGCTAAACGGCTGGTGGGGATTTGCAGCCGGCTGGATGTTTCTGTGCGCCAAGAGCGCATCGGCGGCAACGGCCGCTCTGGGTTTCGCCGGCTATGCGCTCGGTCTTTTCGGCATTTCAAGCCCGTCATGGCGTGTTGGGATCGCGCTGATTGCGGTTGCCATACTCACCGGTATTCTCCTGCAGGGTATCCGTAGGTCCAGCAGCACCAATACGATCATCGTCAGTGTCACCTTACTGGCTTTGGGCTTCTTCATCGTGGCCGGATTGATGCACATGTTACCCGTCAAGCGGGATTACTTCGTGCCGATGTTTGGTCCGAGCGTCGAGGGGGGAGAGGGCATTCATTTGATCTTGAATGCCACCGCGCTCATGTTTGTCGCCTACACAGGATATGGCCGCGTCGCCACGCTGGGCGAAGAGGTCAAGACGCCTTCGATCACGAT
>JBJYXA010000320.1:0-5364 GCA_046259705.1 Caldilineaceae bacterium
GCAGGTATTCCCGTGGCGGAAAATAAGCCTTCTTCGCACGAAGCGTCCGGATAGCGAGGGTTCCCCTGAACCTGTGACCGCACAGAATAGACGCCCAACCTCGGTCATTCCTAGTCACAGGGATGCGTGTAGGGATACTCGGCTGGACGTCAATTCATGGTTCGATTGCTTTGTTAGTGCACCCACGGAATCAATGATCCGGATCTGATCGGAAATGAGCTCAACCCATGGGGTGTTGATGTCGCCATCAGTGAGATATGTACAGACTTGTCCCGAAAGACTTCGTACCACCACACGAGCAGGAAGTATTTGAGCCTCCACCAGAGTCTCGGATAGTTGGCATGATCAAAACCGGCGAAAAGGCGGAACAGCTCCCAGTGCACGATGTGATGCGGAATGTTCTTCTTCGGAATCTCACATTGTCCTCGGATGTGAGCCACAGTGCTTTTGGCCTCGATAGCGGCGAAGAAGGGGGTAGCCGAAGTACTGTCGATCAGGCTCATGCCAAGAAAGAACAGATGGGGATAGTCAATGGCGCGAATGAGTGAGCCAAGTTTGGGGCGCAGACGCTCGAGCGTATCGACACCTCTGTATTCGGGCAGGCCGAGGTAGTCCAGGTTCATCCGATACCCCGTTCCCCAAAGGAGCATGTTTTTTTCTAAGTGCTCTCCGTTTTCGAGCTCGATCTCTCGGCCTCGTATGCGCCGAACCTCGGTCTGATGGCGACGGCTTCTCGCTGATCCGGCCGCGCCCGAGACAGAACTGCGGCAGATGCTCACTCGCCGCCCTCCTTCGCGACGCCAATTGAGCCTAGTCACTGGACTCGACTCCAGGAGTATGGACGCGCATATCTGGGGCTATTGTCGGATTACAGAGCGACGTGCTCTTGCAGCAACGCGCTCTCACGAACACGAAGATTTATAGAGAGAATGGGAGCAGTCGTGCGGAACGAGTACGTCAACGCCATTCCCATTCGCAGACTCGCGGGCCTCAGTTATTTCCACGCTCACCTTAAACCCGGCAGAGATACATGAGTATGAATAGTGGCATAGAATGCAGGCACAAGGACCGATACCAATGGCAGTCGGCTTCCTCGATCTCAGCTATCAGTCCGATCGTCTGGCACAGTTTAAGTTCGTGGCGCGGACGGTTCGATCACGGCGATGTTCGATGGTCAAGAGTCCTGGCCGGAGTATCTTTGCTCAGGCACACATGCACTAAAGCCGGGGGACTGATTACCGGCATTTGACGCGGACATCCCCATCCTATCCGATCGGCATTGCGGACAAGACTTTGTTCGAGTGAATTACTCATCCGTACCGGGACGCAATTCATAGCGACACCGCGCGTGCCGACGTATCAAATTAATGCCTATCAGCCAAATCTGCGTCGATCCGCGTCTCAGTACCTCGTGCTAACGAGGCGTACCTCGTGCTAACGAGGCGTACCTCGTGCTAACGAGGCGTACCTCGTGCTAACGAGGCGTGATCCTCGCATACTCCGGCCATTCCAACACGAATCCCAGCTTGTCCATCAGCAGAGTTTGGAAATCCGCAAGCTGGCCTTCCGTGTTGCGGACTTGCCTCGGCGTCAAGCCCCTGTCCAGACAATAGGCGGCCAGCGCGCCGGCCGCTTCGCCGATGTTCCATTCCACCGGATGCAGCCGGTAACAACCGTTGGTAATATGCGTCACGCCCAGGTTCTTGCATGCGGGCAACAGGTTCTCCACGCGCACAGGGATTAGCGCGCCCAGCGGGATCTGGAACGGGTAGCTGCTGATATCCACGTAGGTGCGCGGTGCGGTGCTGGGATGCAGGTCGATGCGGTAGCTACCCGTACCCACGCTGTCCGCGAAGCGTTCCGCGCCGACCAGCTCTCCTCGCTGTTCCACACCCACGTGCTCTTCCAGCACCGTGAACTCGGCTTCGATGCGTCGCGCCTCGCGAATGTACACGTACTTGGCCAGACCATCCGCCGTATCGACGATGTCGTTGCGCAGGCGCAAGCCGGGATACCCGTACCCGCCGTCGTGGCGCGGCGCCTCGGTCTGCATCCAGTACATCAACGACAGGCTAAGCTGCTTGCACGCCAGCAGATTTTTCTCCGCCTCCCCTTGCGAGATGCCGAGCAGGGGGCCCAACCAGTAATCGATCTGTGGCCAGTTCACCAGACAGATGTCGCTGGCGAAGAAGCCGTCCTGGAAATGCTTCTTGTAGACGATACGGCGGTAGTGCCAGAAATCCCCCACGCTGCGGGCGCGGCTGGGACCGAAGAAGATGCCGCGGTCGCGCGTCTCCAACGTGATTGGGTCCACGTCTTTCCATCCTAGCTGGGGACCCGGCCAGAAATCGGCCTGGTATCCTCGCCAGAAATCGTAGTCCTTGGGCTTCTCGATCGTATGGTCCTCCCCGGGCAAGTAATCTATGGCAAAGCACCACGTAATCGCCTGCTGGTCCCCCGGTTGAGGGTCACCTTCCACAGCGTGCAGCTCGCCGGTCTGCGACTGGCTCTCCGCGCCGAATATATGCTCGACGCCCGCAAGCTCCAGAACATCGCCCAGTTCGGTGGCGTCCAGCACATAAGGCGCCTGGATTGCGGTCCTCTCGCCGCTGAGCGCATCCTCCACGGTGACCGAGGCGATCTTGTCGCCGTCGCTCTCAGCCTCCACAGGCTTATGCAGTAGCAGCACCGTGAGCTGGCCGTTGGACCGGTACGGGGCGAGCATCTCTTCCAGGACGGCATGCGCGACGCCCGGCTCATGGCAGAGACGGCTCACGTTGCCCTGGCCGGGGTTGAGCAGCATGTCGTGACGCGCCGCCTCCGTCATGGGATAATGGTCCCAATAGTAGTGGCGTACCCCTTGCCGAAAACGCCGATAGCTGGCCGTGCATCCTGTGGTCTCTACCCAGGGATGTTCGTCCGGAGGAACCGCCTGCGCCGTAAGCTGGCCGCCGATCCAATCGGTCTCTTCCGTCATGACTACTTTCTTGCCTAAGGCGAGCGCGGCCAGCGCCGCGCCCACACCCCCGGTCCCTCCGCCTACGATCAGGATGTCTGTCTGCAGCTCCTTCATGGATACTCCCTCCTCGGGATTGTTGGCGCCAAGCTGTCCTGCAGGCGCTCGCTGACCATGTTTCCTAGAAATGACGCACGAGTACATCCTGGCCTGCGGGCGGGATAGCGTACCGTTCGCGTATCTCCTGCCAGTAGGCGTCGTACTCTCCATGCCGTTCCTCGCTCAACTCGTATTCGGCAAGCTTTGCATCGTCCAGCTCGACGCCCAGACCGGGCTCCTGCGGAACCGCCATCTTGCCGTCGCAATAGCTCAGCTTGCCGCCAACCAGCACGTCGTCCACGTATTCGTGGTAAATGCCATCGCCCGCCACGCGCATCTCCGGATGCGCGGCGGCGACGTGCAGTTTCGCCGCCTGTTGCACACCCAGCTCGGTGCCACTGTGCATGGCCGCGGCCAGGCCGAGTACCTCGGCCACCGTGTAGAAGTCGTGCAATCCCCGGATGCCGAAGGAACCCTGAATGTCGCCCAGCACCAGGTCGGCCGCCTGCTCGCGCGCTATTTGCCACAGCAGATCGATGCGGTAGCAGCCGTCGGCTGCGATGGGCGTCTGCGTGGAACGTCGAAGCTCGGCCAGCCCGGGTGTGTCCAGGCTGGGCACGCCCGCCTGCGTCGTGTTCGGCACGCGCGCCGGCACGTATTTGATGGGCTCTTCTATGTATTCCAGGTCCAGGGGTTCCAAGCGCTTGAGCATGCGCTTTGCCGTCGGCAGTGACCAGCAGCCGTTTGGGTCGACGCGCAGCTTGATGTTTGGCCCCAATTCGGCTCGCACGCGCGCGACCGCGTCGACTTCCTGCTCCGGTTCGAATACACCTAACTTCATCTTCAACGTGCGGAAGCCATACGTGTCGACCAGCCAGCGTGCGTGGTCGACGCAGTTGTCCAGATTGACCTCTAGTTCGCCGTCGCGGTTGGCGCCGCGGAAGAAAAAGTAGCCGGCCAGCGGCAATTCGGCACAGTGGCCGCGTCCGCCCAGCAGCCGGTACACGGGCAGCTCCGCTGCTTTGCCCATGATGTCCCAGCAGGCCAGCTCGATGGCGATGGCCTCCGGGATGTAGCGCAGCTTCTGCAACAACAGGAGATAATCGAAAGGATCTTCGCCCAGCACCTGTGTCTTGATCCGTTCGTGGAAAAGCCGAAGCTGCGCGCCGTGGGCAACATGATGCGTGGCCGACACACCCGTCTCACCTACGCCGATAATACCCGCGTCCGTATGCAGCCGGATGAAGGTGCGGATGCGCGCCGGGTAACTGACGCCGTACGCGCTGAAGATAGGCGCTTTGAACGGGATGGCTACGCTGTAGGCTTCCAGGTCGGTGATCTTCACGGCTACCAACCTCCCCCGTAGCCCTGTCCCCAACGCATGGGGCCGCGCCACGCCCAGGGATTGCGCGCGTGCAAAGCCTTCTCATCCAGCGTCGGATCCCCGCTGGCGAATTCACCATCTGCCACGATGGGCCGACTGAAGCCGCTCAGGTATTCGAGCAGACGCGCTTTCAGTCGCGCCATTTTCTCGTCGTACTGCGGCAGATGCGCCAGGTTGTGCAGGTTCTCGCGATCCTTGGCGATGTCGAAGAGCTGTTCCACGCCGCCCCGGTAGTAGTAGATATATTTGTACTGACCGTCCGTGGCGAACACCGTCGTATCGTCGTCGTGGCTACATTCGCCGCAGACAATGCGCTCCGCCATGTGTCCCGATGCGATGGCAGGCAGCAACGAGATGCCGTCGATTTCACCTTCTGGCTCCAGCCCGGCCAGATCCATCACGGTCGGGAAGAGGTCGGCGGTCAGGATCGGCTCGTCGAAATCGAGCGTCGGTTCGGCCATTTCACGACCGGCTGGCAAGCGCACAATGAAGGGCACGTCGCCCGACCCACTCAGAAACGTGGTCTTGCCGAATAGGCCGTGGTCGCCCAGATGCTCGCCATGGTCCGAGTTGAAGATGATGGCCGTGTCATCGTAGAGTCCTTTGGTGCGCAGTTCGCCTAGGAAACGTCCCAGTTCGTAATCGATGTGCGAAATAAGGCCATAATAGCGACGCCGGCTTTCCGCAATCAGCTCGTCGCTGAGCTGGCCCCACTTGCCCACGATGCGTTTGGCGCGGAAATAGGCCGGGTCGTCCGCCGTGTCCTGCCAGTCGCCGTGCAGGGGCTCGGGAATCGTGAAATTGTCGTACATACGATCGAAAGGCTGCGGCGGATCGAATGGACTGTGCGGTGATTCAAACACGATCCACAGGAAGAACGGGTTCTCCGGGTCGCGCTGTCCCAGGAACCGGATCGCCTGATCCA
>JBJYXA010000321.1:0-2278 GCA_046259705.1 Caldilineaceae bacterium
GCCGCAGCGTCAGCCCCGTTGCGCACGACCTGCCAGAACGGCACCGGGGGTTGGCCGTGCATCACCATGACGAACCGCAAATCCCCGGCGGCTGCGCCCGTGGCGAAGGCGCATGCGAGCGCGACGATGGCACCCCGAACGCCCTCCATCCGCACCTTTCGTGCGAGCCCGGCCACGCCTCGATCGGCTCTTAATTAGGGTCAATCGTAAGCGTCGGGTTGTTTGTCGAATTGCCGGCCGTCGTATTGACCTGTACAGGCCCGCTCGAATATCCTGCCGGTACGGTAATTGATAGGTCTGTAGCTGTACCACCATTTATGTTGGAAGCCGGAATTGCTGATCCGTTGATCAGCACATTGGTAACAATATTTGGATACAGGTCACTCCCTTGTATAGTAACTTGTGCGCCAGTGGTTGCCGGATTCGGGCTGAGTGCGTTGACCACAGGGGCTTCGACATCCCATACTGGGTAGGGAACCGTTACGTTGCAGGTCACGGAAAACCTGGCACTTTCTGTCGTGAAATTGACTTCGCCCTCAACAAAAAAGCTGAGCTGACTTGAACCCTCACCGCCGAGCGGATACGCTCCCTGCTTCATCTGCCAAACCCACTGCATCCGAGTGTCATAGGATGAGTTCGTATTCGCACTTTGGGGGGTAAATGTCCAACCCGGTTCGAGGGTGGCCGTATCCAAGATGTTGCTAATCACGACCTCAGGTACGGTGATCGTCTGTTCGTTTTTGGTGGTTGTCGTCGTACTTACCTGACCAGTTACGGAACTGCCATTGTAACCGATCGTGCCTGTTGTTGTTGTCTCTTGATCATTAATGAGCATGTTTGTATAAGACTGCGATGTTAAGGGCGTGGCAAAGTCAACTGTTGCAAGATTGCCGTTGTCTGAAATAATATATTCCTTGCTAGAGCCATTAATTTCCTGCGGGCTGAAGACATTGACAACGTAGGTTGGAAGACCGGCAGCACGTGGTGTAGCCGTGAAGTCGAGGGTGACGAGATAGAAATCCTGCTTCACGGCATTTGCGGCCGGCGGCAAATCCAGACTGCGCATCGAAAATATGGTAAGTTTAATCGTTCCAGGGCTTGCGGCGCTTTGCTTGCTGTCGGTGTACTGGCAGGACTGGGAGGAGGCAATGGCCGTCAGAAAGATCGAGCTGGCATCCCCCACTGGTGTCGTGGTCGATGGGTCCGGAACCGTGGTTGCGAACCGCTCGCGCAGCCACCGCTGATCCGACGCCGGATCGCGCTTATTCAAGCTCCGCAGGCAATAGCTGGCCGTCCGGGGAGGGTTGAGCGACTCCTGCAACCCATAGAGCTCCATCAAGCCCGACGACTCCTCGGCGGACACGCAGTCCGCCGCCTGGCCTGGGTAGACGAGACGGTGGAAGCGGCGAACCTCGTCCGCGGTGGCGAAGGTCATGGCGACGGTCTTGCCCGCGCGATACGTCTGTCGGACGAGATCGGCAACGTCCGGATCGGCCAGGTCGTCGGGCCCGATCACGAGATGGAGGTAGGGAACGACCGCGTCTTCGATCGGAACGATCTCGTAGTCCTGGCGCAAGAGATCGAGCGCCCCGCTGTCTGCGGATTCGGTGGCGACGATGGTCTCGAGCGCGCCGCAGAGGACGCGATGAGCCTCTTCCGCCCGATCGCAGGACGCCTGGGAGCCGGCGCTCAATCTTGCCCCGCCATCGCAGCGTTCCAGGCGATCCTCGAGCTCCCTACACAAGCCTTCGTCCGAAAGCGCGCTTGCGAACGCTGTGGTCGCGAGCATCGAACAACTCAGCAGCGCGGCCGAGAGGCCCATCAGGTGTCGCATGGTACCGTCTCCCTCAACGTTCCCGTGTTGATATTCGAGGTTAGGATTGGGGTTTGAACAGAATGTAGATCCACCCACCACCCTCCGATCTGCTCCACTGCGAAGAGTCGATGTTGTTGAGGGTCGACTGGGCCGCGAAGCTGCCACCACCACCGCCGCCATTACCGGCGCCACCACCACCGTAGCCGCCGCCGCCGCTTGCATCGCAGTCTCCTCCGCCCTGACCGACGTTTGCATCCACATCCACTAGCGGGTCGCTCCCTCCCCAGTACGCCGTCCCAAAGCCCGGTACATAGCCGCCCGCGCCACCGATCCCATCATTGCCGTCGGCCTCAGAGTAGTCACATTGGCCCCCTTTTCCGCCGCCAGTTCCAGAGCCGCCTCCGTTCCCAGGTGAGCTGCCAGGGCCTCCGCCTCTCTGGCCCGCCGGGACGGTGGACAAGA
>JBJYXA010000322.1:0-7659 GCA_046259705.1 Caldilineaceae bacterium
GCAGAGAGATTTTTTCTGCTTGATGCTTCGGATAGGCTGGAGTAAACTCTATTGTTGCAGCCGCAAGCATTATCGCTTATGCGAGTACAGACCGGCGTAGCGGCTCGCTGAATCGAACAGGGCACAAAAACGAGATCACGTTAATGGTGGCGGAGCGTTTGCAAGACGGCGCCTGCTGGCAAGACTGGCAACTCGTGCCGGTGCTATTGTTCGCCGATCTGGCCACATCGCTCTTTCGTCACTCTCCACACCGCTGTCTCACTGCTCCCAGCTAACCGGACTCCGCCCGACCGGGTGACTCTTGGCGTTCTTGACTAGCTTTTTCTGGAGATCGGCCACCAAGGTCCGCTTTGGCACTTTGCTCGTCACGATGTCGAGAAGGTCCATGAGCCTGACACGAATCGGCGCCACATGAGAAAGGATAACATGTGAAAGAGACACCGGACGACGAGAAGGATGAGGCTGCCGAAGACCTCCCTGCCGAACGATATCGCGAGTTCATCGAGCAACGTTTTCCTGAGGGCGTAGCGTATAGTCCGCTGCCGGAGGAAGATGCGCGGGCCGCAGATAAGGAAGTCTCACAAGGTGAGGTTGCACAGGGCGACATTGCAGATAGGAAGCCTGCGCCAAACACGACTGACAGAACGGCGGAGACGCAAAGCGCGGACACGCAGAATGCGGACAAAAACAGTGCAGCCGCAAAGCCTGCGGGTGCTGCACCTGAAGAGCAAGTTTCAGGTGGAGACGACTTCGACCTACTGGACGCGGCGGATGATCACCCGGCAGAACGCCTACGCGAGTTCATCGAACAGCGTTTTCCAGAGGGTATTGAGACCAGTCCGTTGCCTGAACAGGCAGACGACGCCAAGTCCTCTCATTCCCAGACCTGTCCCGAATCCGAAGGCATGGCCGGCACAACTACCGACTCGGATCATGAATGCCAAGAGGAAGTTGGACAGGACGGCGTTGATGATGACAAGCAGCGTGACGAATAGTCGGAAGACAAATAGGCGTGATGGTTTGGGTCCTGGGCCGGATGCGCCGTGGCGCTCGGATAACCAGAATTTTCACAGTAGAAGACCGTGATCTCGGCGCTGGAGTGAACTGGAGGAAGTATGCGCGGACCTACGGATAGCGAATATGACGTGGAACTGGAATCGTTGCAGGAATCCTCAACGGACGAGGCGCCTCGGCGTCCGCCGGGCGGAAAGGCGCTGCAACGGCTGCTTCAGGTACTGGATAGCGCAGGATACTCCGCCATGGCGGAGGCGGCCGTTCATGTCGCCGTGAACGAAGATGACCTGGAGAACTTCGAATCGCAGACTAACTTGGTTTCCGCAGCGCCTCCGGGCTCGCCTGGCCACGACCAGGGCGCGCAGGAGAGCATGACAGTAGAGGATGCGGCGGCGGAGAGCGCCGCCGTCGGTGACGCCTACATGGAGGTGGCAACGCACCTGACGGCAACCACCGCAACGGCGCCGCAATGGCGATCGCTAGGGCCATGGACCATTCCCAACGGCCAGACGTATGGCCGCAATCGCGTAAACGTGTCCGGCCGAGTCTCGGCGATTGCGGTTGACCCCAGCAATCCTGGACACGTCTTGGCAGGCGCAGCAAACGGCGGCGTATGGGAAAGCTTCGATCGTGGTGCGAGCTGGGCGCCGCGCACCGACCATGCACCCACTCTTGCCGTAGGCGCACTGGCCTTCGATCCCAGTGTTCCCTCGACCGTCTACTGTGGCACAGGTGAAGGAGACTGGTGGTCATTTCTGGGCGCGGGCGTGCTACGATCAAACGACGGGGGAACGAGCTGGTCTGTGCTATGTACAGATCCATTCGTGGGACAGGGATTTTTCGATTTTCTCGTCGATCCCGCCGATGGTCAGCATCTGCTCGCTGCCACGACTGGCGGTGTCTTCATGTCGACGGATGGCGGCGTCAACTGGTCGCGACGGCGCAGCGTGATTTCGTGGTCCGTCACCATGCCGGCCAACGGCGCTTCAGCAGAAATTTTGGCTTCGAGCCGTGACGGGATTTGGCAGTCGATGGACGGCGGCGCTACATGGGATGCCGTCGATCTGCCTGGCGCCCCTGCCAGTTTCACGCGTTTGGCGGTGCGCATTGCGCCCTCCAACGCGGATGTTGCCTATGCCTGGGGAGCCTCGGGTTCGACAGCGTTGCTCTGGCGGCGTTCCGGTGGTTCATGGGCAGCGGTCTCTCCACCGCCCGGCGCCGACATTGGTCAAGCCTGGTATGACTGGTTCCTTGCCGTTGCACCGGATCGCGAAACACAGGTGTACTGCGGCGCCATCGAGGCGCATCGAGGCGATCTCTCCGGTTCTTCGTGGAGTTGGACAAATCTGTCTAAGAAGGGATTTTTCGGGGATTCCATTCACCCGGACCAACATAGTATCGCGTTTGAACCGGGTCAGCCGGACACGGTCTATATCGGCAATGATGGCGGACTTTTTCGCAGCACGGACCGGGGTGTCCATTTCGAACACTGCAACAACGGACTGGTCATCACTGAGTTCGAGTATATCGCACAAGACTTCGGGTCGTCGCGCTGGCTGATCGGGGGCACCCAGGACAACGGCACGGCGCGTTGGACGGGATCGCAAACTTGGCACCATGCGGCTGACGGCGACGGAGGCGACTGTGGCGTCAACCGCACCAACCCCGAGACGGTCTTTCACAGTTTTTACCGCATGACGCCCGAACGCTCCACGCAGCGAGGCGAATTTGGTTCGTGGAGTCGGGTGTTTCCGCCGGCTCCGAACAGCGAAGGCAGTCTCTTTTATCCGCCCTTCGAATGTAGCGCAACCGGCGGAGACACGGTCGCCATGGGCGGCGATGCGCTGTACGTGTCTCGGAACAACGCGTCGGCGTGGACACGGCTTGCGTTCCCGACCAGCGCACGGGCGAGCGCTATGTGGATTCCGGACATCGACAACGTCTATGTGGGCGCGCTCAACGGACGCATTTATCACACACAGTGGGACGGGTCGACTTGGTCGCCGATGACTACGCTTACGACGCCGCGCGCCAACGCGGTAGTCAGTGATCTTTACGTAGATCCAAATAGCCACGCATACATCTGGGCAACATATCGTACCGTCGGCGGCGGCCGGGTATTCGTGTCGGAGGACGGCGGCGCAACCTGGATGGACCGGTCTGCGGGGCTACCCAGCTTACCCATTAATGCGGTGGAAATCGATCCGTTGGATGCCAACCGGGCATGGGTGGCAGCGGACTTGGGCGTTTTCGAAACGAGGGATCGCGGCGCAACTTGGGTCGACTTCACGAATGGGCTCCCCAATATGTTCGTCGGCGATCTCCTATTCCATCCGCACGCGCGCGTGCTGCGCGCGGCCACGCGCAGCCGCGGCGTCTGGGAGATCCCCGTCGACGGCTGGATGACACAACCGATTTGCGGCGTCCAGTGGTCCGGGCGCTTGGAAGGCAACCAGACGCGCGAGTGGCGCACGCATAGTTGGCCCGCCACATGGACCGTCGTTTGGACAATTGTGCCACTTACGTCCGGCGGCGGAACCGCACAATTGTCCTGGGATGTACGCGTCGAACGAGCGGACGCGGAATACGTTACCTACTGGATTTCGGTGCAGAACTTCACCGGATCTCCGGTGGAGTTCGAGGGGCGCTATAGCATTCTCAGCCGATACTAGCGCTGGCTGAAATGAATGTTTCCCGGGGATGGTTCACTCTCCCGAGAACCTGCCAACACGCCGAGAGATTTCTTGCCAAAAAGGAGGTACGCGCATGCGAATCATCATTGAGATCGAAGGCGATGAGGCGGGCGCGCCGGTTACGCCCGCCTCTGTGACAATCACGTTCCCGCAGGTAGACGGTTCCAGAGCCGAAATCGTGCAGCAGGCTCGCGATACCTCTGCTGATGGACCGTCGGTAGCGGAAGATGCCGGCCCGGCGCCGCTTCTGAGCGCATGGGCCAGCGCGCCTACGGGATATGCCGTAGCTCCACCCCTGCCTGCTGATGACTCGCGCGACTCGGTCGGGGCAACGCGTCTGCCTACGCTGGATGCGGGACCACCCGTGGCCGGGGCGGCAACCGAGCCCATGGCGTCACCGGATCAGCCGGGTGCGCAGGCTAAACCCGACGACCTCACCGTCATCGACGGCATAGGCCCCAAGATAGCCAGTACGTTGGAAGCAGCCGGTATCACCACCTATGACCAATTGGCGAATACGAAGGTCAGTGAGCTACAAGAGATCTTGTCAAATGCCGGTATACGGGCAAACGCTGAGACATGGCCGGGACAGGCAGCCGTGGCGGCTACGCACGACGCGGCCGCACTGGAAGCATACCAGGCCGATTTGAAGATAGATTGACAAGATTCCGTTCCATTTCCCGTTGATGGTCATACGAGAAAGCTCATTCAGGACCGTGAATTCTGCGAATCTATGTTCGGAGTGAGAGAGCTAAGTACATTCTGGAAGGAGACGCACGAAAGATGACGCAAGAAAAGCCCATGACGGAACCGTCCGAGAGCTTGCAGGAAGTCGCGAGTTCGCTACCGGATGAAGCAGGTGAAGCGCCCCAAGTGATGGAAGGCGAAGCCGAGCCGCTGGCCGACTTTCTCGCTTCCACGGAAGCGAAACCCGTCGCGATGAAAACCTCGGAGTTCGAGTATCCTACGGGAGCAGAAGTGCCGATACCGCCGGTAGGCGGTGACCCATTAGGCGTATTTGAGCGCATTATCGACGAGGCGGATTTTCTTCCGGCTTCCTTCCTTGAACAGGGCGCGCAGGTCCAGCGCTCAGTAGCACGCGTTGTGCTGACGAAACCCCATGCGGGTCTGCCCGCAGGCGCCGGCTGGGCGACAGGATTTCTGATCTCGCCTTCGCTTTTTATGACTAACAATCACGTGATCAACGACATCGCATTTGCGAGCAAGATCCGCATCCAGTTCAACTACCAGCTAGGTCCCGATGGCATCGAATTGGTGTCCGAGTCGTTTTTGCCTGAGTTGGATGGCGTATTCTGGACCAACCCCGCGCTTGACTATTCAGTCATACGGCTACAACCGAATCAGGCGGCCGATGGGAGCGGTGAGGTATTGCCCGGTGACCACTGGGGCTTCATCCCGTTGAACCAAAGCCCCATCTACCGCGAGAAGCAGCACTTTAACGTCATCCAGCACCCCAGTGGTCGACGAAAAGAAGTAGCGCTGCAGGACAATGAGATCCACAAACTGTTCGAAAACACGGTACGCTATACGGCAGACACCGAACCCGGCTCATCCGGCTCCCCTGTATTCGATAATCTATGGCAACTGGTTGCGCTGCACCACGCCGGCGGGGAGAAGGACGCCAGCGGTAAGTGGCTTGATAACCAGGGGATTCGCGTCGATAGGATCATTGCCGACCTACGCGCCCACTTTGCGGGCAACAACGACGACGTGTTGGCAGAGCTAGGCATTCCGGTATAGCACGTCCACATCCATATGGGGGGAAGATGGCGATTTACAGGGCGTATGGTAACCAACTGGTCGATAACCAGTCGGCCATGGAGATGGGGTTCAGCGGACAACTGCAGAGTTTCGAGACGACGGCTTCCACGACAGAAACTGCATTCGAGTTCGCGGGTGAGCCCGTGCCGTTCGAGCCCATTGGCCTCGGACGACCGTTGACGGTCGAGATTAGGCACGTGTATACGGGTAACTTTCCACGGTCCGTTCTCGGTTTCAACGATGGCATGTTAGTTTCTTCTGCAGTGAAGTCCATCGCGACGTTCGATGCGGCGCCCAGGGCCGTCAATTTCCTGCGCGCGAAGTCTAAGTCTCACACAAACATGCGCAACCCCGCCGCAACAGAGGAGGGGACGCCCCTCGTGTTCTATTCACCCGCCTTGACCGAGACGAGTTCACTCATCACCTTTGAGTTGACATTCGACGAGTTTCCAAAACCACTCGTGGATGGCATTGCCAGTGCATTCAAGAGCGCGGCAGGCATTCCGGTTTTCGCGCCGTACAGCGCATATATGGTGGCGGCGGGCACAATTGTCGGATTGATCGGTCGACTGGGTGAGAAATTAGTCGATGGGCGCCCGGCCTTCACAGTCACCGAGCCCTTGGGCTACCTGCGCCCGGGCGACAATGCGCCCCAGGAAGGTTTCCACCTGCTGGCTCAGGACAATTTTGACATTGCCGCTTCAGGCTGCGAGTTCGACGCGACTCAGGGGCAACTTGTCGACAAGGAGACCAGACAGCCCTACGACGGGCCTCATCCCTATGTCGTGATCAGCCTTGACGGTCGCAAGAACGACCAATATGCGGATTTCCTGCCTACCGCAGCGAGCGCTGCATTGCTCGGCCAATTCTTCCACGTTGGCGAAAACCAAGAACAGTCCTTGGACATCCTGATCAACTCGCTGAAGCTCTACAACGACTTAGGCTTCCGCAAACGAGCGGATCGCTTAGCGGATAGCGTTGCGCAAACCTTGGAGGACAAGGGTGAAGATTCCGAGGAATACAAGAAGGTCAAGGCTCAGTACGACGCTTTCGTGGCGAATATTCTTAACGATGAGCTGAAACCTTGAACACGGACCTTGGGGATAGAAGTCATGATCGAGCAAATTATGGCGCAAATGAGCGCCGCGGAGGAGCGATATCGTAACCACGAAGGCGAAAGAGATGTTCGCCAACAGCATCTGAAGTCCTTGGGTCGCGGCGGCGACTGGACCATGGTCGACTCGCCCGAACGTGTGCTGGAACGCGTGGCGCGGTTAGGCTTCGAGCAGATGGCTGGTGAAGCGGTCGCAGAGATCACGGAGTCGGCGCGTGGGGAGGATGGACCGCCCATGTTCGATGTCCCGCCAATGCTGGATGTGTTCGAACGCATTATTGGGACGAACAACCTCATCGGCACTTCGTTCATTCTGCAGGGAGCCCAAGTGGCTCGCTCCGTGGGCCGCATCGTCATCCGCAGCCCCTTCGGCATTTTGCAGGGCTATGGAACCGGCTTCATGGTGTCGCCTCAACTCCTGCTGACGAACAACCATGTATTGGGTTCGCCCGGAGAGGCGGCCAATAGCAGCGTACAGTTCAATTTCTATACCAAACCCGACGGCATTGACTCTACGGCGATTTCCTTCGCGTTTCAGCCTGAAGTGTTTTTCCTTACAAGCAAGAACCTAGATTTCACACTGGTAGCAGTGGAGCCGACCAATCCGGACGGTGTGACAGTACGCTCACGAAGCTGGAATCCCCTGATCGAGCAGACCGGCAAGGTGCTCGTAGGTGAGCGCGTCAATGTCATACAGCACCCAGGCGGTCAACCACAGCAACTCGCGTTGCGCGAGAACCAGATCGTCGACCTCCTGGAAGAATTCATCCACTACGTGTCGGATACTCGTCAGGGCTCCTCGGGTTCGCCGGTGCTCAACGATCAGTGGGAACTTGTAGGCCTCCATCACGCCGGCGTGCCCGAGCGTGATGATCAGAAACGCATCCTGCTGCGGTCGGGAGACCCGTGGGATGGCGGGAGCGACACCGTGGACCAAGTCTCGTGGATCGCAAATGAGGGCGTACGCGTCAGCCGGATCATGGCGAATATTCGCGAGCGGCTTGACGAGTTCAGCGCGGCGCAACGTCGTCTTTTCGACGAGACTGCACTGCCGCG
>JBJYXA010000323.1:0-5078 GCA_046259705.1 Caldilineaceae bacterium
CCCTGCCGTTCCCGCACCGCCTGCGACCGACGTCAGGCCGGAGCCCTGACCTACGAAGCGCGACCCGGCACGGTTGTGTGCCTGCGGAACGGTCAGGATGACGCCGCAGGCTGAACCTTTCCGCATTCGGGATGGAGGGATTGGCTGGACCAAAATGGTGTACGAACCGAGACGTGACGCCAATTCTGCACCCAGACGAAAACCATGCTCCAATCGTGCGCTACCACAGTGACCGCGACTGGCGTAGACTCAGATCGTAGTCATAGATACAGACCTAGACCGCGGCCGCAGCCAAGCTCATAGTGTGGATTTGCCACCAGATCGGCGCGCTATTACCGTCAAGTGCCGCAACGGACCTGCCGCACAACGCAACAGAATCGGCCAACGCTAGTAGCCCCACAATTTCCATGGAAGAGAGCCTACGCATGAGCAAAAAACGCCCCCATTACTTTGTTATTCTCGGCGCGATACTGGTGCTCACCTTTCTCTCGGGCAGCATTGAGTCGGGAGCCCGGCCTGTGCATGCGGCCGCGGCGACGGCGACGCTGCCGAGCCCCAATCTACAGGTCAACCTAGTCCCCGTCGCCTCGCAGCTGCAGCAGCCCGTGTTTGCCGGCCACGCGGGCGACGGCAGCGGCAGGCTTTTCGTAGTGGAAAAGGCGGGGACCATCCGCATCCTGCAGGACGGCGCCCTCCTGCCGCAACCGTTCCTCGATATCAGCGACCGCGTGAACTCCGCTTCCGGCGAACGAGGTTTGCTCGGGTTGGCCTTTCCGCCGGACTTTGCCCAGACCGGCTACTTCTTCGTCAACTACACGGACGCGGACGGGAACACGAACGTGGCTCGCTTTTCGGTTGCCGGCAATTCGTCCAATGCTGCAGACGCGGGATCGGCCAACATCGCCGATCCCGATAGCGAGTTCACGGTCCTGTACATCACCCAGCCGGCGTCCAACCACAACGGCGGCATGCTGGCCTTTGGCCCCGACGGCTACCTCTACATCGGCACGGGCGACGGCGGTGGATCGTACGACGCATTCCACACCGCGCAGGACCCGCAGTCGCTGCTGGGCAAGATGCTGCGCATCGACGTGACGTCCAACCCGTCCGTGCCGTACGTCATCCCGCCCGACAATCCGTGGGTCAACGTCGACCTAAACGGCAAAGACGTATTGGACGAGATCTGGGCCATGGGGCTGCGCAACCCATGGCGTTTCAGCTTCGACCGCGAGTCCGGCGACCTCTGGATCGCGGACGTGGGCCAGGGCGCGTGGGAGGAGGTCAATTTGACCGCGGCGGGCTCCCCTGGCGGGCTCAACTACGGCTGGCCCATCATGGAGGGTACCCATTGCGTCACCAGCGGTTGTGACACCACCGGCTTGGTGCAGCCTATCCTGGAATACGGTCACGTGAACGGGCAGTGTTCCATCTCGGGCGGCTATGTCTATCGCGGAACCGACCATGCGGCGCTGGACGGCGTCTACTTCTACGGCGATTACTGTTCCGGCGCCATCTGGGTCGCGACGCAAGCCGCGGGCGGGATATGGCAGAGTGCGCTGGCGGTCAGCTCCGGCCTGCTCGTCAGCTCGTTTGGCGAAGATGAAGCGGGCGAACTCTACGTGACCGACCTGCGTGACGGCGGGCTTTACCGCATCGTGCTCGAATACAACATGCAGCTTCCTTTGCTGATTAGGTGAGGGACGGAATAATTTTGTGTTGCGCATGGATTGTGGACGGTACAGACGAGGCAGCCGCCACGACACGCAGCACAAAACGGCTATTTGCGCACTGCTTGCACACGGCGGCGACATCGACTAGGTTGTTACCTATCTGTCGCCGGAGACGAGGAAAGAGCAACTATGCATACGACCAACTACACGGACGCGTTCATCGAGGTGGCTGAGGATACGAGGGCCACGGCCGGCGTCACCCCGCCCGAACGGGCGAACAAGACCGTGGCGCAGATGCAGTACGAGATGATCCACGAGCATCCGTACGAGTACACCTCTGACGACGTGATTTTCGCGGTCTACGCCATGCGCAACGGCATTGCACGGGCGGAGTGGGAAGCGGCGCGCGCCGAGTTCTTTTCCAAAGGGCAGGCTTGTCTACGCACCTCGCCCCTTGCCAAGACGTACGGTTGGGGCATTCACTTCGACGCCGAGTCGAAAGTTGCCCTCTACGCACTCGGATCCGAGGCGTATGCGCGGCTACTGAATGATAACAGTCTCGAGCATGTGAAGGCCATGCGCAGTTCGCGTTGAAACTACAGCGCAAAAAAGGAGTAGAGATGTATACGTATATCGCCTTGTTACGCGGAATTAATGTGGGGGGCAAGCACGTATTGCCCATGAAGGAACTGGTCTCGACACTGGAGTCCATGGGCTACCAGGATGTCCAGACCTATATTCAAAGCGGCAATGTCGTGTTTCGCAGCCATAACGCGCTCGATGAAAAGGATGCCCAAGAGATAGGCCAAGAGATTTTGAGCCAGAAGGGCTTCGAGCCGAGTGTGATGCTGATAGACGCGCCGGGGTTCCAAGAGGCGATCACACATAACCCCTATCCCACCGACACAGGCAAAGCGCTGCATTTCTACTTCCTGGAATCACAACCCGCCGAGCCAGATTTTGAACGTATGACCTCGCTGCGAACTGACTCGGAAGAGTTTGCGCTCGGCGATGGCGTCTTCTATCTGTACGCGCCGCAAGGGATCGGGCGCTCCAAACTTGCTGCGAACATAGAAAAGTCACTCGGCGTTGCGGTGACGGCGCGCAACTGGAACACCGTCAGCAAGTTGGCTGAGATGGCGCAAAGCGCTTGACCGGGACGAACCGCGGTGTGTACCGGAAGCGGGTGAATCCATGCACGAATTGATCGAACTCGAGGTACAGGGGTGGCAGGCGCTCACCGAGGAAGGCGATGCAGCGAGGGATTTCTACGAATCCGTCCTGCGCGAAGACGCCGTGATGCTTTTTCCAGGCGGCATACGGTTGCAAGGCAAGGACGAGATTCTGGCATCCTTTGCCGCGCAACCTTGGCAATCGTTCCAATTCCAGGAAATGCAAGTGATTTCCTTGCTGGCGGAGGCCGGTGTGGTCGTCTATTGGGTCGCGGCGCAGCGTGCGGATACTGAGCCCTACGAGGCCTTGATCAGCAGCACGTATGTGCGCGACGGCGACACGTGGAAGCTCGCGCTGCACCAGCAAACCCCTGTATGACCACGCCCCGTGAGCAAGCAATCACCTAGCTTCGCATCCTAGCTCACATCTTTCTCTAAGCCGAAGATGCATACGCGCCCTCGAGCCAACTCGAGGGCGCGTACTTGTTTGTCGAAGTGTAGTAAGGAGAAGAACGATGCGAAGATGGACCGTCGTGATTTCGATGCAGCGGCGCTGACCATCGACCATGTCGTGACCCATGGCCGCGCCGGGGCCGTCGACGGCAGCCTCACGTACGCGGGTCGCGCAGCCAGATTCTGCGACGTCTTCGACTTCAGTAACGTCAAAGGCTCCTCCGTAAGGCGCATCATCTCGTACCGCGTCGATCTATGAGACGGGAGGGCCGCAGGGCCCTCCCGTCATCATTCGTATTGAATTTGAACCCAAGCGGTCGAAGAGTTACCTAGTTGGCCGCGGGTACTGTCAACGTGCCGCGCATGCCGCTCTCGTCGTGCAGCAGACAGACGTACGGTAGTTCACCCGTGACATCACCGATCTTGAGCGAGAAGCTATGCGGCCCAGGGGCGGCGGGATCGATCAAGCCCGAACTGTAGATTCCCTGGTCTGTCAGTGGTTGGTCCGCGTTCTGAGGCATCGCTACATCAGGATTGATCATCAGCGTCGGCTGTCCCCCGTCAGTCGCGGGAGTCAACAGGAACGACTGCGGATCCTCCGCACCGTTCAGGAAAGTGATCGTATGAGGCGCCACGTTCTGGCTGGCGAAATCCCAGACCACGGTGTCGCCGGGGCGTACTTCGATGTCTTTGGGGAAGAAGGACATCAGGTCGATCTGACCGCTGGAATAGCCCACGAGCACGTGATGCGTCACCGATCCGTCGGCGTTGGTTGTGTCCGGCGCGACTTCGGCCAGTGCGGCGCCGATCATTTCAGGCGCTTTGGCCATCAGATCGGCCATTTCCTGCCTGCCCGCAGCCTCAGCGTCCTGAGGCGACTGAACTGTGGCGCCTGCGTCTTCCACGACGATGGTACCCTTCATCAGCTCTTCTTCATGCACGATACACTGGTACTCATAGGTGCCTGGCTCGGTGAATGTGACTTGAAAGTCACTAGGAAAACCTTCGCCGGTACTCACGATCCCCGAATTCAGAAACCCGGTGCCGTCATAACGCCCGCTATCAGGCGCTGTTGGAAACGCGACCTCCGGATTGGGCATCATGGCTCCTTGCGGGCCATTGGGCACCGGGATCAGCAACTGGGGTACCGGGGTTGTACCGCCCAAGAACGTAATTGTATGGATTTCTTTGCTGTTCGACTTCCAGTCGACGGTGTCGCCAACGTGAATATGGAGTGTGGCCGGGAAATAGGCCTCGGCATCGACGCCCTGCGACGTATCTTCGGAACCAACAAGGACCGTGTAGGTTGCCGGCTGTGCGCTCGATACAGCAACCGAGTTGCCGGCCGGCGCCGCTTTCTGTCCGGTGGTGGCCGCAGGCTGCGCAACCACTGGGGCACACGCCGAAATCATGAGCACTGCCAGAACAAGTATCGAAACTCGTCTCATCGTAAACCCCCTTGAACAATCTCCATCCCAAACCATCTCGTTCGCATTATGCGATTCTGCGATCATACATCCGCTCACATGATGCAGACTTTATGGGGTTAGAATGGCGAGATTAAGGGAGTCTTAATACTTCAACCGCGCTTGGACTGGAGCTACCTCCGGCATTGATCTCGGGAGGCGAGATGCCCGAGGCGCCATGGAACTCAGCGAATTGGAGGAATGGGCGACCGATAACAAAGCACTCCTGGGCCATGGGCGTGCCGATGAAGTGGGCGAGCGGCGACGATGTCACACGACTCCGCGTTATTGCAGATCGCCGCTGCAGGCCGATCGTC
>JBJYXA010000324.1:0-7638 GCA_046259705.1 Caldilineaceae bacterium
TACAGCGGACCTACTACGCGGCCAAGGGAAGCCAGTCGCATGTCATGATCGAAGCGGTGCGCCGAGCACATCAGGTGCTTCACGAAATAAATCTCCGCTATCCGGACAGCATGCTTCGGGCGGGTGTGCTGTGCGCGGCATTGCTCAACGGTCGTCTCGTCGTTGTTGCCAGCGGTTCTGCCATGGCGCTCGTGCGTGTCGATGATCAAGTTCAGATGTTTCCCTCTGAACTCAGGATGGATCAGGATGCGCACACGGATGGCGATGTGCCGATGCAAATATTTCGGCAAAACCTCTCCCGTGATGATGTGATGTTCCTGGGCGGAAGTAGCTGGCTTTCCTACATGCCGATCCGGACGTTGGGTGGAATCGTCGCATTTACCAATGCCGATAACTGCGCTGATGCCGCCGATGAATTGTACGCACATGGCGGTGAAAGTAGCCCACCTGGTCTTCTGATTGTCCTCATCGACGACCAGGATGCACCCCAGCGCGGCCCGACTGCCCCGACAAGAGGAACGCCGGAACAACCTAAAGGCGCACCAAGTCGTTTTATGGGATTGCCTACTGCACTGGGCGCAACGCCGCCGGCTGGAACTGGTGCGCAAGCGGCCGGAGCCGAATATGCTTCGGCGGCGGTTCCACCGCGAAGTTCCGCCACTCAAGTAGAGCAACCTGCCGACGCACCATCCTCCAGTAGTATTCAGGCCGGCACTTCGGCGCCAGACGCTGCGCCTCCCTTATATTCATCTGAATCGGCTGGCCCACAGGAAAATGTAGAGGAAGTAAGCGAAAGCGCGGAGGTCGTCCGTGAATACGTTGATGACCCTGTCGTTGTCGCGGACGAGGCAGAATCGTCTGTAGACAGGACGGTCCTAGGCGAAGAGCACGCCGCTGCTCGCCCTGCACCGGGCTATGCCGCGACGGTTGCTCTTGCAGATGAAGTAAATGAGACCGAGCCTGAGAGTGTGGCGCCAGAATCGGCACCGGTAGGCGTGGATTCACAGTCCGGCGCTGGGCAGACAGTAGCGACGACGCCGAAAGAGGAATCATCGAAGGCATTCTCTGATTCCGCCCATGAATGGTCGGCCAAAGTGTCAACTGCGGCGGCGGCCGGGATCTTGCAGACGAAGCGCTTCCTAACGAGAATGTTGCCCGATAGCAGCAGGGAGGAGGTGGGGTCAGACGAGAAGACGGATTCAGCAGCCGGCGACTCGGATGACCCGCACTTGTCGGAAAATCGCTCTGTTGCGCCATCTATGGTGACGGCGCAGCGTGCAGCGCCTTACCAAGAGCCGTTGAGCGAATTTGAGCCGGTGGCGACAGGGCGGAGTCGATCAGCACCGCCGCCATTACCGGAAATTGAACCGTATGAAGCGCCCGCACCAGCATCTGGGACGCGGGCGCGTCTTTTTGTTCTTATCGCACTTTTGGTCCTGATTCTTGTCCCTGCGACTGTGGCGGCCGTCTACTGGAGCGAGGGGGAAACGCGCCGTAATCAGGCCGAGCAGTTGACACTCGCCTCCGGCGCCAAGATCCAGTCTGCTGAGATCTCGCTCGTCCAGGGAGACAAGACGACGGCACGTGAGCATCTCTCCGAGGCAAAAGGTTATTTGACCGAGGCGATTGAACTGGATGGCAGCAACACTGAGCGCAATGACATGGCTGTGGAAATTGAGCTGATGCTCCAGGAAGTGCTGCAGGTGCAGCCGCTGTACTCACTGGTCGATCCGCTCTTGACATTTGGGCCCGAAGCTCGGCCCCAGCGAGTTCTGGTTGCGGAGAGCGGTATTTATGTGCTTGACAGTGGACAGCAAGCGATATACCGCTATGCCTATGATCCTTCAGAAGATGTGGTTACTGATACTCGTCCGCAGGTTGTGCTCAAGCAAGGCGACGTGATCGACGGCGCGACCGTCGGGACAATGGGCGACATGGCGTGGCTTCCCCTTATCCCGGGCGTCGAAGACAAGCCAATGCTGCTTGTACTGGACCGCAATAACAACCTCTTTAGCTATGATCCTCGTGTCGAAGGCGCTCGCCGCCTGGAGTTGAATGGCCAGGAACTTTGGCAGTCTGCATCGCAGGTGCAAACGTACAACGGACGCACCTACGTTGCTGACGAAGGGACCAATGAAATCTACCGCTATTCGCCGGGACCTGATGCGGAACCATACCAGTGGTTTTCCGATGAGACGCTCGTCAATCTCGCTGGGACATTGGCAATGGAAATCGACGGCGATATCTGGCTGCTTCTCAGCAGCGGCAATATCTTGCGTTATCGCAGCGGTGATCAGGGCGGCGAACAATTGCCGTTCTCGTTGGAGAACAGCGTCGGCCTCGCCGAGGACCCCGTTGATATGTATGTCACCAAGGAAGATCGCGACGAGATATACGTTGCCGACGCCGGGGAGGACAGAATCCTTGTTTATGACAAGGATGGTGTATACGAAAAGCAGTTGCGCGCTGCAGAGGGCGATCCGCTGCGCGGGCTGAGCGGCATCTACATTGACGAGATCGCGGAGCGGCTTTTCATCCTTACCTCAGGTGCGCTCTACAGCCATCCACTGCTGTAGCCTACGCTTCTATTTCGTGGTCAACCTTCCTTTCAGTCGATGGAAGCGGCACCGCGGCTACGAACGC
This sequence comes from Caldilineaceae bacterium, assembly GCA_046259705.1. GTDB lineage: Bacteria > Chloroflexota > Anaerolineae > Caldilineales > Caldilineaceae > JASGTU01. Next base: position 2,644 of record JBJYXA010000324.1, read on the forward strand.
AATCCCTTCACTACACGCATATCGTTAGAACGGCGCTTCTTGCGGCTATCCGTTGCGGACGTTGTTTTCCACTCTGCTGATTCTAGTGTGCTATAATTTGGCGATATGGCACGACCTAAATGGATGAAGAATCGCACAGAGGCTAGCGAACCGAGCGGACAATCGACGCATGCACGCGCGGTTGCGGCTGCCGTATTGTACAGTATTTTGGTCCTTGCCATAGCAGCGTTTGCAGGTAACCGGCTCTACGGCTGGGCTCAGACACGTATCATCGGTACGTCCACGCTGGCGCTGCTCGGCTCCAATGAGAAGATGCCTACGCAGGGCTTCACAGCCAGGGATTCTGAAGCCCAAACCGAGACTGCTGGCGACACAGCCACCAACATCCAGGATGACGGTGCAGGAACCGAGGCAGACGAAAGCACCGTCGACGTGCCGGCGATCAACATCCTGCTACTCGGTACCGACGGAAGGCCAGACGAGGCGGACACGCCGCGTACCGACACCATGATGTTGTTCACTTTGGATCCCCAGAACCAGACCGCGGGATTGCTGTCACTCCCGCGCGACCTGTGGATACCCATACCGGGACTGGGCTATTCCAGCAAGATCAATACTGCATTCCAACTGGGAGAATCGGTCGGTTATCCGGGAGGTGGCCGCCAGTTGGCCAAGGATACCGTTAGTAGTTTCATTGGCCAGCCTGTCCAGTATTACGTGCGCGTGAATTTCGACGGATTTGAGGAATTAGTGGATTTGATTGGTGGCGTCGACGTCGTGGTGCCGACCACGATTCATGACGAGCAATACCCGACATCGGATTACGGCTACCAGACATTCCATCTCGACGCAGGCACGCAACACCTGGATGGGGAGACTGCCCTTAAGTACGTCCGCACACGTAACGTGGACGACGACTACTCACGAGCGCGGCGCCAGCAGCAGGTCTTGCGAAGTGTGGCCGACAAGGTGTTGCGCGCCGACATGATTCCGACCTTGCTGCAGAAGCTTCCCCGCTTGCTTTACACGATGCGCAGCAGCATCGAGACGGATATTCCGATGGCGACTTTGTTGGAGTTGGCTAATTACGGTCGCGAGTCTTCGCTGCGAGAGGTCCATCAACTGGTGCTCGACAGTAGATATGGCGAAGAAACGTATGCCGAGAACGGTGCGTGGATACTGCTACCGGATCGCTCACTAGTGCGAAGCGCGCTCGCTGAATTCTTCGCTCCGCCGTCTGCCGACAAATATGCGACCGGTGCCGATACTGACTGGATTCGCATCGAAGTCCTCAATGGCACCGGCGAACCCGGTGTCGCTGCCCGAACTCGTGACCTGCTGCAGTCTCAGGGTTGGAAGGTGGTATCCATCGGCGACGCCGATCGCAGCGATTATGGTCGCACTCTTGTTATCAACTACGGTGTGCCGGATGACTTTGTGACAAAAGTAAGCGACGATCTCGAGTTGCGCCCGAACGTGTCAAGTCTGGAAGGGCTCGACAGGACGGCGCCAGTGGATGTGCGCATCGTCGTCGGCCGCGATTTCCTCGACAGCGCACAATAGGTGCGCAGTCCGCGAGAACAAGCACTAGGCCTAGAAATCGATACCTCGAAGAAACGGGGGCCCATGGTCCATGGGCCCCTAATGCTCTCTGTAACCTAACGTAGTTACCCTGCAGCCACAGGAACGCGATCGTCTTCTGTCGGCGGCGACGTTTCTTCGGCCATCGTTTCGTACTCACTGGCCATTTCACGTCGGAACTGCTGCGTGTACAGACGGTAGTAGTGACCACGTTCGAGAAGCAGTTCCCTGTGCGTTCCCATTTCGGCAATTCGACCGTTCTCGATCACGAGTATGCGGTCCGCACGGCGGATGGTCGAAAGCCTGTGTGCGATGACGAAACTCGTTCGGCCCTGCAACAGCGTATCCATGCCCTGTTGGATCAGACTTTCGGTCAACGTGTCCACCGAGCTAGTGGCTTCATCCATGATGAAGATATCCGGATTGGCCAGTACCGCACGGGCAAGGCTCACTAGCTGTTTCTGACCAACAGAAAGCAGACTACCGCCTTCGCCGACTTCCTCATCATACTCGTTTTCCAGACTGGTGATGAAGTCGTGAGCCCCGACAAGCTTTGCTGCCTCCTCAACCTCTTGGTCGGTTGCGTCCAGCCGCCCATAGCGCAGGTTCTCTCGGATCGTACCAGAGAAGAGATGTGGTGTCTGCAGCACAATGCCGATACGAGACTGAATGGCGTGCTGGGTCATGTCCGTGTAGTCCATGCCCTTGATTCGGATGACGCCGTCCTTTGGTTCGTAGAACCGACATACCAGATTTACTATCGTCGACTTGCCACCGCCAGTCGGACCGACTAAAGCAATGGTCTCCCCCTCGCGCACGTACAGATTGAAATCGGAAAGCACTGGACTCTCCGGTTCATAGTAGAAGGTCACATCGTCAAATTCTATGTCACCACGCAATGAGCCAGGATCGACAGCACCCTGCTTGTCGACGATTTCAGGCTCCGAATCGATGAGCGAGAATATGCGTTCGCCTGAAGCGATCGCCTGCTGCATTTCAGCGTACACGCGCGCCATCTCCTGCACTGGGAACAGCATCATCATGACGTAGCCGATGAAGGCCTGAATGCCGCCAACGGTGATCGTCGAGCCCCCCGGTCCGGCTATCATGGCCTGGCGTCCGCTATAGAGCAGGATCATCCCGACGCCGACCGCGCTGATCATTTGTACTGCGGGCAGGAACAGCGCGGAGAGCCAGGCAGCGCGGTAGCCTGAACGGTACATGTCGCTCGATAGTTGGCCGAATTCCTCCAGGTTCTCCTGCTCCCGGCCGAGAGACTTGATCACGCGCACGCCGGTGATGGTTTCATTGTATGCGCCGGTGATGTGCGAGTTGATCCTGCGCACACCGCGGTATTGAACGATGATGCGTCTCTTGAACTCAAAGGCGATCATGACGATGACGGGAATGATGACGATAACCAACAGCGCCAGCTTCCAGTTAATCCATACCATGAACACGACGGCAGTCGCTATGCTCATGACGCCCCAACTTACGTCCAAGAGGCCCCAAGTCACCAGCTCGGCCAGCCTATCGGTGTCGGACGTCACGCGGGACATGATCCAACCCACAGGAGTCTTGCTGTAGTAGGAAAGCGATAGTCCTTGGAGACGTTCGAACAGCGCCTTGCGCAGGTCATACCGGATCTTCTCACCCAGCATACTGGTGAAGTAGATGAATCCGAAGACGGTCAGCGCCTGCACGAATATCAGGCTGGCGTACTGCACCATGATGCCGCGCAGTGCGGCAGTATCCTGCGGCACGATTGCGTTGTCGATGAGCAGCTTGCCCAGGTACGTGAAGTACGAGTCCAGGGCGGCAGCAAGCCCCACGGCGACGAGAAAGCCAGCTAGCCAGTGCCAGTGCGGCTTCGTCAGTCCCAAGATGCGACGCATCGTATGGCCATTGAACTGTGTTGTGAATTCTTCTTCCTCAAATTCCTGGTGCTGAGTCACGGCTCAACTCCTTCTGCAGTTCGTCTTCAATACGGGTTTGCGCCCGATAGATTCTCCGATACATGCCATCCTCTTGCAGCAGTTCCTCGTGTGTGCCGGCCTGTACGATCATACCCCGATTGAGCACCAGGATTAGGTCAGCGTTCATCACGCTCTGGATTCTGTGCGCGATGATAAACGTTGTTCTGTCTACCATCAATCGCTCCAGTGCTTGCCGAATGGCGGCTTCTGTCTCCGTGTCCACCGACGAGGTGGAATCGTCCAGGATCAGAATACGCGGATCCTTCAGCAGGGTTCGAGCGATCGCGATACGCTGCTTCTGACCGCCTGACAGTGTCGTGCCGCGCTCGCCAACCAACGTGTCATATCCGTCGGGCAGCTTTTCCATGATCACGTCGTGGATGGCTGCTGCTTTGGCGGCTTCCTCGACTTCCTGTTGCGCCACGTCACGACCCACACCATAGGTAATGTTATCGCGTACGGTGCGTGAGAACAGGAACGGCTCCTGCTCCACGATTCCGATATTCTGGCGCAGATACTTGCGCGAGTATTTGCGCAGTTCCACGCCGTCAACCTGAATACTCCCACTGGTGTAGTCGTAGAAGCGCGGCAGGAGGTTCACAAGTGACGTCTTGCCCGCGCCTGTCCCACCCAGTAGTGCCACCTTCTGGCCGCGAGACACTTGGAACGAAATGTCCTTGAGGGCGGCCACGGTCTTGTGCCCAGGGTCTTCCAGCGCGTTCCTCCCGTTCTGGGAGAATGCACCATTGGCATGTGCCAACGTCTCACTTGCACTGACCTCGGTCTCCTCAACAGGCTCGTTCTCCGCGTAGTTCGCAGCCATTAGCGCCTGTTCATCCGGCGCGTACTGCCCATTTCCGTCTTGGTCGATCTGCGGGGATGATGCGGTCTCGACGGTCTGATAGGCGAAGCCCACGTTGCGAAAGACGATGTCGCCGCGCAGTGCGCCGGACGAAATGGAGTCCGCTTCTTCGATGGGCTCTTCCACTTCGTTGATGATGCTTGCGACACGCTGGAAGGAAACTAGCCCTCTCGACATGTCGACGACGAGCCGGCCCAGATTGCGCATGGGCCAGATAATAAGAATCACCATGCCCGAATACGCAACGTATGTGCCGACTGTGATTGTGCCGTTCATGGCCATGATGGCGCCTATGAGAAAGCCAACTACCATTTGTATGCCACACAAAACGTCCGAAATCGGCCAATAGAGCGAGTGCATCAGGAGCAGGTGTTTGCCCTTCCTGTACTTGCCGTAGTTGGCATCTTCGAACTTTCCTTCCTCATACTGCTGTCTTGCAAAGGCTTTCACCACGCGCACACCAGTCACGTTTTCCTGAAGGGTGGTGGTCAGCACGGCTTCCTGTTTCTGATAGTCGTCATACGCCCGTGATACTAGTCTGAAGAAGAACACTGAAATGGCTAGAATGAACGGGAT
>JBJYXA010000325.1:0-13476 GCA_046259705.1 Caldilineaceae bacterium
TGTAGTACAGGACATCTACGCTGATATCGCGCGGGAACCCGTAGACGCTACCGTCATACGAAGCTGACTCGAGTAGTGCGGGCCAGTAGTCGCTGAGATCATACCCGGAAGCCTCAATGTAGGGATCCAGATTCTCCAGCACACCTTCCGCGGCATAACGAGGCGTGGGCCACAGGAAAAGCACGTCCGGAATGGCAGCCGAGTCACCGCTTGCCCACAGCGTCTGCATCTTGGTGAAATAGTCGTTCCAGGGTTCGGATATAATCTCGATCTTGATATCCGGGTGACTTTCCATAAACGCATCTGCGACCGCCTGATGCGTTTCGACTTCAGCGGGGCTGCCCCACATGGCCCACGTTAAGGTCACAGGGCCGGCTTCAGTGCCCGCCGAACCCTCTGTAGAAGCACTCTCTCCTGTGCCGGCGGGTGGTGGCGGGGGTACTGCACATGCGCTGAGCACCAATCCAAGCGCCAGGATTGCCACAACAGCGGCCAGAATTCGCTTTGACTTCATGTATTCGCTCCTTTTCTAGTACTACGATATGTAATCTGGGTGATCATCAAATACAGCGTTTTCTCGGTGGTTGCGTCGTGCTAGAGGCACACAATGGAAACTAATTTTATGACAACCAGAAGACACCCACCATTATAACATAACAGAAAAAGTACCTAATTAGGCTGGACCGCCGCCGGCCGTAATGTGGAACGTATTGTCTTCGGTCGCCACCGCCGCCGCAGGTTTGGCTGCGAGCAAGTCATCGAACAGCGGTAGCGATCCGTTGATGACCGCGTTATACGCGTACAGGTACATCGCAGCTGACCAAGCCTGCTCGCCAAAACCCATGGGATGTCCATGTTCACCGTGGAGCCACTCGTTGAATTCCCATTCAGCGGCCAACCCTTGCCGGTTCGCTTCAGCCAACGCCACGAGAGCGGCAAATGCCTGTTCGTGCCAACCGTGGCGAACGAGTGCCGCCACGTGTAGGCCGCCGATTAGCGGCCAGATGCCTCCGTTATGATACTGATGCGGCAGGTTCAGGTTGCGGCTGCGATAATACTCGCGCCAGTCATTCTCCCCCGGGTAAATGGGTGGATAGATAGCCTTGGTTGGATAGGGTTCCGCTAGCCCGACCTGGTGCATGTAGCGCAGAATATGCTCGGTACGGTGTCCATCCGCCACGCCACATAGGATGGCCAGCAAGTTACCCATACTGTCACACCAGTCACCGTATTCTCTGAACGCTACCCATGTAAGATAGAACGGTCTGCGGGAGATGGCGCCGATATTGTGGTAGAGCATAAACCATTCTAGACGGATGGCCTTGAGCTTCTCCAGGTGCTCAGCAAAGTGTTCCGCGATCCAACAGCGGTCGATCCACATTAGGAGGTTGATGCGCCCATGTACGCCAGCCGCGTCGACCATTGGCTCAAAGACCTCTGTTTCGGGAGGTAATTCTTTTGCGAGTTCCTGGTGCGCAAGTTTCGCGGCGTAGAACAGCACGTTGTCATACAGCACGTTATAGTGGACGGACAGCAAATCCATCCAATTACCGGCCTCCGGAATTTCCAGAAGACCGCACTCGTTCATGTCCTGGTATTCGAGCCAGGTTATGGCCTTGTCGATGTGCTGCCAGTGGCGGCACAGGAAATCCCGATCACCCGTGTGCCGAAAATGCAAATAGTGTCCGAGAATGTACCACAAATTGCCGTCCACTGCGCCGGCATTTTCGGTGCTCACGTAGCCGGTCTCAGGGTTGACATTGAGCTGTATCAACCCCAGCCGAGACTGGTACTGGCTCATCGTCGCCAGCGAAGCCCGCCCTGCGGCAATCAATTCCTGGTCGCCGCAGGCGGCGGCGCCAAGAAATGTAATCATGCTGTCTCGGGCCCAGATTTGTGGATAGCCGGCGGCTAAGCCCGAAGCGCGATACCCGCGCGGTGTGACGCAGCGAACCAGAATGTCCTTAGCTCGACGGCGCGCCTCACCCAACAACGATTGCTCATTCATGGCGAAATCATAGCACTGGGCCGTACGCGGAGCAAGGAATTCGGCTGATCATCGCGCGCGGGCACTTGCGACGAGGAAGCAGACCAGAATCGGCATCACTCGGCACATCTACGCTAACGGTTCATCTGTTTTCGGCAAACATACGAAGTTGTATATCCTGTTGGGGTTGCCTATAATGCGCACGCTCTATTTCGGAGCCATGGACGAGGCGCAGGCATTCCGAGCAGTGTCCAACACGATGTACGCACCGATGGGTGTAGGTATCACCGATGCCCTCATCTTCCGGCGGATACATGGACTGATGGGTACATCGGCCGATGGATACATCGGCGTAGACTACTAAACAGAGCTAGGCTGCCTGCGCAACAAGCGTAGGCAAGGTGGAACGGGGTAGCGAACGGGCGTTTTGTGTTTGATCGTTGCCCATCTGGCCGATCTGCGTTTTCGCGTTGAGCATCGAGTTGTCGTTTACTCGATTTCTAGGCAGTAGGTAGGGAAAGCAACCATATGTCGAAACTCGTCATCGTAGAGTCGCCAACTAAGGCGCGAACGATCCGCGGCTATCTTCCCGACGGCTACCATGTGGAAGCCAGTATGGGACATATACGCGACCTTCCGGCGTCGGCCGCTGAGATTCCGGCTGAGTATAAGGGGGAGTCGTGGTCCCGACTCGGCGTTAACGTCGAGGAGAATTTCGACCCGCTCTATGTAGTTTCCTCTGACAAGAAGAAGGTCGTCACCGCTCTGCGCAAGGAGCTGAAGAAGGCGGATACGCTGATCCTTGCCACGGACGAGGACCGTGAAGGCGAGAGTATCGGCTGGCATCTGACCGAGGTGTTGAAGCCAAAAGTGCCTGTCCAGCGCATGGTCTTCCACGAAATCACTGAGGACGCCATAGTGCAGGCACTGCAGCATACGCGCCAGATCGATGAGGATCTCGTTCGCGCTCAGGAGACGCGGCGCATTCTTGACCGGCTCGTAGGCTATACGGTCTCCCCATTGCTTTGGAAGAAGGTAGCCCCCAAGCTGTCTGCGGGTCGCGTACAGAGCGTGGCGGTGCGGCTGCTCGTCGAACGCGAACGCCAACGTCGGGCTTTCCGCACGGGGACTTACTGGGACCTCAAGGCGTTTCTCAACAAGCGCCCGGACAAACCGGAGCACCGATTTGAAGCGCAGTTGCAGTCGGTGGGCGGTGTCCGCGTGGCGACCGGCCGCGATTTTGACGAAGCGACAGGCAAGATAGCGGAGGGTAAGAATGTCCTGCTGCTCAATCAGGAGCAGGCTTCTAAGCTACGCGATCGGCTGCTGAACGGGCGTTGGGCGGTGACCAACGTAGAAGCGCGTGATGTAGAGCGCTCACCCGCGCCTCCTTTCACTACGAGTACGCTCCAGCAAGAAGCAAACCGCAAGCTCGGCCTCAGTGCACGCGATGCCATGCGCGTTGCTCAGCGCCTGTACGAAGAGGGATATATCACTTATATGCGTACGGATTCCGTCAATCTCAGCGACGAGGCAGTTGGCGCAGCCCGTCGCCGTGTGACCGAGATGTATGGAACCGACTACCTGACGAAGAAGCCTCGTCATTTCACGACATCCTCCAAGAGCGCTCAGGAGGCACATGAGGCCATCCGTCCGGCCGGTGACCGCATGTTACCGGTGAGCGAGCTGCCGATCGACGGCAGAGAGGCGCGACTGTACGACCTGATTTGGAAACGGACCGTGGCTACACAGATGGCGAACGCCCGACTGCGCATGACTACGGTGACCATCGAAGTTGATGACGCGGTGTTCCGCGCTTCGGGCAGGCGTGTGTTATTTCCGGGCTTCTTTCGGGCCTATGTAGAAGGTAACGACGACCCAGAAGCAGCGCTGGACGACCAGGAGTCACCGCTGCCGGAACTGTCAGAGGGCGAAGAGGTTGATTGCCGCGATTTGGAGGCTGTCGGTCACGAGACTAAGCCCCCGGCCCGCTACACGGAGGCGTCACTCGTCAAAGCTCTGGAAGCGGAAGGCATAGGCCGTCCTAGCACCTATGCACAGATTATCGATACGATTCAGAATCGTGGCTACGTCTTTAAGCAGCGGCGCGAGCTAGTCCCTACATTCACGGCCTTCGCGGTGACACAGCTTCTGGAGGAAAATTTCTACGAACTCGTAGACACTCAGTTTACCGCCTATATGGAGGAAGAACTGGATGGAATCGCCGAAGGAAACGTTGACTGGCTGGCCTACTTGCGCAAGTTCTATCTGGGAGAAGACGGTCTCGACAGCCAGGTGCGCACGCAGGAGGGCGCCATCGATCCACGCGTCGCCAGCACCGTGCAACTGTCGAATCTGTCCTACGAGGTACGCATCGGGCAATACGGTCCGTATGTAGCCGTCGAGAACGGCGATGAGCGCGTCACGGTTGGACTGCCCGCGGACTTGCCCCCGGCAGACTTGACCGACGAGATGGTAGTGGACCTACTGGCCAAGAAGTCAGACGGCCCGCGCGAACTCGGCGTCGATCCCAAGTCGGGCAAAGAGGTGCTGGTGAAGGCCGGACCGTTCGGACCCTACGTGCAACTCGGCAATGGCGAGGACAAGGGCAAACCAAAGCGCGTCAGTCTCTTGAAGGGGATGGACCCTGAGTCCGTGAGCCTGGCAGAAGGCCTACAGCTGCTTAGTCTGCCGCGGACGCTGGGCGAACACCCGGAGACTGGCAAGCCTGTTCAGGCGGGGATCGGCAGGTATGGTCCCTATGTCGTCCACAACCGTCGCTATGTCAGTCTGCGCGAGCCGGACAACGTCCTGGACATCGATCTGGAGAGGGCATTACAGGTCTTTGCGGAGGCGCCCGAAAAGGGTGCACGCCGGCAAGCGAAGGTACTGAACGACCTTGGCGAACATCCAGATGGCGGTCCCATTCAAGTTCTGGATGGCCGCTATGGGCCCTATGTCAAATACGGCAAGATCAACGCGACCATTCCCAAAGGCACCGACCCAGCGGAGGTGACGCTAGAGCAAGCAGTGGAAATGATCGCTGCTAAGGCAGCCGGCAAGAAGACCAAGAGTACGCGCAAGACGAAGCGCAAGTCGACCAAGAAGTCGACGAGCGCCAAATAGGTTTGCGGCCTTAGAGCGCGTAAGTTGGTTCTCGGTCAGCGTTAGGATTGCAAATCGGTGCAGATGATGGCCATCATCTGCACCGATTTTGTGTTGTCGGCTACTGGGGCTGTGTGACGCTACGGTTCGTGCGCCTGGTATGGGCTAGACGGCATTGAGCGCCTGTGCGATGTCATCAAGCAAGTCTTGTGTATCCTCAATGCCGACGCAAAACCGTATGAGTTCATCGCGGATACCCAATGCCTCGCGTTCGTCCTGCGGTAGGCTGGCGTAGCCCATCAGCGCCAGCGGGCTCACCAGCGTCTCTACCCCACCCAGACTTGGCCCTATGGTCGCAACCTGCAACGCGTCGATGAAGCGATAAGCGGCCTCTCCATCGCCTTCGATCTCAAATGTGATTACGCCGCCGTAACCGTTCATGCTGGCTGCAGCCAAGATATGGTCGCGGTGGCTCTCCAGGCTTGGGTGCCATACTCGGCGAACGACAGGGTGTTCCTCCAAAAAGCGAGCGATGGCCATTGCGCTGCTGTTGTGTTGCTGCATCCGTAATGCGAGGGTCTTCATGCCGCGCAGAATAAGGTACGCGCTGTGCGGGTCTACGATGCTGCCCAACATGCCCTGGACCTGACGCAGCGGTGTGACCATATCGGTCGACCCGATGATGGCGCCCGCAAGCACGTCGTTGTGACCCGCCAGATACTTGGTCACACTGTGAATCACCAGGTCCACACCCTGATCGATGGCCCGCAGATTGACCGGCGTAGCAAAGGTCGTGTCGACGATCGTCTTCGCATTGTGCCGCCGAGCGATCTCTACCAGCCGCGGCAGATCCAAGCAGTGGTTGAAAGGATTTGTGGGTGACTCCGAGAATATGAGACGAGTATTAGGCCGGATGGCATCCTCCAAAGCAGTGTAGTCGCCGTGGGGAACGATACTGCACTCCACGCCATAGCGAGTGAGGAATTGCCGGCAGAACTGCAGTGTGCTCAGATAGCATTCATCAGTCAATATCATGTGATCACCGGCTGACAGCATCAGCATCAGCGTTCCGGTGATCGCGGCCATTCCGCTACTCACGAGGATCGCGTCTTGTGCATCCTCCAGCACCGCGAGTTTTGCCTCCGCCGCGCGCACAGTCGGGTTGCCGTAGCGTCCATACTCTTCGCGCAGCGGTTCTTCCACAAACATGCGCTCCTCGAGAAGGTCGATGAGCGCGGCGGTTTTTTCGAAGGTGTATACGCTGGTCTGCACGACGGGTACCGTCAGACTGTCGTGCGAGCGGAAGCGCCGTTCTCCGCCATGAACTGCCTGCGTGGACGTACTCCTTGGCGTCTTCTTTGTAGAAGCGCCGGCATGCTGTTCATGGTTTGTCGATTCGTCCCCGGCCGGACGTTGCGGTTGTATGACGCTCTCAGACATAGGATTTCTCACACCGTACCCTGTAAGCGCGGTCGAGAAGGCGTTTGCAGTGGGTGTCGGTGAAAACGACTTGGCCGACCCGCGCCGTGCTAGACCATATTGATATTTGGATGTGAACTGGAAGACACAGTCGTTCGGGGTAATAGCCTGTCGGTTCGCCTGTCGGTTGGCCTGCCGGTTCAGAATGGGCACAGCATAGCATCTGGCACACAGACCGCAAAATGGATCCGGACGTGCGGCGCCTGTCTTCACGGTAGTGATTTCCATGCGGAATATGCTGTGCGAATGCACACGCTTGATCGCGCTGCTAACGGTACGAAATGGTCTATAAACATCTGAAAGGCATATGGTATAATCCAGCATCGCGCTGCCCCAGCAGGCAGCGCTTCTTTGAGCGCAAATACGAGACGGTCGTTTTCGGGCCGTCTCTCAGCACGAGGTTTGCTCATCACAATAGGACGAAAAAGATGGGCGCAATGACCACCTATTACATGGCTGTGTTGGCGTTTCCAAGGCGAATAGGATTTCGCAGACCGGTAGTAATGCCAATGCAACCGAACACAGAGAGCACCAAAACACGCGGTAACGCACAGGCGGGGCCAACATACCGCAGTTGTCGCCGAAACATAGACGAGAGGAAGGACGAGTAAGGCATGCCCATTTCGGTAGAAGCAAACGTACTCTCTTCAAGGGCGGATACAGTTATCGATGCTGCCGTTCTTTCGAATGAGATTCTCATCGGCATGTACCGCGATATGTATCTGATCAGACGCGTGGAAGAGTCGTTGTTGGAGCTGGCGGAGTCGGGCAAGATCGGCGGCGCCATGCACACGGCGATCGGCCACGAAGCAAGCGCGGTGGGTTCGACTGCTGCACTGAACAAGACTGACTATCTGACCTGTACGTACCGGGGCCATCACCATGCACTGGCACGCGGTATGGACCCGAAATCCGCCATAGCGGAGGTGCTGGGTAAGGCGGACGGTTTCGCCAAGGGCAAGGGCGGGTCTATGCACTTTATCGACCCCATCAACGGTTTGATGGGCGGCAACGGCATCGTGGGCGCCCAGGTGCCGATTGCAAGCGGGATGGCGCTGGCAGCCAGGATACGCGGCGAAGACCGTATCGCCATCACGTATTTTGGAGATGGTGCACTGTACCAAGGGGTCATGCACGAAACTTTCAACATGGCGTCGCGCTGGAAGCTGCCGATTATCTTCTATTGTGAAAACAACCGTTACTCGGAAATGACACCAATCAGTCGCACCTCGTCCGCCCGTGACATCTATATGTTTGCACGTGCGTACGGGATGACCAGTATACAGATTGACGGCAATGACGTGGAAGTCGTATATCAGGCGGTCAGCGACGCAGCCAAACGCGCTCGCGCCGGTGACGGCCCCACATTTATCGAGGGCATTACCTACCGACTTGCCGGCCATATGGCCGGTGACTTGGAAACGTATCGCACGCCGGAGGAAATCGAAGCGCAGCGGGCGCATGAGCCCATGGTTGTACTGACTCACAAACTGCTGGACCGAGGCGTCGAGGAGTCCGATCTCGCCGAAATTCGGACAGAGGTAGAAGCCCGCGTCAAAGAGGCCGTTGAGTTCGCACAGAATAGCCCTTGGCCGGAAGTGTCGGAGGCGTATACCGACGTTTTCGCAATTGGACCTGCCAAGCCGCAGGCATAGACAATCACCTGACCACACGCATGGCGCGCGGCCCCGATCAGGGGACAGGCCGGCGGTGACAAAAGCAGAAACGGAATCAGGGGAAACACAATGCGCACGACCACATATATTCAGGCAGTAAACGAGGCCCTGAAAGAAGAAATGCGACGGGACGAGCGGGTCTTCATCATCGGTGAAGACGTAGGCCATTACGGCGGCCTGTTCCGTGTGACGCGTAATCTGATGGACGAGTTTGGCACGGAGCGCGTTATCGACACGCCTATCAGCGAGCAGGGCTTCATGGGTATGGCTACAGGAGCAGCCATAGTCGGAATGAGACCCATCGTGGAGCTGATGTACATGGACTTCTTTATGGTCGCCGCCGATCAGATTTTCAATCAGGCGGCCACTATGCATTACATGACCGGCGGTTTGGTCAACGTGCCGCTGGTAATACGCGGGCCCATGGGAGGCGGCAAGCGATACGGATCACAGCACAGCCAGTGCGTTGAGAGCTCCTTTGCTCAATTCCCGGGCATCAAGGTAGTCGCTCCCTCCACGCCCTACGACGCCAAAGGCTTGCTGCTCTCGGCCATCCGGGACGAGAATCCCGTCGCCTTCTTAGAACACAAAATGATCTATTTCACGCGCGGCGAGGTACCTGATCTGGGTGAAGAGTACACTGTTCCCATTGGCAAGGCCGACGTCAAGCGCGAAGGGAAAGACTTAACGCTGGCTTCTTTCAGTTATTCTCTGCTGCAAGCGCTGGAGGCAGCCGAAGAGCTGAAGGCCGAACATGGGATTGACATCGAGGTTGTTGATCTGCGCACCATCGTGCCGTTGGACACCGAGACGCTCTACGAGTCTGTGGCCAAGACAGGCAAACTGATCACCGTACACGAGTCGCAGTCGAACTGCGGTATCGGCAGCGAGGTGGTTGCTCGCATCTACGAAGAAGCGCCGCATTTGCTCAAGGCGCCCGCGCGGCGTCTGGGCATGGCGCCCGTCTCGATTCCGGTTTCTGCGAAGCTGGAAGAGGAAATCATGCCGTGGAAAGACAACATCAAGGCGGCGGTGCTGGAGATGTTGGAACCGGTACCGGCGTAGGCTGGAGTGCAGATGAGGATTGTTGGTAGATTTCTCGGATCGCGAGTTGTGGATACTCAACGGAAACGCCAACATAGTCGAGACGACGAATGCACATACCCACATGCAGGAATGGGCAATTCGCATTCCTGGGTGAAAAGATAGCGAGGAAACCAAATGGCAACTGAAATACGGCTTCCCGATCTGGGAGAGGGAATCGAGGATGCCACAATAAACCGGTGGCTTCACCAAGTGGGCGACGCAATCGAGGAGGGCGCGGCCCTGCTTGAGGTAGCCACTGACAAGGTCGATACCGAGATCCCTGCACCTGCCAGCGGCACATTGCTCAAGATTGCACATAACGAGGGCGATCTGGTGACATCGGGGACTATACTCGGCTTTATTGGCGAGGCCGGCGAGGAGGTACCCGAAGAGGCCGCTGACGCTGAGGGCGGATCGGCCGAGTCCGCGGCCGAACGCGAGAGCGAACAATCCGATGAACCGGCCACCGCGCCCACCGCCGAATCTGTGCCTTCTGTTTCGCCGCCCGCTGAGAATGGCGCCGGCGTCAAGGCCTCTCCCGTGGCGAAGCGAGTGGCAGCGGAAAAAGGCATCTCGTTGTCATCGGTCGCCGGGTCAGGACCTGGTGGGCGCATCACCAAGGACGACGTACTGGCCGCCGGCGGCGGGGGAGAGGCGGAGTCCGCCCCAGCGCTGCCGGGTGAACTGGCGGACAACGCATCGTTAGTGGTACGCCGTCTGGCATCCCTCCACAATATTCTGATTTCGGATGTTGCCGACGGTCGACCGCTGAGCACCGTGACACGTTATGACGTCCTCAGCGCGGTGGCAAGTCGCGATGCGGGCGAACCCGTAACGGTCGCGCCGCGTTTTGAAAAGCCGTCCGGCTGGTCTCAATCTGCGGTTGCCCCTGCGGCGGCGCCGGAACCAGCCAAAAGTACAGGCGCTCAACCTGCAGCCGCCAAACCCGTTGCCACACCGGCGGTACAGCCAGGCGAGGGAGAGGAGCTGGTACCGCACACGCGCATGCGCCAGCTCATCGCTAAGAATATGGCGGAAAGCGCGTCCACCAAACCGCACGTTACGACCATGTGGGACGTCAATATGGCGCCGGCGCTCGCGCACCGCGCTGCGCACAAGGCAGAGTTCGCGGAGCAGGGCGTAAACCTCACCGTAACAGCGTATCTGGCGATGGCGGCCATCGCCGGGCTGAAAGCAGTACCTGCGGCTAATTCCACCTATACGGAGGAAGGGCTGCTGATCAAGCGCTACATCAACCTGGGCGTTGCCGTAGCGTTGCCACAGGATTCATATGGGCTAGGCGGTCTGATCGTACCCGTAATCAAGAACGCAGGGGAACTGAACCTGTTAGGTATTGCACGCGCAGTGAATGACGTCGCCGAGCGGGCGCGCAACAGCCAGCTCGTGCCCGACGATTTACAGGGCGGCACATTCACGTTGACCAACTATGGAACGTCCGGTAGCCGGTTCCAAACGCCCATCATTGCCCAGTCACAGGCGGGCATCCTCGGTGTAGGCGCGATTGAGAAGCGCGCTGTTGTGGTGAGCCAGGGACATCCGCTGGAAGCCAACACCGGCGACTATCTGACTTTCCAGCCGATGACAACGCTCGGATTTAGCTACGACCATCGAATTCTGGATGGAGCCACGGCCGACGCGTACTGCAAGGCCGTCAAGGAAGCGCTGGAGGGTTGGGCGTAAGCTTATGCCCTGCACATAACGAGAATATCTGCAAGAACGAAGACAGGTGTACCCTGAGTCATCGAGGGCAGGCTGAGTGGCCTGCCCTTATGTTATGGCGATTCGACGTGAAAGCTGAAAGAACGGCTACCTCGGAGATGCGCCGGTCATGCGCTGCGATGCAGCAGGCTATCTGCCAACGCCATGAGGCGTGAAGTACTGGCGCGTTCGCCGAGCGCGCCATGCAGCGCGTCAACGGCCAACTCGTGATGGGCGCGCACGCGCGCCTCGGCATAGGTGCGCGTTTCCGACTCATCCAATAATGCCAACACTTCGGGCAATTGTTCTGCACCTATGTCTGTGGCAAATATAGCTTGGAGCCTTTTTCCTACGATCGGGTGATTGAGCGCATACAGCAAGGGCAGGCTTTTCTTGCGGCGCAATATGTCGTTTCCGGCCGCCTTGCCGGTTATTGACGGATCACCCCAGATGCCGAGGATATCGTCTTGTATCTGGAACGCCAGTCCTGTAGCGTGCCCAAACTGCATTAAGTCGGTACGCTGTTGCGTGCTGGCGCCGCCGAGCAGCGCACCGATAGTGATGCTACCGCCCACGAGTGCAGCGGTCTTTCCCTGAATCATGCGCATGTATTCAGAAACAGTGACGTCCTCGCGCGTCTCGAAACTCATATCCAAGTACTGGCCCTCGGTGAGGGCAAGACATGTCTCGGTGAGCTGCGACAAGGCGGCGAGTGCTCGATCCGCTGCGACGCCGCGGTTGGGTAGGCGGTGGAAAGCCTGAAACGCCAAGGCGAACATACCGTCGCCAACGTTAACTGCTTGTGGCACGCCCCAAACTGCCCACAAGGTGGCTCTGTGCCGGCGTACTTCGTCGCCATCCTCAATGTCGTCATGGATCAACGAGAAGTTATGCAGTAGTTCGACTCCTGCAGCGGCCGGCAATGCCTGGACGGGGTCACCGCCCACTTCGCTGCAGGCTAGCAGACAAAGGATGGGGCGCAGACGTTTTCCCGACGGGTAAGTCTGCGGTTCGAAGGCGCTATCTGCCCAGCCCAAATGATAGCGCATCATGCCATAGTGCGCGGACACGGTATTGTCACCCGCATCCAAGATATCGCGCATCTCCTCTTCGATTCGGGGTAACCACTGCCCCATGAAAGCGCTTAGTTCTCCGTTTGACATCGAGTTCTCCACTGGGTGACGGTTGAGTGCCCGCATTAGCTGGTCTGCTCGACAAGCACACCGGGTTGCCGCAGCGCAGCAATGTCGCCCGCTCCGCAACCGAACATGGCAATTCGCATCTCGGTGGCCAGCAGGTCCATCTCCTCGACAACTGCGTTCACCGATTCAACTGCCTTTTTCAGAAACGGAGACGCCAACCCCACGAGGTCCGCGCCTAGGGCCACGCATTTGGCGATTTCCTGGCCGCTTCGAATTCCACCGCTGGCGAAAACGGGCATGGCCGGTTTTCCAAGCTGCGACCGGACGCGGCACACGATGCGCAAGCTGTCCGCCGTCGGGATTCCCCAATCTGCATAGGCGCCCGCCAGGCGCCGCAGCCTTTCTGTGGGGGCGCGGTGCATCTCCACCTGGCTCCACGAGGTCCCACCGGCGCCGGCGACATCGATGGCCGTAACGCCGGCTTCGATCAGCATCCGCGCTGCCTTTTCGCTAATGCCCCAGCCCACTTCTTTCGCGATCACAGGCACGGGCAGCGATGCGCAGACTTCTGCGATCTTATCAACAAGACCAGCCCATGACGTATCCCCGTCATGCTGGACCGCCTCCTGCAACGGGTTCAAGTGCAGGAACAGGGCATCCGCCTCAACCATCTCCACGGCGCGGCGGCATTCGTCGATGCCGTAGCCATAGTTGAGTTGTACGGCACCCAGATTGGCGAACAGCAGCACGTCGGGCGCCACGTCGCGCACGCGAAAGGACGGCTCGAGGCTTGGGTGTTCTATGGCCGCACGCTGGCTGCCTAATCCAATAGCCGCGCCGTAGCGTTGCGCAGCCTCGGCCAGTGTGCGGTTGATCTCGCCCGCTTCTACCGTACCCCCTGTCATCGAGCTTACTAAGATGGGTGCGGCAAGTCTTTTGCCGAAAAGACGTACGGAAGGGTCGACTGCGGCTAGGTCCAGCTCCGGAAGCGCCTGATGGACAAACGAAAAACGATCCAGTCCCGTGGTCAGCTTGGGAAAGCTGACATCCTGCTCAAGGTTGATACGAATGTGGTCTGTCTTGCGTCGCTCTATGCTCACCCGGATTTTCCTCTGTCGCGGCGGGCCTGCGCTTGCTTCATTCGAAATGCGATGAATCGCTTTTTACTCCGACCGTACTCATTTGGCATGCAAAGCGTCATATCGTTTGCACCGCACATGCGGCAGCCAACCTCGAGCGAGTTCGCATAGCGCGAGAGTGACGCACCAGACACGGCGTGAAG
>JBJYXA010000326.1:0-1970 GCA_046259705.1 Caldilineaceae bacterium
CGGCGTCCGTCTTCGCTCGTTTCCCCGAGACCCGCTTCATCTCCTTGGCAATGGCGTTCAGGGGATCGGCCAAGGCGCCCGAGTGCATCAACAGTGGCCGAGTACCTTCGATGCGGAAATGGAGAGTCTCCTTTGCCATTGTTCTAGCTCCTGCCCGTCGGCGTGCACCGTTTGACGTTAGTCAACTCGACCTGGGGCCGCTCTGATGGGCTTGCGGACGATCCAATGGGCGTATGTCGTTGGACGTCGTTGAGCGGGATTTCCGCCTGGGTCCGGATGGATTCCATGCTGGCGGTGGGCGTGCGGCGGATCACGTCTTCCACCGGGATCTCCCGCTTGGCATACCGCGCCCGCCGGATGACGGCCGTGACCGCCTCATGACACTCCCGGCAGAGGGTAATAAGGTGGGCCGGGTCTTCGTCCCCGAGGCTCTGGTAGGTCTTATGATGGACCTCAAGCTCGACCTCCGGGGCGATGCGCCAACAGGTCTGACATCGGTTGCCGTCGCGGGCCAGGATCTCGCCGCGCTTTGCGGCCCATTCGATGGAGCCGATATAACGTTCGTAGGTGTCGTCGGTCTTCATCTCACTCGATGGTGAGTCCCTGCCTCGCCTTGCCACACCTTGCCGTGCCTGACCACGCCGCGCCTCACCAGGCCACGCCTCGCTCAGCCATGCCAAGCCGCGCCTCGCCAAAACCGTGAGTTTTAGGTCAAATGGACCGATCGGGAGATTGAAACCCTGCCTCGCCTAGCCGCGCCTCGCCAAGCCTAGCCAGGCCCCGCCCGACCAAGCCTCGCCAGGCCGCGTTCTCTCACACCGAGACATGCCGCCGAATGTGGGGAACCGATACTATCCTAAATGGCATCCCCCTCTTGGGACACTCAAGTGCTCCATTCGGGAGTCGACACCTTGTGCCTCTCCGGTGCCCCCCTGTGTCAGGCTACTTGTCGCCGCGATCTTGAAGGTCTCTAACTGAAGACAGGGGGCGAACAGAGTAACCAGTGCCGAGATATTCCGAAGAACGCAAAGAAGCGGTGCTGCGCAAGATGCTGCCGCCGCACAACCGCCGTGTGAAGGATTGCATCAAGTTGAGCGCGCCGAGAGCAACCGCACTGGCACCATCTACATCTACCCCCCGAAGCGACAGCAGAGGGCGCCGTACATATGCTCATGGACTGGGCGCCGGAAGGAGATGTCTCCGCGGGGAAGCACCATATTTTGACAGGTTCTACAGTTCGAAAGCAACTGTCACTCCGTAAATTCAAATCCGGCATCCTGAAAAAAGACTCCCTTGCCATCAAAATTTTCGACGCACCAGGGCGACAGGTCGTTGTTGAACATCTTATTGGGCTTCCTAACAGATACTTGGCCTCTGCCCGCTCCCGCGCGATAGGCATTGATAAGAGCGTTACACTCCGCCTTAGTCAAATGAGGGTCAGCACTATGAATTTCTATTCTGCGACCGTGCATGAGCGGCGTATTTGAAGCGACGTTATGACTCGGAAGGCCTGTTGAATGTGATACGGAGGAAGGTGCTTCCTGTTCAACCTGATCGTTGGCAGCCGAGCCAGAGGCTAGAAGAAGAAGTAGTGCTCCGACGATGATATTCAGCACGAGGAGATGCTCCCAATTTTTGATATTCGCGGCCTAACGTTTTGCCTGGCCGGCGCAATATGCTCGGGCAATCGAAGCGGCTTTCATGAGCAGAAGCCGCATGCCCGGACATCCGCTGGATTCTCACAAAATATAGTGTAGCCATATCGTTGGTGAAAGATGCGGGACCACAATGCTTGGCCCTTGTCGGCGCGTGGCTGACGCCTGCCTGTCGGGCCAGAACACGTCGAGGTTCATTCCCGACCCAAAGGAGACGCTCGCGTACCGACTTCACGACCAAGAACTGGGCCATGCCGCCAGTGACATTCGCCAACCGGTAACCTGCAGCGAAAACGGCCAGGCGTAACCGGCATT
>JBJYXA010000327.1:0-5561 GCA_046259705.1 Caldilineaceae bacterium
TATGTGCCGGACAACGGCACGCCCGAGCCAAACGGACCGGACATGGACACGGTGCTGGCCGCAGTAGACGAGGTGATGGCGACCGGCAAGGTGTCGGTACTTGCGATCGTATCGGTGAATGCCGGTGGAAATGGCCGGGAGCGTGCCCTTGCGACGGGGACAGACCTAATCCGCGGCGCCCTCGAGTCGTGGCGCACATACGGATTGCCGGCCAAGATCTAGTGGTGCTTCGTTTCCACGGGACGACGACGATGTCGCCGGCCCGGCCAGCGCATAGCCCCGTGCAGACACGTGCGGCGCGCCGGCGCAGATCACTTCAAGCGGGCAGACATTGCAGCCCGTGCAGCCTTCATCCACCTCCACCAAACGACCGCGTTGCACTAGCGTGCGGAGGAGCTGGTCCGTCACATCGCGCGGGATGTCGAGCTGCCGGCTGATGAGTTCGAGCGACAGCGGTACGCCGCCGGTCTGTTGCATCAGTTCCAAGATTTGTCGCAACATAGTCAATGCCTGCCCGATGCTGCCGATTCCAGGTCGGCAATCAACTGAAGCCTAGCAACAATCCTCCCTGGTAGATCAGCGTTGCCATCACCCATGGGATCACCAGCATCATGGCGATGGAGAGTACAGCCCAACGCCAGCCGAATTCCTGAATCTGTGCGCCGACTGTGGCAAGACAGGGTACATAGAGCAGTACAAATACCAAGAATGCCAACGCACTGAGCGGTGTAAACGCGGACTGCAATGCGGTAGCTAGTGCTGTATCTTGGCCACTATCGCCGTCTGCAAACAGTGCGACTCCGGGTGTGAGTGTATCTAGCAACTGTTTGCCCGCTTCCACGGTTGCGGCAACAAAGCCTGTGACGACTTCTGTGATGCCTTCGACTAAAGAGGGCGAGGCGGACGGGCCCGAAGAAGACGCCGCTTCGCCCACATAGACCTGGCTCAATGTCGAAACGACGATCTCTTTCGCCAAGAGCCCGGTGACCAATGCGCCGCTTGCCTGCCATTCACCGAAACCGGCCGGCGATAGTAAAGGAGCAACCGCGCTGCTTGCCTTGCCGAACCAGCTATCTTGAACGTCCGTCGTCCCGGCCGGCATATTGAGGAGCAACCAGAACACCACGGTACCCGTCAGGATAAAGGTGCCGGCCCTACGAACGAAAGATCCGGTCTCGTTCCAGGTGTACCGGAACACGCGCTTGGCTGATGGCCAGCGATAGGGCGGCATCTCCATCATGAGAATGCCGGGAGGCGCATCGCGGAATACCGTTCTCGAGAGGGTCATGCCGACGGCGGCGGCCACGACGACTCCCAGAATGTACAGCGCCATGATCGCAATGCTGCCATGACGCGGAAAAAACGCTAACCCGAAGATCACATACACTGGTAACCGTGCTGAGCAGGACATGAACGGAATAAGTAGTCCTGTCAGGAGGCGTGCGCTTCTGCTCTCTATGGAACGGGTGGCGTATACGGCGGGCACATTGCAGCCAAAGCCGAGGATCATGGGCATGAACGAACGGCCGTGTAGCCCCATCTTGCTCATGGTCCGGTCCATCACAAAAGCTGCTCGAGAAAGATAACCGGTATCTTCGAGAACAGCCAAGGATACATACATGACGATCAGCCCGGGCACGAATACGAGTACCGCGCCCACGCCGGCAATCACGCCATCGGTGGCCAACGAAGCCAACCAACCTGGTGCGCGCAGCGCATTGAGCAGAGCAAGTGCCCACGCATTTATTGGACCAGTAATGACTCCGTCGACGAAATCTAGATAGGGTGCGGAGACGTTCTGCACCAAACTGAATACGAGATACATCAATGCCAGGAAGATGGGGATACCTAGCCAGCGGCTTGTCACGATGCGGTCGATGCGGTCAGATGAACTCCATTGCTGAGAAGGTGCCGTGAGTACCTGTTCGACCACGCCATGCACAAATTGGTAGCGCTCGTCTGTGACGGCGAGGTCAGCGTCCTCTCCGTACTGCTGCCGTAACCTGGCTTCGCTGACAGCGACCGCTTCAGAGAGTGCAATGCGGTCGTCGATCATCATGCCTTGGAGCGCGCCGTCTTCCATCAGGCTCTGATCGCCTTCGAGCAGCTGGATGGCGAGCCATCGTAGCGGGAACTGATCACTCAGAGCAGGTGCGCGGGCAAGAATCTGCTCAAGGCGAGTAAGCTCTGCCTCCAGAAGCGAACTATACCTAATGGGAGCAATGACAGAAGACACCTTGACCTCCGTGTTCGCATTGCTCTACCAGGCCGAACGCGTTCGGCTCGCAGGAAGATGTCCTGTCGCGAATGGCGGATAGGAGGTCCGCCAGACCGCGCCCGCGCGCCGCAGCCGCCGCGATGACCGGTGCTCCCGCTAAGAGCTGGCTAAGCTTGGCGGCATCCACGCGGACCCCACGTTGCGACGCTAGGTCCTGCATGTTGAGCACCACCAAGAGCGGCGCCTCCGTTTCCAGAATCTGCACCGTCAGATAGAGGTTCCGCTCTAGGTTCGTGACATCGACAACATTCACGACCAGATCAGGCCGAGATTGCACAATGTAATCGCGGGCGACTTCTTCGTCCGGTGAATAGGGAGAGAGGCTATAAATGCCAGGCAGGTCGACGACCTCGAAGCGCTTGCCGTCAAACTCGTACCAGCCTGTACGACGAGCCACGGTCTTGCCCGGCCAATTGCCCACGTGCTGGTTACTGCCCGTCAGTTCATTGAAGATCGTACTCTTGCCGACGTTCGGATTTCCGGCCAGGGCAATGCGATGCGTGCGTGTCTCATGAGGACTGACAATAGGGTCCTGTCGCAACGGCAGCGTTATCAAGTGACACTCCGGAAATGGGGTTTGGCCGTGTTTTCGGGCCCGGCCGCATCTGTGTCAAGTACTTCTACGGTCAATTTGTCCGCGATACCGCGCCCGAGAGCGACGCGTGAATTGCGTACAGAAACGAGCAGCGGACCGCCTGCGTCCTGGACGATGCGCAGCTTGACACCCGGTGTCAAGCCCAGTTCGGCCAGACGCCGAGCTATCCTGCGTCCTCTGCAAAGCTGGCACAGGCGTAAGTCCTTGCCGGCCGGGGCCATGGTCAACGGACAGATCAGTCCTTGATTTCGGTCATCATGACCCTGCTCACCATAGTGTTCACCACAGGGGTTGTCCCCATGTTCGTGTTTGGTATGCTCACGGTGACCCTTGTGGCCGTGTATTTCAAACATTGGCTCTGGTTCCGAATATGTGCGCCGCTATTTCCTGCCCCAACGCCAGAGACTTGCCGCCAATCTTCATCATCATCGGCCCGTGAAAAGGAGCAGTTCCCTCACAAATTACAGACTCTCCGGGTTTGATGTTCTGAGATGCAGCGTAGTCCAAGAGCAACAGACTCTCCGGGTGAAGACGAGTTATGACACCGCTGTCGCCCTCGCGCCAATCGCACAACGCCGTATCGTCCAACGATGCTATCTCGCCGTTTGGGTCTGGGATCGGATTTCCGTGCGGGCAGGTTTGGGGCTGGCCAAGAAACTCGGCTAGGGCATCAACGACTTCCCTTGGCGTAGCGTGTTCCATCTCGCAAGCATAGTCGTGCACTTGTTGCCAGGCTAGTCCTAAATAGTCTGCCAAGAAACACTCCCATAATCGGTGACGCCGAATGATGCGATTTGCGCGCTGATCACCATCTAGGGTCAGTGTGATGCCTTTGTACGGTCTGTGATCCAAATAACCTTGGTCGCAGAGCCGGTGAACCATCTCCGTAGCCGATACTGCTGACACGCCCAACCGGTCGGCCAATTGAGAAATGGGCACTCGACCGTTGCCCACGGACAATTCGCTGGCCGTCTTGAGGTACATCTCCACGCTTTCGTCGAAGGGTTCGTGCTTCACGGTCAACTCTTGCAGGGCTAAAGCTGCTGGCATCGCCCAACGAGTTTTGGGCCTGCCCAAAAACTAGAATTTAAGGGCACCCTTATGATATCGCACGGGCCTGCCCAATACAAGTACTTGATTTCACAAATCTGTCATCTTGGCGCTTCTGTGCCTGCATGCGTTGCCGTTAGGCAAGGTTAAGAAGGGCGTAAGAATCGGCTAAATCATCGAAGGGCTTGCAAGGCACCGCGTGTGCGCGTACACATTGTGTCCATTCTCATTAGGCCTACTCGTGCAGGTTTCTGGCAGGTGGTACGTGTTACGTTACAATGCTACTGCACCACGCAACATCTTGAGCTGACAGAGCAAACGATCGGGGGCCACATGCCCGTAATCACAGATATCGAGTTCCGTGAGTTTTCCGCGGTACACCATAACGCGTCGCGTAACTGGTTGGTAGTCATCCTCCGCACTGACGACCCCGCCATCTATGGGCTCGGCGACGCTAGTCCAATGCAGCACCATGAGGAGGTGAAGGGCCTTGCCACGGCGTTTGCGAAGAAGTACCTTGCCGGCCAAGATCCCTTGGACACCGAGGTCTTGTGGGCAAGGATCTATCACGATGCCTATGGACGCGGCGGTCGTTTTGCCACCACTGCGCTGTCCGGTCTCGACATTGCGCTCTGGGACCTTAAGGGCAAAATTCTAGGACAGCCTATCTACAAATTACTCGGAGGTGCATTCCGCCGTAAGCTGCGCGTCTATGCAAACGGCTGGTACACAAATCCGGGTACCCCAAAGCAAAACGCTGAGGAAGCCAAACAGGTGGTCGATATGGGATACACTGCCATGAAGTTCGACCCTTTTGGCCAAGGTAATTACTACACGATTCCCGCTGTGGAAGCGCGGCTTGCCGAAGATCGTGTGGCAGCCGTTCGGGCGGCCGTCGGTCCGGACGTCGATATCCTCGTCGAAGCGCACGCCAAATTCAATGTCATGACGGCCATACAACTTGGTAGACGTCTGGCACCGTACCGGCCATACTTTTATGAAGAGCCAGTAGCGCCAGAAAACATCGCAGAATTATCGCAAGTTCGCAATCGCGTAGATATCCCTATTGCCACTGGCGAGAAACTCTATACCAAGTTCCCCTTCGCCCAGATCGTAGAGGCTCACGCGGCGGACGTCCTGCAACCCGACATTGCTAACGCCGGGGGCATCACCGAACTCAAGAAGATCGCCGTCATTGCCGAGGCCAAGCATATCACCGTGGCGCCGCACAATGTCTGTTCACCGGTCGGCGCCCAGGCCGAGCTACATCTGGGCGCCTCGATCGTCAACTTTGAGATCCAGGAATATCATGCGGAGTTCTATACCGAGCACTACTTCACAGTCTTCAATGGCTTTCCGCGTCAGGTCGAAGGCTATGTAGAGGTTCCCGACGCGCCGGGGCTTGGCCTGGAAATCGTCGAGGAAGAAATTCGCGCCCATCCGGCCATGTCAAATACTGGCTCCAGCGGAGGGAAACGCAAGGGAATCTAGACGATCCTCATACTAAGGTCTGGTGCACGTAGCACCACCGCCAATTTTCCCCGGGTTGGAACGACTGGATGATCGGATGGCCGGTCTCGTGAAAGTGCTTGGTCGCGTGCCGATTCTTCGAATTGTCGCAGCAGCCGACGTGTCCGC
>JBJYXA010000328.1:0-1848 GCA_046259705.1 Caldilineaceae bacterium
CTAGTGCAGCTTCGGCGGTTTAACGATCGCTTCGCACTGGAGTTGAAGGTCTATTCCACGACTCGACGGAGTGACCCCGCCACCGTCGCGGTCCGGGCCAAGCATGTAACAATTAGAGTTTCGGCCAGACCACCGAGACCCCATCGGGGTCGTCAACCCGCAAGTGATCGCCTTCTCGCGCGAACTGCCAACCACTAAAATCGTAGGGCTGACCAGAGTCGGCAAAGCCACACCAAGCATTGTCGTCGGTTGTAGCGCTCGTGATAGTCAGGCTCTTATTCGCCGCATTGTAGCTGTAAGTGCCCGTCTCCATGCCTGTGTACTCAATACCGTCGGCGTTACAGCTGTATTCGAAGGCAATGGCGAAAATTCCGTCGGCCCTAAACACGGCAACCTGGAATTCTGAAGAATTGGGCTCGTTGGGATCAATTACTTGCCACGCACCAACGATGGAATCCGCCTCGCTATCCGAGGTCGCGGCCTCCATCTGGACAGTATAAGGAAAGCCGGAGGGACCCAGTGTGACGCGAAATGGCGCAAATCCATCGGCGAAGGCGAACAGCGTCACCTGACCCTGCTCATCCAGCGGCACGTTGAGGCTGTAGGTACCGTTGCCATCGCAGGAGAACATGTACTGGCCGTTGGCGAGGACCATGGCACAGATCGGTGTGCCATCGTCGAGTTGGACGTTTCCTTGTATGGAGACCCAATCAGCCGCATGCGCCGAGAGCGGCACGGTGCAGACGAGAGCAGAGGAAAGACCTATGGCGAGGGCGTTTGACGGTAACTTCATCGTCACAATCTCCTAAGGGCAAAACTGCATTGGTATCAACGGCAGTGACATCAAGACGTTGTCAGCATGCGCTGCATGCTGAAGACCGCGGAGGCGGAGTTAACCAAGGGGCAATCCATTGTTGCTGGCCTGGATAGCGTGAGAGCGGTTAGATTCTCGCCAACCAGCACTGAAGCCTGAAACAATCTTTACACCCGACGGTACTAGAGCACAGTTTCTTGTCCGAAATCAAGTGCAGAGAGCACTGAACCTTCCCGGCTTTCTCGGAGGCTCTGTTTCTGTGATGAGGATGGGGACTCAGGACAGATAAACCCCGAAGGCCGGCTTGCCCGCTACAGAGCGCCCTCGCACTGCGCCTCGGTTCCAAGTCGTTTGATGAACTCGCTCAACGGCATGCCAGCCTGAAAGTGAATCTTATTCTGGTGTATCGTTGTTCCTAAAAAGAGCAGTTAGCGGCGTCTGAGATCACGCAAGGAATTGTTTTTTATAGTACCAAGCCAACTGTGGAGCAGTTGAAATCGTCGCCGATCGGATGAGGCGCACCGAAGACAATTTCCGCTTACTGGCGGCAGGTTACGTCGCATACGCCAGTACAACTGCCGAACCTAGGTTGACTCATCGTTCGTGGCCCTGACGAGAATTCTTTATCCCCGCACAGGCTCAGGTCGCGAGACTGGCAGCTAAGCTACGGCGCTAGTCGTCCCGCACTTCCAAGCGCCATTTCGACATTGGGACCTTTGCCAAGTACGCCTTCGGTATCCAGTGAGGATATCGAGGGACCACAACGACCCCCGTACGGCTGTCGAAACATCTCCAGAGACTAACTCCAAACTGTGACGCAGTTTGTAGTCTCTCCTTGCGCTCGCCGCTTATGCTTCTCGACGACCGTCGGCGGACAGTCACATGCGATGCGAACCCGCCCACGTAGAATGTTCCAAAGGAAAACTTGATTGGAGACAAGAATGGCAAGGGGAAAAGCGCTTTGGTTGGTCTTTGGGTTATCTTTCTGGCCACTGTGGACAACTCTGGTGCCGAGCCCTGTGCTAGCCGCGGAC
>JBJYXA010000329.1:0-7412 GCA_046259705.1 Caldilineaceae bacterium
CAGGCACGCTATGCTAACTGCGGCGCCGGCCATTACGATGGCACGTGCCGGTTCGTTGCGCTGCGCATTTAGCGCGATGCTATATGTTTCGCCGCTCTCGCTCACGACGACTTCTTCGGGTTGCAGTCTCGCAACAAGACCGCCGCCCCCGCTAGCGCCGCCGCCTGCCGCAACCCGCTTCCCCGTCAGGCGGCCCACGGGTCGGATAGACCTGTCGCCTACTACAATCGGATCGCCTTCAAGCCGGCGGTCGACGTCTTCCCAGCGCGACTTGTCCTTTGCCATAGCTTCTCCTTTCCGATACCGGTAGTTCTGCACTCGGGCCGGTGCCGTTCCATACTCCTATTCTAGATCGACGTCAACGAGACAGCTATCTGCAGGTACTTGCTACAATACGTCAATAGTGCCTACCGGGTTGCAGGTTCATACGTGTCTTTCTGTACGGAGGCTGGTGCCGATAGGGCGCATGCAGCGTGTGACTTTCTGTATCATTCGAACGCAATCCTCAATATCTAAAATTGGATCTTGACTCTCCTGACGCGGGAAGGTGTAGGCTAAGCGTACACGGCTGGCCAGCAAGTGTGAGGTAGCAGATCTGGCGCCGTACTGCGCACCGTATCGACTGTTACCGGAGCGCCGTGTCGCAGCGTATTAGGAAGGCGACCCGCTCAAGATCGGTGAGTTCTTGAAAAGAGGTTATTCGTTCATTCATCATTCATGGAGCAAAGGACAGACAAGTCATGGAGCCGACTATCGTCAACAAGGATGCATTTACGGTCGTGGGACTACCATTCGCGGGTTTGCTAAGCCACGCGCCGTTCGAGGACGGCACGGGTAATGAAATTGGCGCCAAATGGGATGAGTTCAACGCACGCGGTGCCGAAGTCAAGATATCAGCGTGCATCGGCTCCTGACTTCGAGTACTATGACAAACCCTCCGATCCCGCCCATCCTGAAAAGATGGAGCTATCCATCTATTGGCCTATTGGTCAGTGTAGATGCATGAGGCGTCGCGGAGGGGGTCTGCAGACCCCCTCCTTCTAATTTCATGTTTCGCGTACTGAATCGGGTGCGATATTGACCGTGAGACGCGACAGAAGCCGCGATGGAGTAACCGTTGCCGCGTGGCGTGATGCGCCCGTCCGGCACGGCATGTGGTAACGGTGATGGCATTGCTGGTGCCGCGAGGGACAGTTACTCTTCGAAGAGATCCAACAGAACTGCGGCCCGTGAATCCGGATTCGGCAGAATTTGGTGAGGCGCATCGACCTCCACGATACGCCAGCGACCGTAATGTACGCGCGCCCACGACTTGCGGAACATGATTTCGTAATACTCGCCCTCCTGTTTGTCCGCGGTGAAGCGTACGTACGTACGAGGCAAGGCAAGCGCCACGGGATTGCGCGTCGTTAACGGATCGTTCCAGGATTTCCAAGGATGCGGGGTATTCCGTGCCGGCATATCGTTTGGCCCATGGCGTACGGGAATAAGCCAGCCCTCGCCATCCTCTTCCACCTGTGTTTGAATCTCGTCACAGGTGATTTCTCCCGCCGTACCGACGGTAGTTTCGCCGTCATAGGGTACGAAAGCGTCGAAGTATACCAACTCGCCGATTCGATTGGGGATCTGCTCGGCTACCCCCGTGATGACCATGCCCCCGTAGCCATGACCGACGAGCACCACGTCGCGCAGGCTCTCAAATCGTATCACGTTGACGATGTCTTCAATGTGGGTTTCGAGGCCAACGTCGTAGGTCAGTAAGTGCTCTCGTTCGCCGAGTCCGGTGAGCGTTGGTGTATAGACCTCGTGGCCGCCCGCACGCAGTTGACTTGCGATCTCCTTCCAGACCCATCCGCCGGCGGTCGTCCCATGTACGAGAACAAAGGTTGCCATACATCCTCCTCGGGCGATGCCCGATCGGTGTTTGCCAGGAATGAATCTCCCTTCTAGGTATCATGCACTAGCTTGGACGAGGGGGCAAAACCTGCGAGGTAAGATACTCGGACATTCGGCCAGGTTCCAATGATGTCGCTCTGCTAATTCATGCTCTGTTTGCGTATGCGTCTCAGACATCCTCTGGCAGCGGCGCGAAAGCTACGCCTTGGATCCTGTGGTTCATAGCCGCGCAAGATGACATAGTGCGCCAGCCAGGCACTGTAGAGATGGTGATATTTTTCGGGCTCTGGCAGACTACGCAGCTGTTCCTCTAGCCATACATTGCAGGCCAAGGGCGGCGCGCCCGTCTTTCCGCAGCGCTTCTGTGCCAGCATATCGCCGCGTACGCCTGGAAATCGTTCATCCAGCAGGCGTATCAATTGCTCCATCACCAGCGGAAATGTCTCATCCCTGCGTATCTCAAGCTCCGTGATATCTGTCGTTGAGGTATGGCTGCGCATCGCTGCATCGAGCACTTGCACGCCTCTACCGTCGAAGATTCCGTAACGACGACGGTGTTCTTGCGGGTGACCCGCGGCATCCGGGTGAAGCTCCAGGCTTACCACACCAAAGGTGCATTCACCTATCAGTTCGGCGTCAGCAGCCATTTCCTCCAGCCAATCACGTACCGCGCCGGCGGAAGCATCCAGCTCAACCCGAACATACTCTTTGGTATTCATGTCGCAGGAAACGCTACCCTGGAAGCATCTTGGTATGGTGTATGGATCTCGCTACTGCCTTTCGGTAGCAAGCACCGGCGTTCCGAACGGGACAGTAATGGTTAGCTCTCTTCCCATAGGCTGACAGGATGCTTGGGATTAGGCTGGATGCCAGGTGGTGATTCCTCATTAGAAAAATAGCACATATGTTCTTTTTCGGCAAGGGGAAGCAATAAGAAACGGTGTATCCGGGCAGTCGGTCGCCGACTTGGAGGGGACCAGGTGATGTGCTCTGTGCGGCCTAACAATACAATAGTGCTGCGATCGATCGTTCTTACTTTCGCCTCTGATGAGTCACCGCGTCGACTCAAACCCAACGATCTCGTATAGGCTTTATAGGCTTCTACCCCAATCGGATCCCTAAGGCAGCGGTCACCCAGAACTGTCGATTGCTTGCATGGCAGTCTATTCCTTTGGCACGGCAGCAAGAGGGCATTCTACCAAGAAGCGCTTACTGCACGGCATCCTCCGTTTTGTCGCCATCTGTTTATAGCGATCAGTAAAGCCATTTGGGATAACCATAGGTCACTGGGGCGAACACCGCGCGTCCATATGTCGTGGCTTCGAGCTTTGCTGGGGAAACCAGCAAGGTTGAAGCGACTCAGCAGGATTGCGTCGTCGGGAGCCAGTTGACTTGTACTCTGCTCGCGCCCTAATTCAGCGATCGACAAGTTTGCTTGTGGCTGGTCTGGGCATGTGAACCGGATTAAAAAAAGCAGATTTGGCCGGTAATCATTCTTCTGCGCTTTCCGGTCGCCTGGTGTGAAATGCGCTGCGGATGACGGTGCTCAGAGATGATCCGCACACTATCTGGCTCAAACTGCATATCTCTGGAATAATGATTGGTCAGCTGGTCATTCGAGATTTCATCCACATGGCTCATAAACCGTCCACAAGGCAAAATCGATGAAGACAATTGGTCTACTCGGCGGGATGAGTTGGGAAAGCACGGCTCTCTATTACCGACTGATCAACGAAGGTGTCAAGCAGCGTTTGGGTGGTTTACACTCAGCGCGCATTGCGCTTGTGAGTGTCGACTTCCACGAAATCGAACAGATGCAGCACAGTGGCGATTGGGAAGCCGCGGGCGTCGCCTTAGCACATGCCGCACAACAGGTGGAGGCCGCGGGCGCCGATTTCCTGCTTATCTGCACGAACACCATGCACAAGTTGGCGCCTCAAATCGAAGCCGCCATCGGTATACCTCTGCTCCATCTGGCGGATGCTACGGCGCGCACCATACTGGATGCCGGGCTGACGACAGTGGGGCTGCTGGGCACAGCGTATACGATGGAGCAGGAGTTCTATCGCGGGCGACTGGTGGAACATGGCCTGACCGTGTTGGTGCCGCCGGCACAAGACCGGGCCATCGTGCACCGCGTGATCTATGATGAGCTTGTGGTGGGAGAAGTGCGAGAGAGCTCGCGGGCAGAATATGTACGTATCATCGATGACTTAGCGACGCGCGGGGCGGAGGGCGTTATTGAGGGGTGCACGGAAATCGGTATGCTCTTGCAGCAGCGGGATACCCTGGTGCAGCTATTCGACACCACCGTACTTCACGCCAATGCAGCGGTAGAGACGGCACTAGCACAATCTTGACTGATATTGTATCGTAGACATATGCCCTCAATGACACCACAATACAGTGGGCAGGGTGATCCCCTGCATGCCCCATGGCCTACCCTTGCAGGCTCCCTGTAGGGGATCTGCATGTGAAAGGTGGAATGATGGAACCACTCAACAGCGAGCAAGTGACCGAGGCGTTGCAGCAACTCGATGGTTGGCAAGTCGAAAACGGCAAATTATGTGCAGATTTCGAGTTCGATGACTTTGTGGGAGCCTTTGGCTTCATGGCTCGGGTCGCGCTGATAGCAGAGAGCGCCAATCACCACCCCAATTGGTCAAACGTGTACAGCAGCGTGCACATCGCGTTGTCGACCCATGAAGCGGATGACTCGATTACGGAGTTGGATGTCAAGTTAGCTGGCGAGATCAACAAGCTGGCTACTTAGCTTGTTGCGGCGTGATCTAGCGTTCGCGTTTGGGCAGATAAATCGATACAGTCTGCCTACTGCGCGCAACAGGCGTGCCATGTGCCGTCCAGATCAGCGCATCCTCATACACGTAGCCTTCTGCGGCCGAGTCTATGCAGGAGTGGATGCGCCACCAGTCGCTCGCCCTGTCGGATGGGTTGAGGTGGAACAATTCCAGACTCCACGTGAGCGAACTGACAGGCGCCAATCCCTGTATCATGGCGAGTGAGGGCGACGGCCATGCGTCCACAAGCAACATGAGCAGATCAGGGGAAATCGTGGATTCATCGAACATTCGAATCCACCCGTCACTGGATCCCGTCCCGTTTCCCAGGTAAGGCATGGATTCCGGCGTCCAGCGATAGTCTACGTTTCGGGTAAACTCAGGTGTGATGCCGGGCACGAAGGGGGCATGTACTAGTGTCTCCGGCTCGGGTAGGATCGGCATTGGCGGCGCTTCATATTGAACAGCCGTATCTCGGTCCGTGCCGAAACAGGCAAGAATGGTGCAGCAACATGCGTCTGCCTGAATGATGCTGGCCTGGGCGTGGGTGACGTTTTGCCCCGTGCGCAGAATCTGCGAAGTGATGGCCACATCCCCAGCACGAACAGGGCCAACGAAAGACGTCAGCACAGAACGAAGCTGACGTTCCGGATCTACCTGCCGCAATAGCGCTCGCAACGCTAATCCGGCGGTGAGGCCACCGAACACGGTACGTCCCTGGTTCCATTCTTCCGGGATAGTTGCAAGAGCGGGAGCTCTGTCCCAATCGACTCGCCCGACAATGTCAGCATAACTGGCCACGAAGGTCTCCTATCATGCGCAGCCGCGCGCAAATGAGCGCCACCGTATTTCTGGGTGTCCGCACACACAATCTTGCAGCAGGCTCGCATTACCGAGCCCATCACCCAATATGTTACCAGGTTAACACGATACTCGGCACTTTTCCCGTCGAGTTTAGCCGGTGCTCCCTGCGGTCCATCGCGCGACGATCACGGTTGCGGGAACTGTCCGGCCCAAAACACCGATTCTTCCGTCAGCGTGAAGCCCACCTTCTCGGCAACGCGCACTGAGGCGAGATTCTCTGAATTGCATTCCCAGTGAGGGCGAAGTCCGCGTGCCAGGCTTTCACGGACGAAGCGCCCGGCAGTGGCGGTGGCAATGTTCTTGCCCTGAAACGCCGGAACGGTCTCTATCCCAATGCCGCACTCGGAATCGCTCACATACTCGGCCGTGCACCAGCAAATTAGTTGATCCTGCCACTTTGCGGCCACACCGAAGCCATACCGGTCGTAACGCTCCATGTCTGGCCACATCCAGCGCACCTCGCCTGAAACCTGATCAACATGACCGAGGCGGATGTTCAGCAATTTTGCGTCGATTGGCAGAAACTCTACTTCGTCCAACCCAGGTTGCGCTAATGAGATTGCCCTTTCTGGTGGGTAAGAGTAAAAACGTTTGTTTATGCGATGAAGCGTGACGTCGTGCAGAATATCCGGTAGCACCCGGTCCATCAGGGGGGACATGGCCGACGCAGAGAAATAGTGAAGATCCTCTTTGGCAGCCAACGCCCAGATCGTACCTGCGAAGAGTGACGCCAACGTGCGCGTCACATCGTCGGTGGCTACGTCGCCGGCAAGGTAAAAGACAACATTACCTTTGTCCCATAGGAGCACAGCATCGAATTGTCCCGTATTCGTCATCGCCCAGCACTGGGCCTCTGTGTTGCCATCGGCGATGGACGCAAGGGCCATCTGTGCTTGTGCGCTGGGGAACAGAATAGAAAGCGATCGCATATGTCTGGCGGGTATTGTAGCCATCGCGTCCATGATATTCTCTATGCGTGTAGTCACTTATGCCCAGACGAAGTGACTTATCCACAGGGTTATCCACAGAAACGCGCAGGAATACGCGAAATTCGCGCTCTCGCCCAATGATAAGCAACTAGATGACCCTCGCCACGACCGGGATGCGGCGAAGTATATATGTCGCTATCCAACTCAGCGTCAAGGCGCCCGCAAATACGACGAATCCCTTCGTGACAGCAGACATGTGTACATTTAACAAAGCATACTGCAGCCAGGTCACGAACGCGTAATGGACAATGTATATGCCGTACGCACAGGCGGCTAGGCTGTCAAGAATGTGTACGTGCCTTGTCATCCTGCGCAGGAAGAAGGCCACCGTTCCAATAACTAGGGCGGCACATGTCGCCGAAAACACCAAACTAGCGACGGCAATTTGCGGCGCACCTCCTGCGACCAGCACGACGAGTGTGCCGTAGCCTACGAGGCCTAAGATCAGCCAAGCCCACCACTGCCGTGCGAGCGTACTGCCTGACTGCAAAATGCCGCGATTGATGCCGTAAGCGCCGGCTGCAACGCCGACCAAGAAGTACACTAAATAGAAGAGGACACGATTGGTCTGAAACACGAATGGACCGACGCCAGACCATTGAGAAGGACCAAATAACAACGCGAGAGGTAGGTAGGCCAGTGTGGATACTGCAAAGAGTGCGACGAAGAAACGAATAGGTCGCTGGAATTCGACAATAGTACGATCTTGAAACAGCGTCTCTGGTTGGCGAATGGCCCGGTGGAGCAGGGCAGCGATGCAGTCAAATACTAGAAGCAGCCACAGAAACCAAAGTGGGCCCGCAGTAGTGAAGCCGCGACGTATCATGTTCAACCAAAATTCTGCATATCCAGTGTCACCGCCGTA
>JBJYXA010000330.1:0-5497 GCA_046259705.1 Caldilineaceae bacterium
TGCATGCGCTCTCTATGTGTCTCCTGCGATTGCACCACCTCCTTCGCGATCTACCCAGGAAATGTAGAGTGTGCTCAAAACCAGCAAACACCTAAAGGTGCCTACCTCATGATATACACCATATTACAGGATTGACAACAAGACCAGGGGGAAAAGACCTTGTTGTAGATGCAAAATATCACATTGTGACCAGGGCCCCTTTGATTATCTTCTCCTGCTTGACCGGCGATCAATGAGCACAGACTGGGATACTTATGCGGTTTCCTCAACCGGGGCATCGACGACCGCTGCCTCGACAGAGACCACACCCTCAGCATCTTCCTCGGGTTCAACGGCACGAAATTCCAATGCTTCTTCAGTCCCATCGGCGCCGCTACCCTCGCCCACGTCCACGCAGATGTGCGCCCCTGGGCCAAAATTGCCCCGCAAGATTTGCACACTTAGCGGGCTCTCCACGTGTCGCTGGATCACCCGGCGCAATGGGCGCGCGCCAAACTGCGGATCGTAGCCTTGCTCAGCCAACCAATGCTTGGCCGCTTCTGTCAATTCGACATGCAGGTTGTATTCACTGAGGCGCGCCTGCACTTCCTGCATCTGCAAATCGACGATACGCGTCACATCGTCCAGCGTGAGGTTGGCAAAAATAACGATCTCATCCACCCGGTTGATAAACTCCGGGCGGAAGGTCTCCTTGAGCGCCGCCAGCGTCCGGCGGCGTACCTCTTCATCCTGATCGTCAGCCCCGCGCGCAAAGCCGAGCGCCCCGCCACGTTTGCCATAGGCGGTGCCGATATTGGACGTCATAATAACCACGGTATTGCGAAAATCGACGTTGCGGCCCTGCCCGTCGGTGAGACGACCTTCGTCAAGGATTTGCAGCAGCGCGTTCCACACATCCGGGTGGGCCTTCTCGATCTCGTCGAAAAGCACCACCTGGTAGGGACGCCGCCGCACGGCCTCGGTCAACTGCCCACCCTGATCGTACCCCACGTAACCCGGTGGCGCGCCGAACAGCCGCGAAACGGTATGGCTCTCACGGTATTCGCTCATATCGATGCGCAACAGCGCATCATCGTCATCGAAGAGGAACGCAGCCAGCGCTTTCGCCGTCTCCGTCTTCCCCACACCGGAAGCGCCTAGGAAGAGGAAGCTGCCGATGGGACGGCGGGGATCTTTCAGGCCGGCCCGCGCCCGGCGGATGGCGTCCGCGATGGCGTTGATGGCCTCGTCTTGCCCAATAATGTGCTGCTGAATGGCTTCTTCCATCCGCAGTAGCTTATCGGCTTCCTTCTCCAAAACCTGATACACCGGGATGCCCGTCCACACCGAAACAACAGCCGCGATGTCTTGCGCCTCCACCAATTCGTCCAATTGATGGCGATTCCGCCACTCCTCACGCTTGGCAGAGAAGTCTTCTTCCTGGCGCAAGCGCTGGGTCTTCACCTCAGCGGCACGCTCGTAGTCGCGCATATTGCCCGCAGCCTCTTCTTCAACGCGCAGACGGTTGATCTCCGCTTCCATTTCCTTCAAATCTGGCGGCAGTGTGAACAGCGCCACTCGCAAACGCGCAGCGGACTCGTCCATAATATCAATCGCCTTGTCGGGCAAATGCCGGTCGGTGACGTAACGATGCGCCAGCCGCGCCGCCGCCGCCACCGCCTCATCGGAGATGCGGACTTTGTGATGCGCCTCATAGCGGTCGCGCAAACCATACAACATCGCGATCGTATCTTCCACCGAAGGTTCATCCACGAAAACCGGCGCGAAACGACGCTCCAACGCGCCGTCTTTTTCGATGTACTGCCGGTACTCGTCCAACGTCGTCGCACCGATACACTGCAACTCCCCACGCGCCAGCGCCGGCTTGATCATATTCGACGCATCCAACGCGCCCTGCGCGTTCCCCGCCCCGACGACGGTATGAAGCTCGTCGATGAAAAGCATGATCTCGCCCTCGGCCCGCTGCACTTCTTCGAGGATGGCCTTGAGCCGCTCCTCGAACTCGCCCCGGAAACGTGTCCCGGCGACCAGCGCGCCCAGGTCAAGCAGCACCAGGCGCTTGCCTTTGAGAATTTCGGGCACGTCGTCGCCAGCAATCTTCTGCGCCAACCCTTCAACGATGGCGGTCTTGCCCACACCCGGCTCGCCGATAAGGACAGGGTTGTTCTTGGTACGGCGCACGAGAATCTGGATGACCCGTTGGATTTCCCCCTCCCGCCCGATGACCGGATCAAGCTTGCGCTCGCGTGCCATCTGGGTCAGATCACGGCTGAAGCGCGTCAAAACTCGGAACTGCGCTTCGGCCTGAGGACTGGTGAGTTTTTGACCACCGCGCATCTTCTGCACGACTTCCATCGTGCGGTCGTGGGTGATGTTGTTATCCGCCAGCAGCCGGGCGACGCCCGTGTTGCGTTCCAACGTGATCGCCAGGAAAAGATGCTCTGTGGAAATATACTCGTCTTTAAGCGCGGTTACTTCTTCCTGACTGAGGTCGAGCACACGCTTGACGCGCGGAGTGATGAAGATCTGCTGCCCGCCGCCCGCGCCATAGATGCCGGGACGGGAGTTTTGTCGCAGTAGCATGTCCAGGGCATCCGAAATCTGCCCAGGGTTAGCCCCCATCTCCAACAACAGTGCCGGGACGGTTCCCTGCTGCTGCTGAATCAATGCCAACAATAAGTGTTCTACATCGACTTGACTGTGCCCATAACGGGTCATCAGCTCCACCGCCCGTTGAGCCGCTTCTTGAGCGCGCTCGGTGAAACGGTCAAACCGCATATTCATAGACGTTATTCCTCTCAGTGATTGGTAATCGGTAACGAATAGCCGGCAACCAGCAAAGGGTAATCAAGGCAAAGCATCCAATGCCGCTTGCGCGGCAGCCTGCTCTGCTAGACGCTTGCTGGAACCTTGTCCCTCACCCGCCACTCGCTCGTTCAACAGCACTTGGGCCGTAAACACCTTAGCGTGATCGGGACCGCTCTCGTCAACGATCCGGTATGCTGGTGTGATACCGAGGTCGGCCTGCGACCACTCCTGAAAGTGTGATTTGGCATCGACATCGGCACCGGTACGGAGAATACCCTGGGCTTCCTGCTCAAACCACGATTCCAGACACTGCCAGGTGACTTCCAGGCCCCCATCCAAATAGAGCGCTCCCACGAGCGCCTCGAAAGCATCACACAGATTAGCCGAGCGGGTGTTTCCGCCGCTCTCTTCTTCCCCACGTCCCAGACGCAAAGCCTCACCCAATTCAAGACGTTGCGCCAGAGAAGCCAATGTCGTCGTGCAGACCAATGTAGCCCGCAGGCGCGTCAATGGGCCTTCAGAAAGATCGGGGTGATTTTGATAAAGCCAGGCCGCGACCAGAAAATCGAGCACCGCGTCGCCGAGGAATTCTAGCCGTTGGTTATGGTGTTCTTCGCCGCCTTCCTCGGGATGCTCATGCGCAAAAGAAGGGTGCGTCAGAGCGAGCTCTAAAAGCTCAGGGTGCACAAACTGGTACTGCAAGCGTTTCTGGACTTCAGCAGTTGTGATGGTCGCCCTCCTCGGATGGTTTCGTCATCAGCAGTCCAACGGTCAAGTCGTCTCAGTCGCAAATCACCTTTGCCGGGGAAATGGCCCGCCGCCTTCCCCGACAGCACTACGGATAGTTCGCGTCCCTACGTGCTTGTCTTATTCTACCCTGAAAATAGCGCTTTGCAACAAAAGTCGAACAAGTTTGTGATCCAACTTCTATCATTCCGGCTTCTGCACCAGTTGTTTGATCTCGTCCCCGCTGATAACTTCCTTCTCCTGCAAGATGCGTGCGATCTCGTGGAGCGTCTCGCTGTGCTGTTGTAACAAGCGTACTGCGCGCCGTTCGGCGTCCTCGATGATGCGGCGCGTCTCTTTGTCGATCAACGTCGCCGTCTCCGGGCTGACGTCGTTCCGCGTACCCTCCAGACGGGTCAGATAGCTCGTGGCTTCATCCGGCGCATAGCGCACCGGGCCGAGCGCCTCTGTCATCCCGAACTCTGTCACCATGCGGCGCGCCAGAGCAGTCGCCACCTGCAAGTCATTGGCCGCACCCGTAGACGTGTCATTGAGGACGAGGAGTTCCGCCGCCCGCCCACCCAGGATCACCGCGAGACGTTCCTCAAGCTCGCTCTTGCTCATCAAGTAGGTGTCTTCTTCGGGCATCTGGAGTGTGTAACCGAGAGCGCCTTTCGCCGTAGGGATGATGCTGACTTTGTGAACCGGGTCGGTATCCGGCTGCAACTGCGCCACGAGCGCGTGCCCACCCTCGTGATAGGCCACGCGGCGCTTCAGTTCGGGCTTGAGCGTGATCTTGCGCTGCAACCCTGCCACCACGCGCTCGATGGCAAGGTCGAAGTCCCCCATCGTCACGGCCTCGCGTTTGTTACGCACGGCCAGCAGCGCGGCTTCGTTCACGATATTCGCCAGATCTGCTCCTGAAAAACCGGCGGTGATTTGCGCCACGCGTGCCAGGTCCACATCGTCCGCTAACTGTACATTGCTCGTATGGATGGCGAGGATTTGCCGCCGACCTTCCTCAGTTGGCATACTCACCTGCACCTGGCGGTCAAACCGTCCGGGACGAAGCAATGCCCGATCCAGAATTTCGGGCCGGTTCGTCGCCGCCATGATGATGACGCCCTGGTTCGGTTCAAAGCCATCCATCTCAGACAAAAGCTGGTTCAGCGTCTGTTCGCGCTCGTCGTTGGTGCCCAACGCCCCCACTGTGGCGCGCGATTGCCCGATAGCGTCGATCTCATCGATGAAGACAATGCATGGTGAGCGCTGCTTGGCCTGCTCGAAGAGGTCGCGAACGCGTGCCGCCCCCACGCCTACAAACATTTCCACAAAATCAGAGCCACTGATGGAGAAGAACGGCACGCCGGCCTCTCCGGCAGTCGCCTTCGCGAGCAAGGTTTTGCCGGTGCCGGGAGGCCCTACCAGCAACACGCCCTTGGGCAACTTCGCGCCCAGGCGGGTGAAGCGCTGCGGGTCTTGGAGGAATTCAATA
Organism: Caldilineaceae bacterium; assembly: GCA_046259705.1. GTDB lineage: Bacteria > Chloroflexota > Anaerolineae > Caldilineales > Caldilineaceae > JASGTU01. The sequence continues at coordinate 5,030 of JBJYXA010000330.1, forward strand.
ATCTCTTTGAGTTCGACCTCCACCTCATCCGCGCCGCCAACATCCTTGAACTTGACGCCGGTCTTCTCACCAGTGATCTCCTTCGCCCTGCTCTTGCCGATAGACATCACACCAGCGCCGGCCTGGCCCATCCGCCGTAGCCCGAAGTACCAGATGATTCCCAGGGGTATCATGGGAATAAACCATCCTAGCAACGACGAGAAAAGGGTGTTGGTCGGCTCCTGGGCAGAGAACGTCACCCCGGCATCGACCAATCGTTGAATCAGATCAGGATCATCCACCCGCACAACATTGTTAGACTGGCCTTGGGTTCCGCTATTGGCATCCTCACAACAGGTGTACAGGATACGATCCGTCGTCACCTCCACCTTGGTGATCTCGCCAGCGTCCAACTGTTGGAGAAACTGGCTGTATGGAACTTCCGTCCAGCGGATGACCAGCGGACGGAAAATCAACTGCTGGAAAAGT
>JBJYXA010000331.1:0-15791 GCA_046259705.1 Caldilineaceae bacterium
CATGACCGGACCCCAATCAGCGCCGCGGTCAAGCGTACTCATGAAAAAGCGGATGCCTATCTGCAAAGTACGCATATCGACTGAGTTTGTGATGATCAACGGCCACAAGTACTGATTCCAGGCACTGAGAAACGCAAAGATGGCAAACGCGCCGATGGCGCCTTTGCTGAGCGGCACCAATATCTGCCACAGATAACGCCAATTCCCCGCGCCGTCGATCTCCGATGCGTCATGCAATTCTCTAGGCACAGTTAAGAAGAACTGGCGTAGCATAAACACGCCGAATGCACTCGCCAGGAAAGGCACGGTCAAGCCCGCATAGGTATTGGCCATGCCCCAAGACGAGATAACTTGGAAGTTCGGAATGAATACCAATTCAAACGGAATCATCAGGCTGCCGAGGACAACATAGAAAAGAAGATCCCGCCCAGGGAAGACAAGGACCGAAAACGCGTAGGCAGCCAGAATGCTGAATGTCACCTGTCCCACCGTGATGACACCTGATTGAATGGTGCTATTGAGCAAGAAGCGACCAAATGGGTTGACCTGCCAGGCAATGCGATAGCTCTCCACCGACCATGTATCCGGGAATAGCTTTGGAGGAAAACTAATCACCTCTGTCGGCTCTTTGAAGCTGGTGAAAAACGCGATCAATATGGGTAACGCTATGATCAAGCCGAGGCTAATCAGCACTACCTGAATTAATAGTTCTGTCCAGTCAAAACGCCGCCAGGCGCTTCGTCTCTGCGATTGCCCAATAGCCATTACTGGTAATGCACCCTGCGGTTGACTGCTACAAAGTTGATATACGACATTATTATGATCATCAGAGCGAGCATGTACGCCTGAGCCGAGGCGATCCCGCGCATGGGTGTGCCAACAAACGCGTCATAAAAAATAGAATAGACCAGCGTCGTTGTCGCCCGTCCCGGACCGCCTTGTGTAAGGATGTGAATCTCGCCGAATGCCTGGAAGCTGTAGATGACGTTGATGATCAGCAGGAAAAAGAGCGTCGGCGAAAGCAGCGGCAGCGTTACGTGGCGAATACGTCCGATGAGTCCCGCACCGTCTACCTTCGCCGCGTCATAATAGACGGTATCGATATTCTGCACACCGGCCAGTGCAATGATCACATTGAAGCCGAGCTGTCGCCACGTCGTCGCGATAATCACGGCCACCAGCGCCCACTCTTTGTCGGCCAGCCAGTTAGGCGCATCTTTCATACTGTCAAACAAACCCAGCGAAACCATCCAGTAGTTGAGATAGCCCACGACCGGATGATACAGCCACTTGAACAGGACCCCGGCGACTGCGCTCGAGATGACTACGGGTACGAAAATCAAGGTCCTGTGGAGCGGCTTCAGGTGTTTTACAGGGTAAGAGAGAAGTATGGCCAATAGCACAGCCATAAAAATTCCCGTGGGGACCGTACCCAGTACGAACAATAAGGTGATGCGGATGGTCTCCCAATATTCCTGATCGGTCAACAACTTCACGTAGTTGTCGAAGCCGACGAAACGCATGGCATTACCGAATGGCGCAACGCGGTTAAGGCTCAATCGGAAGGATTCTACGATCGGATAGTAGACAAAAACACCCAGCCCAATGAGGGTTGGTAGCAGATAAAGGTAGCCTTCTATGGCCGACCGATAGCGGCGTCGACGCCGCGCACGCCCATGTTCTGTGGTATCAGTTGGCTTCGCCGCAACCGTTGCCTGTGTCAAGACATCACGCATCCGTGCTATTCATCTTTGAAAACCCGCATTACGCAGTTGTCGCCATTGTGCAGCACACGTACGCCCACAATATTGGCACATCCTTGCGGAGCGGCATGAGTATACAGTATGGTTCGACGAGTCACAAAGCGCGTTTGCTGGTCAATAGATAGAAGGAAGATTTCATGACTTGATCTCGATCCTCGTACGGGATACAATCGCACCCTACCATGAACCACGGTTACGTTTCTGTTCGTTCGCTTGGCGTCGCCTTGTTCGCACTTGCTTTGCTTGCGCTGTCCTCATGCGCAGGCGAAACGGTCGCGACTACTACGGTTCGCCCCCTTGCTGAACCGCACGTACGCGTGGTTGCCGACGGCTTATTCGGCCCTGTCGGCCTCGAAGCGCTGCCGGATGGATCTCTGCTGGTGGCAGAAGAAGGCACGGGCCACCGCGACGACAGCGCCGGGATTACGCTGCTAAAGCCCGACGGCACGATGGGGCGTCTAGTCTCCGGACTTCCCAGCACGCGCGATTCGGGTGATCTGGCCGGCGTGCCCCTTGTGAAGCTGTCGCCCGACGGTACGATGATCTATGTCGGTAACTTCGGCGCAGGGCATCTATGGACCTTGCCCCTTTCTGAAGAAGACCAGAAGCATGGTCTCACGGCGCCCGACTCACCTTACCTTCCTGACGACCTCGGCAAGGCGATGGTGCCCCTGAACAATGTCATGCTAGTGAATCCATACGACATGGCCTTTGATAGGGACGGCGTGCCGGTAGTCTCAGATGCTACTGGCAATGGTGTTGCCAAAGAGAATCCGGACGGTACGACGCGATTCTTTCATCGTTTTGACAGGTTGCCCAATCCGGACAGAGAGACCGAGCCAATCGAAGCGGTACCCACGGGAATCATTCGAGTAGGTGACGAATATTACGTCACTCTGTTCGGCGGGTGCCCCTACCCGGATGGATCGGGCCGGTTGGTAGCTATCGATGAAGAACGAAATCAACGTACCGTAGTGGACGGGCTGAACTTGCCCATCGATATCGCCCCTGGGCCGGATGGTACCTACTGGATCCTCGAATTTGCTACCTTTACACCCGGCGCCGACTGCTTCAGTGGTGCAGGATATCAAGCGGAAACGGGTCGTTTGAGCCGTCTGTTACCTGACGGGACACGGGAGACTGTTGTGGATGGGCTGGACACGCCCGCTGCGTTGTTGCCTATGCCGGACGGAAGTCTTTATATCACCGAAGTCTTTCCTGGACGCGTCGTACACGTGACATTTGGCGAATCAGAGGGGCGCCACACGCCTTCTTGGTCGATGGATGAGTCCGCCCCGTCTGCCACGGCAGATAAACGCCCAATAGAAATACCGCCAGCCCAATACGACGCCGCACTTGCCGATCTAGTCGCCGAATACGGTCTGCGGGCACATCCGGGGAGCGAAACGGGCGCGGCGAGCACGACCGATCTGGCCGGCACGGCGCTTCTTGGCCAACTTCTCTTCTTCGACCCCGTCCTCTCGGGCGACAAGAACATTTCCTGTGCCACGTGTCACCATCCCAGCTTCGCCATGGCCGACGGGCGCGTCCTCCCTATCGGTTCGGGAGGACAAGCGCTTGGTCCGGCACGTTCGTTCATGGACGAGATAGCGCTCGCCAACGATGCAAGCAGTGATCGTTTCATTCGTGTGCGTGCCGAACCTAATGACTCCGCGGCGCACAATCCCTTCGTGGGCCAATTTGTGCCGCGCAACTCACAGAGCGTGCTCAACAGCGCGCTGCTGCCCATCCAATTCTGGGATGGGCGCGTGGAAGCCACTGGCGACACCGTCAGAACGCTTGAGCACACGGTGAATGAAATGAATATGCAGGATCCGCTGGCCACTCAGGCCTTGTTCCCTGTCACCAGCGTCCGCGAAATGGCCGGCGCAACGTTCGGCGGTCTCGCTCCGCATACGATCCGCCGCAGTCTCGTTGCCCGCTTGCAGCAGATCCCGGCATATGTGGAGAAGTTTGCTGCTCTGTACGGTTCGAACCACGATCCTGACGCGTCCGTGTCGCCGCGCAATGTCGCCGATGCCATCGCCGCTTTTGAACGACGGCTGGTCTTTACCGACGCCCCGTGGGATCACTATCTCGAGGGTGAACAGGATGCTCTCACCACGCAACAGAAGCGTGGCGCGCTCCTTTTCTACGGTGCAATTTACCCGGAAGTCAACTGCGCAGAATGCCATGCCGGCGATCTCTTCACAGACCTAGCGTTCCATGACATATTGTCACCGCAACTGGGACCGGGCAAGGGCCACGGCTATTCAACTCGTGAGGACTTCGGCCGCGGCGGCGTAACGTTTGACGCTCGCGACCGCTACACGTTCCGTACACCGAGTCTGCGCAACGTCACCCTCACCGCACCGTATCTGCACAGCGGCGCGTATGCAACCCTCAAAGACGTGATCAGGCACAAATCCGACATGTGGGAAGCCGCCGCCACCTACGATCCGAGCGCCAACCATGTCCCACCAGATCTATATAGCAGTTTACAACCGTTCGACGCTGAAGCGCACAAGCTCACTGCCGCGCCGCAACTGAACGCGGGCTTGCCGCTCGCCGACACCGATATCGACGATCTAGTGGCGTTCCTGGGCGCCTTGACCGATCCGGCAGCAGCGGACCTAGAATGGCTCGTTCCTGACGCCGTACCCAGTGGTCTTCCGCTGGATCCGCTGCCCGAAGCGGAAGCCCAGGAAATGCTCACGCTAGAAACGGAACAACACATAGTCGCGGGCGAACCAAATACTGAGATGGAAACCTCACCGGGAGCGGGCGAAGCAGACGTCCGGCCGGAAGGACAGGACGGATTTCGGCTACGAAATGTGGCCGGGGAAGTTGGCCTCGACTTCCAACACGGCGCATTTGCGACCGGGCTTTATCGGGATCCGGCCGCCGCCATGGGTGGAGGACTCTGCTGGATAGACTACGACAACGACGGATGGTTGGATCTGTATCTGATCAACAGCTATACCAAGGATGAAGTCGCATACTGGCAGGAGCATGGTGGACTGCCCACAAACGCCCTGTATCGAAACGAAGCCGGTCACTTCCGCAACGTAAGCGCGGCGGCGAATGTCGATCTAGCCATGCGCGGCACTGGCTGTGTGGCAGCAGATTTCAATCTCGATGGCTATGTAGATCTGTTCGTGAGTGCAGATGGGCCAAATGCGATGTTATGGAATCGCGGCGACGGCACCTTTTCCGAGGGCGGTGCAGCGGCAGGCGTAGATGCGCCGGAATGGAACGCCAGCGCGGCAGCAGGCGACCTAAACGGAGACGGCTGGCCCGACCTCTTTGTGACCAGCTACATCGACTTGAAGAAGCGCGTCCCCAAGCCATCGGGCGCCTTCCCACAAGACTACTACGGGCTGACCGACAGGCTCTATTTGAGTGATGGGCCGGTCGACTCGAACGCCGGCAGCCCGGTAACGTTCCGCGAGGTGACTGCGCTCGCTGGGTTGACGAGACAGGAACGAGGGTTGGGCGCGCTGCTTAGTGACCTGGATGACGACGGCGATCTGGACCTGTACATTGCCAACGACGGTCACCCCAATCGGCTTTACGCCAACGAGCCGTGGCCTGGCGGGGCGGAGGCCGATCCGGAGGGTCTAGGCTTTCGTTTTAGGGACCTGACGGACACGGCCGACGTAGGCGACTCCGGCAGCGGTATGGGCGTCACCAGCGGGGACTATGACGGCGACGGATGGCTCGACCTATTTATCACGAATTGGGAGCGAGAGCTAAATGCGCTCTATCGAAACGAGGTGGCCGACGAGGCCGAGCTCACCTTCCAGTACAGCACATTTCGCATCGGCATTAGCGGATTGGGGAACGGGAAAACGGGTTGGGGAACGCATCTCGTGGACATCGATCAAGACACGGACCAGGACCTGCTGATCGTCAATGGCCGGGTCCCGATTACAAACCTGCACACCGATCCCGAACTGGTGCGACTGTACCGTAACCGCTCACAGAGCCTGCAGGCTGGCCCGGGCCAGCGTGGACACTTCCTGGACTGGACGAAACAGGCGGGTCTGGAAGACGTGGGACCCCTGCTCGCACGAGGTAGTGCGGCCGCCGACTACGATAACGACGGCGATCTGGATCTTGCTATCGGCACCATCGCGGGGCGTCCCGCGCTACTGCGTAATGAGGGGACGCACGGCGGCTGGCTGCAGCTCTTGGTAACAGATTCGACGCCGGGAACCCGGGTGACTCTCACGTTGCCGGATGAACGGGTGTTGGTTCGCGAGATTCACGCGGGTAGCAGCTATCTGTCCAGTGAAGACCCCCGTCTCCACTTCGGCTTGGGTAAGTATGAGTCCGTGCCCAGAATTGTCGTGCGCTGGCCGGACGGGGTCAGCATAACGTTGAGCAATGTGCCGTCCAACCAGCTTATCGAGGTACGGCGGCCGCGCTGACGTCGAATAGGCTGCCGCCACTTCCGCGCGGAAAGCCCATCCGATTGCGCTCAGACTATTGGGGGAGTCGTTCGCTCCGTTACGAAATCCAATGTCAGCGTAATGCCGTCGGTCACGCGCAGGATGTTCGCCATGCTCGACATCGGGATATCGAAGTCGGCCAGCATGGTCCCAAGGGTCGCTGAAACCGTCAACTGTTCGTCCTCAAGCGACGCCGTCACATCCCAGACCACATTTCGCGTTATCTCTCTGACGGTGAAGTCACCGGCCAACTGAAATGAAATGGGAACACCTTCGTCGGGGTTTTCCGGAAAACCGCGTACCTCTGCCACTTCGAACGTGACAAGAGGAACTTTCGAGGACTCCAGCCACATAGCACAAATGGCTCTATCACGACTCGATCGATCGCTCTTCAATGTACTGATGTCGACAACAAAGGGGTCGAATTCGCTTGCGGCCGGATCAGCATGGTTGAGCAACAACGCGCCTTGGACTTCGTTCGTTGCGCCTATGGCTGTCGCCAACGCGTTTTGGTCAGGGATGAACACTTCCTGGATAGCGTAACCGACGGTGGTCTCTGCCGGCGCGATGACTAGACGATACCCTACATAACGGCGCATGCGATTCAGACAGGTTAGGTCGTGCGAAGACCTAAGCAACCACATGCGAGTACGTTATCCATACGGTATGCCAGCGATTCACCACCGAACCATCTGATATGTCGTATCAACGCCGGTCATTTCACCGTCAGACCTTTTGGCAGCGCGTGCGAGCGTTGTACAATAGCAAATTACCTAGGTTGGGGCTATCTAAGGCTCGGATAGCGTACCAGCTCAAAGACGGCGCTAAGGGCCTTGACCACCGTTGGGTGGCAGTGCGCAAGCCAATGCGAATCAACGGCGCCGAATCTGGCAGAAGTGCATGACTTCTTCTTCTATCGATTGCGACTCAAACTATGGCGATTGATAGTGACCTCGCGCTTGGAGGTCCCGCCAAACGCAGATGGTCGCAGGATATTACACTCAGAGCGGGATTTGCGGACCCGCAGCAGCCTACAGCAGACGGTATGATGGAGGCCGTAGACGGCATATTCGCACGGAACGATCGTCTTCCGTTTGGGCATCCTTACCCTTACTCCTCGCACACGACAACTAGCATCGCCCAAACTACGACGCCGACTCCGCGTTCGCGACGGTCCATGCCGGCCATCGACGTGGCCATCGAGCGAACTGTCTCCCACACGGTACGGTTCCTTGCCGGCTATGTATCGCCATACCGGCTGGCTAGCCACTTTTCCGTAATTGCAGTTGCCGCCGTCGTACTCGTTTTCAGCCAACTTGGTCTGCCGAAGTGGGAAGTTACGCTTCGGCTCCTACCTGGCAGCGTGCCAACGGATAGTGCTGACGGGCACAGCGCGGTCTCTCGCGTTTCGGCCTTTGCAGGCAGCGAATCTGTGGTACCCGTAGCCGGCAACGATTCCCTGCAACGTTTGGCGATTCCATTTACTATTATTGAGGAAGAATCAACAGGAGATATCCAGTATTACACGGTGCAGTCGGGCGACACCGTATTAGGCATTGCGGAGAAGTTCGGCATCCATCCGGAGACGATAATCTGGTCGAATCAGGGGCTCGACAAGCACGTCGAACTCATTCGTCCCGGCGATCAGTTGGCCATTCTGCCTGTCAACGGAGCGTATCACACCGTGACCGCTGGCGATTCGCTGTCCTCGCTTGCCGATGACTATGGCGTCACTGTGGAGGACATCATCGCCTATCCTGCCAACGGCCTGACTGACCCCAGTGGCCCATTGGCTGCGGGCCAGAAGCTGGTCATCCCCGGGGGGAGCAAACCGTTCGTGGAACAATATGCCGTAGCCTACAGTGGTCCCATCCCCGCCAATGCGAGGATCGGGTCAGGGGCCTTTGTCTGGCCCGCCAGCGGCCCGATCACGCAATCCTACTGGGCGGCCCACCCGGCGCTGGATATCGGCGGTTGGGCAGGTGCTCCTGTCAAGGCGGCCGACTCGGGCTATGTGACATTGGCGGCTGGCGGTTGGAACACGGGTTACGGCAATTACGTAATCGTGGACCACGGCAACGGCTTCTCGACGCTCTATTCGCACCTGAACAGCGTCTTTGTTGCCCCCGGCGAGAGCGTAGCTAGAGGCGAACAGATCGGTACCGTCGGCAGTACCGGCAACAGCACCGGGCCGCATCTGCATCTGGAAATCCGCTACCAGGGAGTACCCCGCAACCCCATGGGTTACTTGCCCTAAAGCGTCACGCTTTACACTATTGCGTTTTCCGCTATTGTGGCGCCGCCGCCAGAATCTGGTACCAGCCGCTCACGACTACGCCGGGATTGTTCGGCGCCCGCTGCAGCGTTAGCCAGTCCACCACATCGGCTGCGAAGGCCGTCGTTTCCTGCGGCGCTATCGTCCCCACAGTCTGGTTTGTAACGCCATCATGCCACTGCACTTCGATTAGGTGCATGGTCGAATCGTTTTGAATCTGCAACACCAACTTCCACGCAATGAGTGCGCCCAGCTTGCGTGCGACGCGAATATAGGGCTGCCCATCGTCGAGTACGAAATAGACTCGCTCTCCCATAGAAACGCTCCTTTCCCGATTTTCCCCCAGCGGAGGGCGTTATCGGACACTATCCACCACTCTATACAAGTTGACGAAAAAAAGGGCGGAATGGGAACGGGAAAGCCCCCTGCGTTGAAGCTCGGTGGGGGCTGTAGGCCGCGGGATTGCATCTATCGCAATACTGGCCTTTTGCGCTCATTAAACCCGAGTCTCAATCCCTCCGGCATCATAGCAAACTGGAAAACCTCCTGCACGTCGTCCAGATCACCCACTGCTGCGACATAGAAATTGCGAGCTACCATAGCCAGTACCGCCTTCATCTCCAACAGTGCTAGACTGCGGCTGGACACAATCGCGGACCGGAACCGAAGGGCAATGATGCGCCTCGGTCATGGGCACCATGACGTGGACACCCCGCCAGCCATCGGTCCGGCCAGAATTTCTCGGGGTCCACGAAATGCTGCTCATGCATAGCTGCTGGGCGCGTTAACAACGAGACGAGGCTGCCTTCAGACAGTCGAAGTCACGGTCGATTGGCAGCTTTACGTAGCGCCAATAGGGTATAGGCAGTGTTAGCCTCCGGCTCAGCATAGGAAAGAGTTTGGACAGATGCTCCTGTAGCTCCCCGCCATCTCCCTGGAGCGTGTTCAAGTCGATGCCAAATGCGAGGTTGGTGGTTACGTCGACGGTGAAGTGCGTCAGAAGCCTCTGAATATCCAGGGCCAAACCTGTACGAGCCGCCTCGTTGCAATGCCGCTCCAAGCGCTGCAACACAGTATCCAATGGGGGAAAGAACCGGCGCAGGTGCCGAACGATCAACGCTTCCATTGCCATCCGCCGGTATCGACGCCATGCCTCGCCTTCTGCAAAGAAGAAGCCGTGCACGCCTATTTCTCTAGATATCGGTTCCAGAAATCCCACGCGACGAAATATGCCCGGACGCTCTCGCAGGACACGATTCACCGACTCCGAATCCGCAAAGGCGACGAACTCCCAATGTGCCAGACGGAAACAAAATATCGGTCCGTACTGCTCGCTCCACTCCTCCTGTACGAGATGGTTCTGCCGATGCGTCAGTTGTGCTAAGTTGCCCAATAATGGAATACCCGGGGGCCCTGGTAGTTCCGCCGGAGTTCGCAGCGATTGACCTCCGGTCTGTTTGGGCGCGGCGACGACCTGTTGCGTCTGCCACGCGTCGAGTTCCTCGCGGTCAACAAGAATGTCGTCTTCGTCCACAATGGGAGTGAAACGGTGCAGACAGGTAAGCGGATCATTGAACTTCTCTCCGCTGAGGATGTTGAAACGTCAGCCGTGTGATCGGCAGACGGGGTGAGACTGCTCCAGCGTCCCTTCGCCTAACAGCGCCCACGATGCGGACACTTACCCTCGAAACGGTGAACCTCGCCTTCTTTATGCCGCGCAACAAGCTCCACGCCATCTGCGTAGGCGACAGTTGGTCCGTTCTCGGGTAAATCGGCCAATCAGGCGACGAACACGCGGTCGGTCGCCTGATATTCTTTCCCTGTGGGCATACGTTGGAACATAAGGAGCCTCCGATCACCTCTGCGCCTGAGGTAGTCAGTCCGGGCATCGACGAACAGGTGGGGTGGGGGAGGGGGCCAGAATATCGCAATTGCAAGAAGATGGCAATCTGCAGGCGAATTCCAAATTAGATCCGGCTGCAATTCGTAGACTGATATCTTCTACCTGACGAACGACCGGCCGTACAATGGATGGCCGGTCGTTCGTCTCATCCTTCAGGCGCGATATGATCGCACCGGTGGGGCAACGCTTTTATCGAGAGTATTAGCCTGATCTGGGGCCTGAGCGCCCGAATCTAGTCAGCCAGCAACGTAACGCGAGGCGGGACAAGTATCGGGCTAGCGGCTGGGCGCAGCGATGCCACGTGCCGTTATTCCGGCACAGGCTGGACGCGTGGGCGCTAGAGCGATTCTAGTCATCCTCTTCATCGGATCCATACACGGTTCCTGCCCAGATTGCCTTAACCTCCGCTGCCGACTTAGCATTCTGCAACGCGCTCTGTTTTGCGGCCTCTTCCTTTTGCAGTGCACGCACATTGATCAGAACCTGCTCCAGCTTGTTCGCCGGGAATTTCACTGCCCCATTCTCGTCCATGTGAATGATCTCGCCTGGGGCTACGTCCATACCGCCTACACTTACGGGCACGTTCACAGCGCGCAGTGCCATGGCACCATGACCGGCCGTAACTCCGCTCAGCATATATTGGAAACCCATGGGGCGAATCTCGTCTAGATCACGCGATGGGCCATTTGAGATCAAGCCTATGCAGCCCACGGCTTTCATCGCCGACACCATGTTCCCACCCGCCAAACCGACTTTGTTCGCAATTTCCGGAGGGAACTTCTGCTCCAAAATCAAAACCGTAGGTTTGGGCGACGCGTCCAAGGCATCTATGACATCGCCATAGGTGAGACGTGAGTAGGTCGGATCAGGCAATCCATACACACATGTCACTGCGTAGCCTACCAGCCGGCCCAGTTCGGGATACATACAACGAATGGACGTGTCCGTGTACCAGTTTTCCGCCCACGGATTGTACAGTCCCAGACAGAGTTCGCTGCCCGGGTAGGTGGCGACGACATTTGTAATCGACGGTGTATCGAAGTTTTTCAGTTCTTCCAGCATCTGTGCTTCGGTCAACTTTGACATGCGATATACCTCGTTTCTTGATGGAAAAGCGAGAGGACAACTCCAACTGTCGTTGAACCAGTAGACCAACCAGTAGATATGCAAATGCTAGACCTAGCCCTTGCGCGTCAATTTCCGAAGGCTGCGGACCTCGTGGTTTAGCCCCAGTCGCCGCACCCAGGCCGTGTACGATACTTCGGCAACATAGATATCCCCATGGGAATCCACGGCAATCCCGTGCGGGGCGGTGTATTGTCCCGGACCCAAACCGGCATGCGCATCCCCGATGCGGGCCAACTGTCGCCCGTCTAGGTCATGTATTGACACGCACGCGCCGATGTTGGGATACGCGGCGTTGACTTGCAGGTGCGAGGGCAACTGCCCCACGTAGACGACGTCATCCTTGATGCAGAGCCCACACGGCCGGTGCATGTTATTCCATTGCGCTAGGAAACTGCCCTGAGCATCGAAAATCTGCACACGGTGACTCTCCCGATCCGCCACGTACACCCTGCCCGCGCTGTCAGTGCACACGCTGTGGGGCAGATTGAACTCACCGACGCCGGTGCCGTAGTCGCCCCAAGAGAATAGGAGCCGCCCGTCCGCCGTGTATTTGTGCACACGGGCATTGCCGTAGCCGTCCGAGATGTAGATGTCGCCGCTAACAGGGTCCTGGGCCACTTTTGTCGGGCGGTTGAACGGCTCCCCACTTCCTTCCGGTGCACCCTGCCCACGCACGCCAAACTGGCTGAGCAATTCGCCGTTCGTCGTGAATTTACCAACCCAGTGACCGTCGTCGTCCACGCAGTAAAGCACCTCGACACCATCCTCCTCGAGAATAGTAATGCCGTGGGGGCGGACGAACTGGCCGTATCCCCAGGAGTCGACGAATGTGCCGTCCCGCTCGAAAATGATGAGGGGATGCTCGCCGCGCGTGAAGACATAGACGCGGTCACGATTGTCCACGGCAACATCCACCGCTTCGTGCAAGGTCCAACCATCAGGTAGTTGCGCCCACGCTGCGAGTTCCTCGTAGACAGGCCAACTCGTACCGGCCGCAGGTGACATGGACATCCTCCTAATCGATGTTTTGTGGTGCAGGAATCTATTGGGCTTCTACGCCGGCAGCGCCAATTGTTCTGCCTCGGTAAAGAGATGACTACGGATAAAAAGCGTACTTGCCATGGCTGTCAAGACCGATGCGGCGTACAGCAACGCGATCACCACAAACTGATTCAGAGAGGCATAGATGGGATCGGCCCCAGCGACGATCATGCCCGCCATGAGTCCAGGAATCCATACGATGCCCAAGGAACGCAAAGAGTCGATCCTTGGAATCATGCTCGCATGTACGGCCGCCTGAACGTACGGCTCGAGCGTCTCTTTCGATCCTGCCCCTAATGCCAGTGCCGCTTCTACCTGGCCGCGATGCGCCTCGATCTCCGCGTGCAACCGTTCCAGTGCCTGCGCGCACGAGTTCATTGCGCTGGCGATCAACATGCTCCCGATGGGGATCAATACCTCGAGTCGTGGCTCGATAGCACCCAAAAGTGTCATGAGCAGGATCACTGAACCGGCCCCGATTGTAATGCCCAATGCGGCAACCAATAGCGCTCCGGGGATGCCCTTCACACGCTGTGCCGCCGTCCAACCGGCGACGCCCATCATGACCACTAGCGCGGGGACGCCCACCCACAAAGGGCCCTTGAAGAGCACCACCAGCACGGCCCCAACTAACACTACCTGCACCAGCCCGCGGACTAGCGCAATCACAGTTTCCTTTTCCAGATGTACGCGCTGCCGGCGCGCTAACCAAACGACCACTAATGTGAATACAATAGCGATGGCTACCTGCACCGACACCTGCCAGAGAGGATTGCTGATACGGCTAACGAGCATCCAGCACCTCCTCGACCGCGCCTATGCGCGAGATGCGACCGGCTTCCATGTACATGATCCGGTCGGCAACACGCCGCGCCTGCTCCGTGTCATGAGTGACGAACAGACAAGTCAAACTCCGCGCGCGGATGATCTCGAAAATCACCGATTCCACTTCTTGTTTCGTTACATCGTCCAACGCCGAAGTCGGTTCGTCCAGCAGCAGTACTTCCGGACGGTTGGCCAGCGTACGCGCCAGCGAGACTCGTTGGGCCTCGCCGCCGGACAGCTTCTCCACTGCACGACTCGCGTATCCGTCCAGATCCACGCGCTCCAACAACGAATCTAGGTCAGCATCTGAAAGCGTTTCGCCATGGATACGCGGTCCATACCGAACATTATCTGCAACCGTACCCGGAAAGAGATTGGGCGCCTGCATTACCAAACCTACCCGCCGGCGTACCTCGGTAGGAGGAATATCACGGTAATTTTGCCCGTCGAGGTAGACCGTACCCTCGGTTGGTTCGTCGAGGCGATTGATCAGGCGCAGTAATGACGATTTCCCCGCGCCACTTGCACCTACAATAACGAATGTTTCCCCTTCGTTGACGGAAATGGACACATTGTCCACCAATCGCTTGCCGTCCACGACGCGCGTCAAGCCTTCCGTGCGGATGGGAACTCTGTCGGATACACGGCCGGCGGCGATATTGTTCACATAATTGGTCTTTCGGCTTGAGCGCGAACCAGTTCATTGATTTGCTTTGGAGCGCAAAGGTGAATTGGATCGCAATTGGTGTAGCGGCAAGTACTGAACAGTGCTTTGCTTGACCTCAACTGTCACGTCGACAAATGCTTCAGCGCGTAGCCAGGCTACGGCTGGCGTTCACGAACCCATCCGCGAGCCGGCCCTTGATTGCCCGCGGTAGTTCGGTGACCAAAAGCAATTGCCCCAGTTCAATTGGCGAGCGCCGACCCATGTAGCACAAGTCATCAGTGCAGTCGGTCGGTCCGGTCCTCGATTGATCCGTCAAGAAAGGCTCGCACGGCCTCCTCCGCATCCGAAATATCCGTGACAACGGGCTTAATGCCATATGCATTCATAGAGTCGTACGCGCCACGGCCCATGCCTCGGCACAGAAGCGCGCTACAATCGATGATAGTCTGAGCCATCCGCGCATGCCGGTCCTGGGCATCCGGGCCGTATCCATGCTGACCCTGTCCTCCATGGTCATGCTCCTGGTGGCCATGCTCGTGATGCTCATGCCCAGCTTCTTGTTGAAATTGGGTATGGCCGAGTTTTTCACGCAGTTCACTTTCGACGACGTTGCCGTCTTCGACAGTGAACACCAGGTAATAGGGCGCGCGTCCGAAATGCTGGCTGATCGACGTGCCATCGTCAGTGATTACAGCGATCTTCATGTCTTCGTACTCCGTTTCAACACTGCTTATCTTTGTACATCAAAGCGGGCAAGATAATCGGTACAGGTGACTGTGCACGTGACCCCGCGTCTATGCGCCTGCGTCCAGAAACCGCAGAACATTTTGGCTCACCCAGGCAGGCTGATCCGTCACAATCGCGTGGTTGCAGGCCGGTATGCTGACCGTTTCCACGTACGGCAGGTAACCGGCGCGCGCAAAGGCCCTTTCGGGCTCATATAGTGTCTCGTGGTCTCCGACCATCACCAGCGTAGGGCGGTCACAACCCGCCAGTTCCGCTTTGGTGAAGACCACAGGCGTCGTCCCGAGGGCGAGGAAGCGACGGGTACAGCGAAAGCTAGCTTCCATCATCTTGTCGAGGACGGGACTGCGCAAATCACCCCGAAACGAGAGCCAGCGCACATAGTGCTCCAATACTGCCGGATGGGGGAGCCAGATCGGCGCCATTCTGCGCAGCGTCAGGCTCCCGTTCGGATGCGCAAGACAGGACAGAGGCGCCAACAGCGCCAAACGTCCGACCAAAGTCGGATAGAGCAAAGCAAAGTTCATGGCGATGAAGCCGCCATAGGAATGGCCCAACAAGTGCGCTTGACTGATGCCCAATCCGCGCAAGACTTCATGGAGCCAGAGCGCCAAGTCCGGTCGTGAACGGGTGCGGCGGCCCACGATACTTTTGCCAGCATCGCCGATCACGTCGACCGCATAGGTCCGATAGCGCCGGCTCAGTTCACCAATGATGGGTGCCCAAATGGTGGAATTAAAGCGTTCCCAATGCAACAACACCAAGGGTAGCGCCGATTCAGGTCCGCTGACAATGATGTGGGTGACGCCGAAGCGCGTGGGAATGTCGATCTGGTCATAGGACACCGGCCAAAGCCCCATTGCCGCGTCGTACACGGAGAGGAACGCTGCCTCATGCGCTGCGGACCGAAACACGGGCGAGTAATCGGCCATCCTTGTACGCCTCGTTGATCTCCTCGTTACGCCGAGCGGTTCTATGCGTGTTGCAACGC
>JBJYXA010000332.1:0-3029 GCA_046259705.1 Caldilineaceae bacterium
CGCGTCGTGGGTTAATTCAGGCGTTAAGCGTCCGCATTGTAGCGCGCCAAACTTTCGCTTCGGGTCAACAGCAGCCGGGTCCAGTGTCACGCGACCCGCGGTTGGGTCGCAATGACGTTCGCAAAACATTGGAAGGCAGGGCTGCCTGCCCCAACGACCAGCAATCCTCGACATAGGAGGTGTTGACGCGCACTACGCTGTCTTCAGGCCCCGCAACCTGCGCTGGAGAGCGACGAGCGAGGCCTTCTCCCAGTCGAGATGCCTGGTATCAGGGGTCTGTACCGCCCCGCCACGCGTCAGCAATTCAACGTGTGACTCAACTCGCATGAGGACCTTGGTCTCCCAGTCCACGGAGTCCACTTCAGCGCGGGGGCATCGGCGCCGCTCCACCAGTTGGCCCCCATGTACGATCTTGCTTTTTACTCGGTCCTGCTCGGTCACAGCGCACGAGTTCCAAATAGCACGGATTCAGTTGCCGCCGCTCCGACTGGGTCGATCAATGGTCGGCACCGGTCGACATGCGCCAGAAGCTCGTCTGGGAGACTTTGGCAACATGTCGATCGGGCCGTAGGCTTTGAACTCAATATCTGAAGACTGTCACCAATGTTGGTGCGCGTGGCACTTTCCTGACATAACTTGCCAAAGTCATGCGCTAGGCTGGCTTCGGCGGCCGTTCCTCTTCGTAGCGATCTGAACTACGCAAGCGGCTCTCAATATCGGACGATGACTCTTCTGACGACACTTATCGCCATCCGTGCTGGCGGGTCAAGGGTCGTTAACAGACTGGTAGGACACTCTGTCCTACGACGAATGTCGTGTGCCGAATCTAGCCTGAAGCCATGGCGCCTTTGGGTCGGAAGCAGACTTGGACCCAGCCTCCGGTCAGGCCGACCCGCCGACGGCGGTTACCGGCCAGAAGCCGCCGTCGGCACATCTCGAAGCCGCCTGTTTGGATTGGCTAGTTCCTGTCGATGATGGCTTCCACCTCTACCTCGATGAGCCAGTCGGGATTTATGAAGCAGTTCACTTCCATTACTGTATCGACAGGCCTGATGTTCCGGAAGTATTCACCACGTACCGCCGCAACCGGCTTCCAGTCGGCGATCCTCGTCAGCAAGATCCTTGTCCGCACGACATCGTCTAGCGAAGCACCAGCCTGACCAAGGGCCATGCGTATGGTTTCGAAGCACTGCCGCGCTTGAACTGCTGGATCACCGACACCAACCGTATTGCCGGATGCGTCAATTGGCGCCGTACCCCCTACCGATATGTGATCTCCTACACGCACTGCGCGCGAAAACCCGAACGAGATAGCATAGGGACTAGTGCTTGGAACCAGCATCCGACTCATAGCGGAACCTCGATTGATTTCCGTAAGAGGTGACCGATCATCGACTGTGCCATTCACAGGCCAAAATATCTTGACTGTTTTGGGTCGAAAACGGACCTGGAACCGGCCTCAGGTCAGGCGGGCCAACTGACGGCGGTTAACGGCCAGAAGCGGTCTATCGCCCGCGATGTTCTCACTAGCAAAACCGGTCAGAGTTGCTCGTCTTGATTTGCAGGCGACTCTGCAAGGAGACGCTCCAGCTCAATCAATTTTTCTTGTCTCTGTGCCACAAACCCTGTCAGGGAGTTGATGCGGGCCAGATTGTCGGCGTATTCGTTAAGAAACGCCGTATTTTCCCTCATGGCATCGACATTACATTCACTTTGCCAACCATATCCATCGCCACTTAGTCCGTCCCGACCCTGATCTTGATCTGATGTGTTCCGTACGAGGCGGATGGCGATTAACGAGGGATATCTGCTGTGAAGCCGGAAAAGCTCGTTGACCGCCTCACGATAATACGCGCGTCCGCGTTCGCGGAGGACGATGTAGTCTCTCAGGATTCTCTGAATTTCAGGACTACGAAGTAGATCGAATCTACCTGTTGCGATCATCTGGTCGAGGATTGGCAATTCGTCAGCCGGGCGCCTCAACACATGTGACCCAAGGATAGCGCTACATTCCTCCTCAGTGAGCGTCCGAACTGGAACGTGGGAAAACAGAACTGGATTTGCTCCCGAAAGCACTCCAGCTCGAGCCGTAAGAGCGCTTAACTCTTGCGAGTGAGCGCCGAGTAAAGCGTGTGCCTCGACGTAAAGCCGCCTGAGTAATACCGCTTCCTCGCGTCGTTCTTCCCGAGAATTGTTCCAGTCTTGTACTTGCAGACCGACGAACACACCTATGACTACGATTACGAAGTCAATCGCGACCGCGGTCCAATTCTGAGTTTTTACGTGTTCAATGACTTTGCGAAGTAACAAGCCAACCACCTCAATATTTGACTTGAGGATACACCGATAAATTCAGACGCGGGAGGCTGCGGTTCCTGCTGGCGAGGAACCCGGCCGCGCTGACGCAGGTGCTTGGCGTGGTGTATCGGGTCGATGCACGGGTACACCTGCGTTTCGTCAGTCGGCCGCGCCCAGCGCGCCAGGCTTTAGCGCCTGTGCCGCGATGCGAGCCGCCCGCCAGTGGCCACCGAGCGCATGGCGCTCACGTCATCCGAGCGGGTGCGCTGTCAACTCAAGGCTCCGTACCGCGACGGCACGACGCACCTCGTGATCGAGCCGCTGGATCTGATGGCAAGGCTCGCAGCGCTGGTGCGACCGCCGAGGATGCACCTGACGCGCTACCACGGCGTGTTCGCCCCGCGCAGCAAGCTGCGCGCAGCGGTGACGCCGGCGGACCGGGGCATCGGCGCCCCGCAGCGAACGGGCCCGGTCACCGATTCAGTCCAACCGCCGACACCCAGGCGCGTGGCGATGAGTTGGGCGCGTCGGCTGAAGCGCGTGTTCGGCATCGAGATTGAGGACTGTGCCCGCTGCGGCGGGAAGCTCAGGGTCGTCGCGACTTCCGAGCGACCGGCCAACCGTGCGTGCGGATGATCGACTTCGGATTCGAGTTCGCCTGACTCGGTCCGCTTTGGGTCGGTAGCGGGGGCGGGACACATACCTGTAGAGGTCCGCTCAGGGCCAGGCTT
>JBJYXA010000333.1:0-11302 GCA_046259705.1 Caldilineaceae bacterium
CAAGCTGAAGACAGCCCTGGAGCACGAGCAAGTGGCGGGCTCAGCAGACGAGTCTTTGGACCTGGAGCCGGCGGAAACACAAAGCTAGACAGAAACGTCCGGTCTTTCAAACGGCGAGTGATGGTATCCCTCACCGTTACAGTAGTACGCTGATTTTGTTTGACACTGTGCCCCGGACGTCCGGGGCACAGTGTCAATCCTCTCGGTTGACGCCGCAATCGGCGGCGTCAAGCGATTATCGAACAAGGGCGTCGTTCTCGGTCCCGGCTCACCGCCTGAACATCCGGAAAGAGATAGCAGATGAAAACGAAATGGCGCGCCCTTGATACATTTGCGCTGCTCCTCTTGAGCCTGTTGCTAGCAATGGGATTGGCGGGCTGCCGCTCCGAACAGCCGGCGGCTACGCCGTCCCTGCCGGAGCCGGCAACTAGCGATGAGATCGGCGCTATGGCGCCGGCGGAGCTTGTTGGGACGTCATGGATGCTCGAGTCGCTCGGCGGCGGCAATGACCAAGTGAGGGCTAACGCGAATGTACTGACGACTCTAGGATTTTTTGCCGATCGCTATGGTGGGAACAGTGGATGTAACTTCTACGTTGGCGTATATGAGGCCGACAACTCGCTGCTGACGTTCGAGACGCCGGCGCGTACCGGTGACACATGTGAGGAATCGCCGGAGTCGCTGACCCAAGAGAGTGTGTTTATGTCTGCGCTGGCAACGGTTGCGTCATACGCTCTAGACGGGCAGAAGCTTGAGATGTTCTCTTCAGCTGAACAGCTAATGTTGACAATGACGCCGATAGAGCCTGTACCCCTGGACGGTACACTGTGGGAGCTTCAGTTCGTAAACGTGGAAACGCAATGGAATGCCATCCTGCCGGATACGGAAATCACCCTGCAGATCGATGGCGACCAATTATCGGGTCTGGCCGGATGTAACGGGTATTCGGCGAGCGTATCCGAATCCGCAGGAGCGTTGACGGTGAGCGAGCTGGCGGTGACTGAGAAGGCCTGTACGGAGCCGGCGGGAGTGATGGAACAGGAATCTCTGTACGTCTCCATGTTGGCGGATGTAGCACTTGTCCGACAGTTTCCCGTGTCGCTCCAGCTACTGGATGTGGACGGAAGGCCCCTTTTACTTTATGAGGCCCAGGATGGGCAAGGCCAGTGACGTGGCGTACCGCCGATCTTGAGCATAAAAGCATGAAAATCAGTAGCACCAAAGCACAAGGAAAGGATACATGAGATATGAAGCTAGCATTGGTTCCGGTTTTGTTGGTGGTCGCGCTGCTTGCCATGGCATGCCAACCGGTGATGCCAGTCGCTGAAAGTGGATCAGCGGGTCTTGCCGGTACCCGGTGGTTGCTGACCGATTTGGGTGGTGAAGCGGTGCCCGCGGATGTTGCAGTCACCGCAGCATTTGGCGAAGACGGTAACCTTTCGGGCACGAGCGGCTGCAACAATTACAGTACGCAGTACGAGGTCGACGGGCAGTCCATCACGATTAGTCCTCAGATGATGTCAACCATGATGATGTGCCCCGACCCTGCCATGCAGGTGGAGCAGGCCTATCAGCAAGCGCTCCTTACGGCCACTTCGTTCGAAATAACAGGCGATACGCTGGTCCTGATGGATGAATCGGGGACGGCCATTCTCACATTCAGCGCTCAGAGCCAGACACTGGTGGGAACCTCCTGGAACGTGACATCCTACAACAACCAGAAGCAGGCCGTCGTCTCACTGATTCTCGGTTCCGAAATCACTGTGAACTTCATGGATGATGGCACTGTAGCCGGTAACGCCGGTTGCAACGAATACTTTGGCTCGTTCGAGACGGACGGTGATACGATCGCGATTGGACCATTGGCGACGACCCGCAAGATGTGCCCTGGGGAAGGGATCATGGAGCAGGAAGCGCTCTTCCTGCAGGCGCTGGAGTCTTCTGCCACATATCAGGTGCAGGGCTCGACACTCGGAACGCGAACGGCAGACGACGCCATGGCAGTCAATATGATGGCCGCTGAGTAGGCGGTATGAACCCGGAGTATTAGTTCCTCCGAACGACGGAAAGTAAGCAATCGGGCCGTCCGACGTCTCCAGACGAGGGCGGCCTTTCTTTGTAGCTAGAGGAAGCGCCTATTTCATGGAGATACTTACCGAGCGCCTACTTCTGCGCGACTTCATTGCCGACGATTGGATGGCCGTACATGCCTATCAGTCCGACGAACGCTATTTGCGCTACTATGCGTGGGACCATCGTACCGAGGCCGATGCACGCGATTTCGTGCACGTGTTGCTGGCCATGCAGCAGGCGAATCCTCGCATCAAATATCAACTTGCCATCGAGCACAGGGCGAGCGGCCTTCTAATCGGCAACTGCGGGATCCGTAAGGCGGCCCCTGACGCAGTGGAAGCCGAACTGGGCTATGAGCTGGCGCCAAATGCGTGGGGCAACGGTTATGCTACCGAGGCGGCCCGGGCGATGATCTCCTTCGCGTTCATGGATCTTTCACTGCACAGGATTTCCGCATACTGCGTTGCGGAGAATCAGGCATCGGCGCGGGTACTGGAACGGTTGGGAATGCAACTGGAGGGCCGCACGCGCGAGAAAGCGTATTACAAGGGGAGATGGTGGGATGAATTGCACTACGGTTTGCTTGTCTCCGAGTGGGCCGAGACTGGGTGGACGGAACAGTAGCTGGAGAGGCGCGTCAACATGACCAGTACGGATTCGCGCATCCCGTCGGCGTCTATCGGGCGCAGACGGCGAACGGATAAAGTTCTGCTGGTTTGAATTTTCGGAGCCTGATCGGTTGCGTCGCCTCGACGGCATTTGCCGCATATTGTATTGTGGCATTATGATGAGTTCGCATGGCAAACTGCGCTTAGCCGGCCAACTTCGGTGCACATGTTTTCTGAGCCCACTTAGTGGTTCGGTTTTTCGCGTGGTGTGCATGCAAGACAATCGGATGGGGAGATTTCGCAGCGCGGCACGTACAGACCCATGGCAAGAACGGCAACTACTTCATTCGGAACCGGGAGGCGCGAGTCGCATGATGCCACTGCGTTCTATGCACGCAGGTTGTATCGCGGCATGCCGCCTGCGGCGACCGAGGATGACCTAGAACCCGCACGCGTTCCCGAACCGGCCGGATGGTCGGATCGCATCTACTGCGCGTCGGCCACAGATATGCACGACATTCCGGACAACGGCGTGGCGCTCGCCTTTACCTCACCGCCGTACAACGTCGGCAAGGAATATGACGATAACCTGAGCCTTGAGGCCTACTTGGACCTAATCAGGGCTGTGGCGACGGAGGTTCATCGTGTGCTCCGTCCGGGCGGACGCTATATCGTGAATGTGGCGAACTTGGGCCGCAAGCCGTACATCCCTGTCCATTCCTATTTTTACTCGGTACACGCGAACATAGGTTTTCTGCCTATGGGCGAGGTTATCTGGCGCAAGAGCGCGGGCGCGAGCGGTAGCTGCGCATGGGGTAGCTGGCAGAGCGCCAAGTCGCCGCGACTGCGCGATGTCCACGAGTACCTCCTCGTATTTGCCAAGCAATCGTATTCGCGGCCGGACCGTGGCGAGTCGGATATCGGGCGCGACGAGTTCTTGGAGTCAACTCTGTCGGTGTGGGAAATCGGCGCGGAGTCGGCAAAACGCGTCGGTCATCCGGCGCCATTCCCCATCGCTTTGGCCGATCGGGTGATCCGGCTCTTCTCGTACGTCGATGATGTCGTGTTGGATCCTTTCGCAGGCTCCGGCACCACGTGTGTATCGGCGCTACAAAATGGGCGTCATTACGTCGGCTACGATATTGAACCTGAGTATTGTGACTTAGCGCAAGAACGCATTGCCGCCGTGACCACATCGCCACGGGATCCTCAACAGTAGAATTTCACGCCCATTGTTCGAGCGCCCAACCGAGGCGTATAGGGGAGTTCTTCGATTCGTCTGCCAGCCGGCACGAGCCCTACCCCAGCACGCACTTGTCGGCCCGGACCTCATGCTGTCATCGATAGCGTACCTATAGGAATGAATATGCCAACCGCCGCACCAGGTCAAGCACAAGGCTCAGGTACTTCGAAATTCGGCCCACAGGTCGATCAATCGGGACCTGAAGTGCTCGATGGTTTCGAACGTTTTCGGCAACGGAACGACATCTTTTCGCGTGCGCAGTGGGACGCGAGCGTGCGTAGCGCTGCCACCGATCGCTTCTTCGATACGTATGACGGTCCGTTGACTTTGTGGCGTTCAGCGGAAGGGTATACGCAGAAGGATTACGCGCTCCGCAACGCGTCGTGGCATATCAAAGACCAGTTTTCGCAGTTCACTGAGGGCGCGGAGTATGGTGAGGGCGCCCAACAAGCGAACACCACACTCACCGAACCGGCGCCCACGGCGATGCTTGTCGAGTCGCCCAGTGCCATGAGCAAAGAGATAAAGCGCGCAGCAAAGGTTCTTGGCGCGCACATCGTGGGAATCGCCGACTTCGACGAGCGTTGGGTCTATTCACACCGCTACGTTCGCGATGGCGACAGGGATGAACCCATTCATCTGCCCGAAGGATTGACACATGCCATCGTTCTGGGCATCGGCATGGACTATGAATTGACGAAGACGGTGCCTTCCGCGCTGAGTGGCGCAGCGACCGGAATGGGCTATTCTCTGTTGGCAGCGGCTTTGCTTTCCTTGGCTCAACACATACGTCATCTCGGCTATCAGGCTATACCCAGCCTGAACGATACGGCCTTGTCTATTCCGCTTGCGATTCAAGCCGGTCTAGGCGAGTACGGGCGCAACGGCATGTTGATTACAAAGGAATACGGTCCGCGACTACGTTTGGGCAAGATATTCACCGACCTACCGCTGGAGGCCGACCGGCCCATCCATTTTGGCGTCCGTGAATTCTGCGAGGTCTGTGAACGCTGTTCCGACGCCTGTCCGGTAAAGGCGCTTCCACACGGGCCTGCAAGCGACAAGGCACTGAACATCTCCACCATAACCGGCGTGCGCAAATGGTCCGTAGACGGTGAGCGATGCTTCAGTTTCTGGGCGAGCCAGAATACGGACTGCTCGATCTGTATCAGGGTCTGCCCATACAACAAGGACTACTCGAAGTGGTGGCACCGGATGGCGCTTCGTTTGGCCGGGAGCCCGTTGCGAAAACTCGTGCTCAAGCTGGATGACTGGATGGGGTACGGGCGTCGTACGAAACCGAACTCGTGGTGGGCCAGGACTAAGTGATGTCCGACAGTATGCGATCCAGAACCACTGGCGCCAATAATGAGGGAACGGGCGTTGCCGTTCACGGCGGCACCAAAGTCGGTCGTGTCACAGTCTTTGCGCTCTTCACAGCCGCCTATTTCATGTCATACTTCTACCGGTCGGCGAATGCTGTCATCGCACCCGACCTATCCAGAGAGATGGCGCTTGGGGCCGCTCAGTTAGGGTTGATGACCAGCCTCTTCTACGCAGCGTTTGCGGCGGCGCAAATTCCTCTGGGCTTTGGGCTGGATCGATGGGGTCCCCGCTGGGTGACGCCTGGCTTGATGCTAGTCGGCGCGGGCGGCAGCCTAGTATTTGGCTCTGCGCTGTCGTTTCGTGGGCTTGCCCTAGGGCGGGCGCTGATCGGCGCAGGCATGGCCGGTGTGTTGATGGGTTCGCTCAAGATTTTTAGCCAGTGGTTTTCTGCCAAACAATTTGCTACAGTCTCCGGTCTTCTGGTTGGCATCGGTTCATTGGGCGCACTATTTGCGGCTACGCCCATGGCGTTGCTGAATAGCACCTTTGGCTGGCGTTCGGTATTTGTCATGGGCGCGGTCCTCACGACGCTTATTGCCGTTTCCATCGTGGTTTGGACACGCAACGCACCACCTGGTGTCAGTTGGAATGACGATCTGGGCAGCCGGGGCGGGCTACGCCAAGTTTTCGCGGACCGGCGAATGTGGCGAATCATACCCCTCACGTTTTTCATGGCAGGCACTATCCTGGGGTTCCACGGGCTTTGGTCGGGACCATACCTATACGATGTGCATGGCTTCTCGGATGTACAGGTGGGGAATGCCATTTTGCTCTTGGGCATAGGTTCTACACTTGGTTTTTTGTCGTCCGGCTGGCTTGCCGACAGATTTGGCCTGATTCGTGTGATCGTGGTGATGGGCGGCCTGTTTGCAATGACCCAGTACGGACTCGCCGCGATTCCTTCAGCATCTCTGACGACCTTACTGTATTTCGTATTTGGCTATGCTGGCGCCTACAACGTAATGCTGTTGGCGCAGGCGCGATACATTTTCCCACTAAACATGACGGGAACGGCCGTCACCAGCGTCAATCTGTTCGCGATTGGCGGTACGTTCCTGCTGCAATGGTGCATGGGGCTTATTATTGGATTGTTCCCTGCCAGCGCTGCGGGTCAATATCCTGCACATGCCTACTCTGCGGCCCTGCTTTTCACAGCCACGGGTACTCTACTGGCCCTGGTCTGGTACCTGCCGCTCGTGCGGATGGTGGATTCGGCGCCTCTGTCCACTCCTCCCGTTTGAAGCGTTCCCAATACGACGCGCGACGTTGAAATTCGCGTCGGATGAAATACACGGCAACCACCCGGATTTGGTAAACTATCTGGGGCCCGTTTTTCGTTCTGTCGAAGTACGGTAAGTCCGGTGCATGCGTGTACTGACATTTTGTTTCTGTCAGAGAACATATGAGGATGGACGTGAAATGGCGGTATCGAATGCTCCGACTACGGAGGTACGCGCGACTTCTTCGCGTGCCGCGACAGACGCAAGTTGGGTAGGATGGGCAGCGGGTCTGTCAGCGACATTTGCTTTCAGCACCGCGACGCCAACGGCCAGGGCAGCCATTGTGGGCGGTATGGATCCAAATGCACTGCTGACTGCACGAATGGCACTGGCAACGCTATTGATGGCGGTCCTCATCGGGGTCACTAACCCAAAACGGCTGCTGATCCCACCACGCGGATTCTATATCGCGTTAGGTGCGGGCATGCTCAATGGGTTCGCGATGATCTGCTATTTCTTGGGGCTTACGTATCTTGAGGCGTCCATGGCTGCCATGATGATCTCGTTGAGTCCGTTGGCGGTGCTGACGTACTTGGCCTTGCGCGGCGAACGCGTTACGTATCGGCATGCCGTGCGTATGGTACTGGCGCTGACTGGCGTTTATTTGTTGATCGGTCCTAGTGGAGACGTAAATATGGTTGGCGTCATGTGGATTGCCATCTCACTTTGCGCCTTCGCGCTGCAGGTCTCGCTGTTGCAGTGGTATCTCACCGAATATGATTCTATGGCGGTTACTTTCTACGTCTTGGTCGGTATGTCAGTAGGCATTGTAGGTTGGTGGATGGTACAGGGAATGCCCTGGACAGACCCCGGCGTCAAAGGTTGGGGCGCAATACTGCTGCTGGCAATCGTCGGTACCTTTTGTGCTCGTCTCTTAATGTTTGTTTCTGTGGCCCGTATCGGTGGCGGCCAGACATCGATGCTATCCCCGCTGGAGACGCTGCTTGCTGTCATCTGGTCCTATTTGTTCCTGGGAGAGAGGTTGGAGCCCATACAGCTTGTAGGCGGGCTGTTCATCGTGCTCAGTGCGGTATTGGCCATTCAGCGACTGCGCCGTTCGAGAAAACGACTGAGGTGGCGGATGTGGGCACGCACGTAATCGAGTCTCTGCTTGCTGAGGCCGGCTTCGGTGCAGTGGGACGAAATAGGACAGAAAGCCATGAGTAGACCTTGTGCAGAGGAATCTCGACCAGATGTCGCGCCGGACGGTCGCGTGCCACTGGTCACCTCGACGCGTTATGTGACGCCGCTGCGCGAAGGAGGATCCCTTCCGGCGGTAGTGGAAGCCGACGACGGTGAACTATATGTGATGAAGTTCCGAGGCGCCGGACAGGGGGCCAAAGCGCTGATTGCAGAATTGGTGGCCGGAGAGATCGCACGCATACTCGGGCTGCCGGTGCCCGACATTGCCTTTATGGAACTGAACGGCCGCATGGGGCGGTCGGAGCCCGATCCCGAGATTCAGGATCTCTTGCGGCAGAGCGAGGGGATCAACTTGGGACTTCGCTATCTGCCCAGTGCTTTCGCCTACAACCAGCTGCTACGCCCTTCGCCGGACGAGGCGCTCGCGTCCTTGATCGTGTGGTTCGATGCCTACGTGACCAATGTGGACCGTACGCCTCGAAATGTGAACATGCTAATGTGGCGAAATCGCATGTGGCTAATCGACCATGGCGCGGCGCTGTACTTTCATCACGATTGGGCAAAATACATGGAGCGCAGCCGCTCGCCGTTCCCGCTCATTCATCAGCATGTACTGCTCGAACATGCCGGCGCACTCGACGAGGCAAACACCGTAGGGCACAAGTTGCTGACGGAGGAGCAGCTAGGCGATATTGTGGACCTAATACCAGGTTCCTGGCTGGGGGATGAACCCGCGTTTGAGACTTGCCAGGAACACAGGCGGGCGTATCTGGATTATCTATTGAGCAGGCTAGAAGCCTCTTCTTCATTTGTGGAAGAAGCGAAACATGCCCGAAATAAGCTCATATGACTACGCATATGTGCGCGTGAAGCCGAGTCAAGCGATCGGTGACTTCGTCACCGTGGGCGCAATCCTCTTCTGTCGAACGTTGGGGTTTCTGGAAGCGCGCATCGACTTGGACGTCGAACGGGTGCGAATGCTGGCGCCAGAACTTGATATCGCAGCACTGGAGCGGCATCTTGCCCTCATTCCGCGAATCTGCGCCGGCGAAGGACCTATCGGCCAATTGGGTCAGGCCGAAAGTTTTCACTGGCTTGTGGCGCCGCACAATACGGTTGTCCAGACCTCGTCGGTTCACTCCGGCCTTTGCGCCGATCCGGAGGCCGCGCTAACAAACCTCATGCGGGCCGTTCGCTGCCGCTAAGGGGCGCGCATGCAGCGGAGTGTCCGTTTGGCAAGCCGCACCACTCGAACGATGGCCAGCTCGTTGTTCTAAGCTGGCTGGTCCTTTACCATGTACTCACGGCTGCGATTTAGCGCCGATAAGTTCACGCCCGCGCGTGAGCCGTTGCTAAGCACCTGTTCAAGCCGGTCACCCCTCGCTATGCGGTAAGTAGGAACACCTGCCACCTCCAACTCACCAAATAGAGGTCCGTAGCTCTCCCTACGGCCAAACGTGCCGCCGTCGACGACGATGGCAATGCTGTTGACACCTCTGCGCTGGATGTGGTGCAATGCTACGGCCCATTCGGGATTTGGATCCGCGCTGATGGCGAGCACGGTGTCGTTGCGGTTCAGGCGGATGCCGTCAGTTGCGATCAGGTGCGAGAACGGCAACGTACCGGTAGCTGTCACGACCGCCAGTGTCTCCATGATCTTGTTCAGCTGGCGTT
The DNA here is from genome assembly GCA_046259705.1 of Caldilineaceae bacterium. Lineage (GTDB taxonomy): Bacteria > Chloroflexota > Anaerolineae > Caldilineales > Caldilineaceae > JASGTU01. The sequence goes on from JBJYXA010000333.1 coordinate 9,408, forward strand.
CTCCTCGATCCGCTTGGATAAACTCCCTTGTCGTGCCCTCGCTGCCGAATCCCACGGTACGATTCCGTGCGACGAAATAACGAGCAAGACTGGCCGCCGCGGTGACTGCGTATTCTGTCGTAATGGGCGGCAACTTGTGGAACTGCCGCTGTTTCTGTCTTCCGAGGCTCGTCAATGCGAACAGCCCTGGTTCGGGTCTCTGAGGCGTCCACGGCAGTCCAGCCTCGCTTGTCTCGTTTAGGTCGAGATATAGCCAGACATCCGCGGTAGGATCTAGCTCAAACTCCTTAGCGATGAGACGGCCAGTCCGAGCGGTGGACGGCCAATGGATGCGGTTGAAGCTGTCGCCAGTTACGTAGTCACGTACGCCTGCCACATTGGTCGTGATCTGATAGGTGCGGCGGTGGCGCGCCTCTCCGCCGGAAAGCTCCGAGATGGAGGGCTCAAACGACGTCAGGTCTACGGTCAACGGGTATACGACAATGTATCCGGTTGCATCGATCTGCTGTTCAACATTGAAAATACCAAGCGGATCGCCACTGTGTAACGAAAGCGGGCCAAGCCGGAAGCGTCCTCGCTGGGTACAAACCGTGCGAATATGCCAGCGCTGGCTAGCGTGCGGTCCCAGGCTGCTGACAACGCGGCTTGCGGTATGCCAGGGTAGCGTGGATTCATCGCGGATTTCTAGCCAGAGTTTGGGCCAGCGTCCGCGATTGGTCACTTCGAACTGCTCTTCAGCAAACTGCCCCACCTGACTCCGGCTCGTGCGTGTGATGCGGCGCAGTGCGATGGAACGCAGGCTGAGCCAGGCCCAGGCATAGCTCAGGGCAATGACGCTAGTGAGCAGATAGGCAACGTTGAAAGCGAGTGTACGGCCCGAGTTCAGGGCAAGTATCCAGGCGGTTACTGTCGCAATGATTAGGAAAAGGAGGCGAGAGGACATACAGGCTCGCGAAGGGGCAACATGCTTTTAGCGCGCGCCTGCGCGCGCGCCCGGAACGGGTGTGCTTTTCAACGTCTCCTCGATCACGCTACGCGGTGAAACGTTCTTGATGCGGGCGGAGGGGCTGATGATAAGTCGATGGGCCAGAGTCGGATCGGCCAGCAACTTGACATCGTCGGGCAACACAAAGTCGCGACCCTGCAGCGCGGCCCATGCACGCGTAGCTGCAAACAGCGCCAAGCTACCGCGCGGGCTGGCGCCAAGGTAGATATCCGCGTGCTCACGTGTAGAAGTGACTAGGTCAACAATGTATGATTTGACCAAGTCATCAACGTAGACCGTACGTACGGCTCTTTGTGCGGCAATCAACTCATCAACGGAGACCACCTGTTGAATGTCCTGAATGGGATGATGATCGGTCTGACGGTTCAGGACATTGATTTCGTTCTCCTTGCTAGGATAGCCTAGGTGGATGCGCATCATGAAGCGGTCGATCTGCGCCTCCGGCAAGGGAAATGTACCTTCATACTCGATCGGGTTTTGCGTAGCAAGCACCAAAAAGGGGTTCGCCATCGGGTAGGTAACGCCGTCTACAGTCACCTGGCGCTCTTCCATGCACTCGAGCAGTGCGGACTGGGTCTTTGGCGTGGCCCGATTGATCTCATCGGTCAAAACTATCTGGGCCATAATCGGTCCGGGCCGAAATTCAAATTCGAGCGTTTTTTGGTTGAAAATACTCACACCGGTTACGTCACTGGGCAGCATATCCGGTGTGAATTGGATTCGTCGGAATGTAGAGCCGATGCTGCGAGCGATGGCCCGTGCAAGCATAGTTTTGCCGACGCCGGGCACGTCCTCGATCAAGAGGTGACCCTCACAAAGGAGTCCGATGAGCGTAAGCCGAATCTCCTGATTCTTGCCCACGATCACCTGCTGCACATTATTCAATACC
>JBJYXA010000334.1:0-2022 GCA_046259705.1 Caldilineaceae bacterium
ACTACCTCCCATTCTACGCCAATACCGCGGGTTTCATCCCGGTATTACTTTAGTCAAAGGCATTCAGCCCACCAGCAGCAGCCGGTACGCCTCCTGCGATACTGCTGGCTAAATATTATGTGCAAAGTGCCGGCTTGAGTGCAAGTAATTTTGACTTTCGTGTGCGACTGCGCTTTGTGCCGGCGAACCAATGGGATAAGCGGAGCAAGTTACCTGCAATCGCTATGAAGACGTGTTGTAGATGCGTTTTGGCCATACCAAAATACCGTGTTCTGCGTAGGCCAAGCGTCCGTATACCGAATGAGATGCTTCCCTCAATTCCGGCACGGGACTTGTAGATATCCCAGAAATCCGGTTCTCGTTGTCGCTGCCGTAACGCCTGCAGACGCGTCTGCTGCTCCTCCTGTCGGGAGAGTTGCAGATTGCGAGCCTTGCCCTTCGTACATTGTTCCTTGACCGGACAGGCTTGGCAGTCCTTCTCGTCGAATCGAACACGCACGACGTCGTATCGTCTGCGCAATTCCTCCCTGGACCAATAGGAGCTCTCCTTGCCTTGCGGACAGATGGCACGCCGCCTTTCCCAATCAATCGTGAAGTTAGCCGCCGCATAGGCCGGCGAGGTGCGGGCTTGCCAACTCGTGTTCCCTTGAATTTGTCCGACAAGGGTAACGTCATATGTTTGCTCGCTGCGTAGCGACATTCTGCTCGTGAGATAACCGGCGTCGACCAACTGCTCAGACGGCAACAGCTTTCGTTGCGCCAGATTCTCTTGGATGGACGGCAGCGCTTCTCCGTCTGCTTCCCCACTGGGACGTGTCTGTATGTCTGTTAGGAGATGGGGTCCATCACAATCGCACGTTTCTGTGATATGCACCTTATAGCCGATCCACGACTCGTCCCCCTTACTGGCCCATCGTGCATCCACGTCATAGGGTGATTTCAATCGCTGCTGAGGAGACGGTGAGTCTTCCAGTGTGCGCCACTGGACTTGCTTGTCCTCTCGATAGTACTGTTGCACCCATATCTGGCGCAGCGTCTGCACGGCCTCCAGTTGATAGAGCGCAGCGTTGGGTCGGGCTGTCCCCGCTTGCCCGCTTTGTGCTTCGCGGTAGAGTGCATCCAGGAGTTCAAACCCATCGCCGCCGACGACCAGTGCTAGCGTTTCCTTCTCCCTGTCCTTCTTGGGCCACGGCCAGCCATCCAGCTCTTGTCCGTAGCGATCGTACCACAACGGGTTCAAGTGATTCTGCACCCATTGTGGGGCAGCCGTCGCCAGCACTTCCAGCGTATGCGACATGGTTTCCACCACCAGTTCCAGCCGCCGTAGCGCTCTCGCCGCAGTCAACACATGCGTCGAGTCCGTACGCTGTCTACCCCGCTCCTTCACCAACCCTTCCTCCTGGCACACCGCCAGCAATCGCTCTAGCAGCAGCGTTTCCATCTCGTCCGACTCCACCAGCCGTGCCCGAAATTCAGTCAACACCGACGCATCGAATCCTTCGTACGCCAATGGCAGACCAAGCACGTACTTCCAGTCGATACGGCTCGCCACTGCGTCCACCGCCTGCCGGTCACTCAGCCCTTCGCAGAAGGCCAAGACCTGTACCATGACCAACATCCCCGGCGACAATGCCGGCTTCCCTTGTGTGGAGAAGAGTTCCACAAATGCCTCGTCTTCGAAAATCACGCCCAGCCTGTCGCGCAGCAGCAGGTAGCGATATCCCTTACTGTTCTTCTTGCGGAAGATACGCCTTGCCAGTCTGGCCGTATCCTCAGGGATGTCGTTCGACTGGCGCTCGGGATCCAACATGGCAGCCTCCTTGCAGGGCAGAATACACGTCGCATGGCAACTCAATCACACAAGATGACGTCCGCCCGCTTGTTCCCGGCGCGCATCAGAACGCCTGCAAGTTAGCATGCCAATTCTACTCCTAGATGCTATGAATGTTTAGCCAGCAGTATCTTACGCCCCGTGCCGGGGTTGGGCACGTCGATGCCGTTCGCATGCCGAGTGCGAACTGG
>JBJYXA010000335.1:0-1524 GCA_046259705.1 Caldilineaceae bacterium
TTATGAAATGCGTGTGCTGCACGTCGACGGCACGACAGAGATCCGCTCCATCACGGTCCAGGTCAACCAGCCCAATACGCTGGCCGACAGTTCCTGGGCCCTGACATCGCTCAACGGCAACCAGCTCTTGCTTCCGGAGTCAAATTTCACCTTGCAGTTTGTTGGCGAGAGTAATGCGAACGCCGGCGGCGGCTGCAACACGTTCAGCGGCAGCTACGCGGTGTACTTCACCGGGATATCGATTGGTCCGCTGGCTGGAACGCAAGTCGCCTGCGATGACGACATTGACACGCAGGAAACTGTCTTTATTCAGGCACTGCAATCGGCAACAACGTTCTCGCAAAACGGTGACGTCCTGGTGCTGTACGGGGTGGGAAATGTCGAGGTGGCGCGGTTCTCCGCCCTGCGCGCGGTGCCGCGGCCCGGGGGATAGGCGATAGAGGGTAGAGATAGCGATAGAAGATCGCGCAAGTTGCCAACTTTCGAAAAGTTGGCAACTTTTTCACTAAATATCCTCACTTGACGGCGGCGGCGTGGCCGGGAATCCACCTTGAGGGACAGCGGTGGATTCATCCCCATCTTTGACGCAGAGGAAGGGATCACGGCCGTTTGCGCCATGATAGTTATAAGTCTGCCCGTCGACCCTCAGCTGGATCAGATAGCCGTCGACAAGCGCCTGGGTATACATCATGCCGGGCTGCGGGCAGCCAAGCGACCCATCGCTCCAGGTGACTGTTTCATAAGCCGTCACCTCGATGCCGTCGACATCTACGCCCAACCGTGCGGCAAGGTCATTCTTTGCGTAGGTGATCTGCTGCTTCTGTTCCGGACCTGGTTGTATAGGATTTAGCTCCAATGTTGCGGCCTCCTCTGGATGCGGCGTGGGCGACGCGTACGGTCTCCCTGTCGCCGCCGGTTCTGTTTCCGTCATATTTTCTCCTGTTCCAGTTGTCTCCGTAGCTGTCACTTCCGATTCGGCCGTTGCCAATTCCGCTGCCGTGGGTTCGGCCGTTGCTTCGTCGACCGTGGTTGCGGGTTCTTCAGGCTCGGCCGCCGGTAGTTCAGGCGGCGTTTCCGCGGCGCAGCCGGCGGACACCAGCAGCACAAACGCCACAAGCAGCCACGATATTCCTTTGGTCATCCTTCCTCTCTCCTATTGTTGATACCGCATGTGGAAATTACTAGGCGAGATGCCTTTTCCACAATCTACTATTATAGACGCTAAAACTTCCGTTTGAGTTCCGGATCAGAACCGGGTAGGCTGCCATCCAGGTACCAAAGTAAAACCCCTGAGCACTATTTGCCTCCTCGGTGCTCTCTATGTCCTTCTTCCCGCAGCCTGCTTTTACCGGCTCACTCTCGAAAGCACGTCGCTCAATAGCCCCACGGCCCGCAAATACTCCTCCACCTCAATGTGCTCGTCCGGCGTGTGGTCGAAAGAACTGTCGCCGGGGCCGTAGGCGACGATCGGGCAGTTCCAGATGGGTCCGACGATATTCATATCCGAAGTGCCGGTTTTGACCT
>JBJYXA010000336.1:0-3355 GCA_046259705.1 Caldilineaceae bacterium
TAGTCAGCGTACTGGATGCGGGCCGAACCGAGCCGGTTGACGCGTCCCTGTCCATCATAGTCGACGGGTGTGCCGCCGATGCTCAGCAGAAGACCAGTTGCTGTATAGCTGAGGGGCAAATCGCCGATACGCTCGGCGCGGTCGCGCGCATTGTATTCAACACGGACGGCCCCTATCTGTGACACAAGCCCATTATCAGCATATTCGATCCGGGCGCTGCCAATAGCCGCGATGCGGCCGCTTTGGTCATATTCGACGCTCGCAGCGCCGATGCGTCGTGGTTCGCCGCCTTCCCCATAGCCAACAGGATACGCGCCGAGCATGACCACGTGGCCCCGGATCAATTTGTTCACTAGGCAGAAGGCTATGCGCGGGTCCATGTGCTTGACGAAAATAAACGAAGGCGTCGGCCGGCAGTCATGTACGCTAATACGGGTGGATATAGAGTAAGCGTTTTCTCGACAGGTTCCGTTCCCCCGCATACCTAACCCTAGATGACAGGCATTCCGTCCTTGACGATAGCTTCTACGGGGTTACCCCCAAAGTAATACGCCAGATAGCGATAATCGCCGCCCTTAAGGATGAGTACATCCCCCCGTTTGCCTGCCTCGATGGACCCAATCTTGTCGCCCAAACCCACTGCATACGCGGCGTTGATAGTGCTGGCGTTTAGCGCTTCCGACGGCAGCAGCCTCTGATAGCGACAGGCAATTGCCATCGCCATTGGCATGGACGGGCAGGGCGCGGAGCCAGGGTTCAGGTCCGTAGCAAGCGCAACAGCGCACCCGCTTTCGACCATCACACGCGCGTCCGCGTATCTGCCTGTGGCCAGATTGAAGCTCGCGACGGGCAACGGAACAGCCACAGTATCCGAATCGGCGACCAGATTGAACTCATGCCGCCCGCTGACATCGAGATGGTCGACGGATGCCGCGCCAAGCCCAACTGCCATGGCGACTCCACCCATCGCGTGGAATTGGTCCACGTGGATCTTGGCGCCATGCCCGGAATCAAGCCCTGCCAGGAGCACGCGTTCGGATTGCGCCACGCTGAATGCATGTTTCTCACAAAATACATCGACAAAGAGGGGTACTTCGCGCTGGAAAAACCGGGAACTCCGGTACCACTCAACTATTTCCGGCCACATCTCATCGGCGACGAATCGCGAATATGCTTCGGCGTCACCGGAGAACTCCGGCGGTACCGCGTGTGCGCCGAGAAAAGTGGGCACGATATCGCAGGGGTGGTCGCGATCGATCTGCTCCATTGCGCGTAGCATCTTGATTTCAGAGGGAATGTCGAGTCCGTAGCCCGACTTGATCTCGACGGTCGTGGTGCCCAGCCGCAGCATTTCGTCAAGCCGCCGGCTCCCCGTTGCCACCAGCACGTCGAGGCTTGCATGCCTGGTTTTGTGCATGGTGCTGACGATGCCCCCGCCCCCGGCCAAGATCTCCAAGTACGAGACACCTGCAATCCGCTGTTCGAATTCGTGCGCTCTGTCCCCGCCAAAGACTGTGTGGGTATGGCAGTCAACGAAACCGGGGCAGACCGCCTTTCCTGATGCGTCAATCTCTTGCGTAGCCCGATACTTGCCCTGCAATCTAGCGGAATCACCAACGTCTACGATCAAGCCGTCTGAAATTGCCACGGCGCCGTCTACGATTAAGCCTACATCCGCCAAAGCGTCGCCTCGCTTCGGACCATGAGGGCTAGCGCATGTGACCAATTGAGCGGCGCTATGAATCAGCAAATCGACAGCTTGTGCGGACTCTTGAGGCGCATTCGGCGATTCAGAGTTCGAACTCGTCACGGCATGCCCAGCTTTCTCTCCACAGACCTTTTCATCGTGCCACTCACCACCAGTTGGTGCAGCGCCTCGATGTACGGGGCAAGGGCTTCGTCGGTTGAGAGAAACGGGACGCATTCACGCACTGCATCATAGGCGATTTTCGTCCCCTTACCCATTGACCTGTCGCCCAACTCACGACGTCTGAAGTCGATCCCCTGCGCCGCTGTCAGTAGCTCAATAGCGATAATCGTCTCCACATGGCGAATCACCTGCTCAGTGTGGCGTACGGCGGTTGCCCCCATGCTAACGTGGTCTTCTACATTGGCGCTGCTCGGGATAGAGTCGGCGCTCGCGGGATGAACCAGCACCTTATTCTCGGAGGCCAGTGCTGCAGCCGTATATTGCGCCATCATCATGCCGCTTTCGATCCCCCCGTGCTCCGTCAGGAACATGGGCAAGACTTGTTGATTGCTGTCTGCGTCCAATAGTCGTTCGATCCGGCGCTCACTCATGTTTCCCAGATCGGCCAGCGCCAACTTCATGTAATCCATACAGAGTGCGATAGGTTCGCCGTGGAAGTTCCCGGCGGAGATAACGTCGACATCACCGGTATCCTCATCCACAAGGATGATGGGATTGTCGTTGACGGCGTTCACTTCAATTTCCATCACCCACTGGCTGTATGCCACCGCATCTCGTACGGCACCGTGCACCTGGGGAACGCAGCGAAGCGTATATGGATCTTGGACGTTATTGGGTTCATCCACGCGCAGATATTCGCTGCCTGCGACTAGTTTGCGCAGAAACGCGGCGCAATCGATCTGGCGGGGATGGGGGCGCAAGGCATGGACACGCTCGTCGTACGCACGATCGGTGCCGTTCAGCGCTTCCAAGCTCAGACATGCGGCAATGTCGGCGGTGAGAACCAAATTGATCGCTCTGCGGACGAGCAGAGCCCCCAATCCCACCATGAACGCCGTTCCATTTAGAATGGCGAGACCTTCTTTGGCCTCAAGCTCAACTGCCTTCAGGCCAGCCCGTTCGAGCGCGGCCTTGCCGTTAAGCAGCTCTCCGTCATAATAGGCTTTTCCTTCGCCGATCATTACGAGCGCCATATGGGCGAGCGGTGCAAGGTCTCCGCTCGCGCCCAGAGATCCTTGCGATGGGATGTAGGGATGCACACCGCGATTCAGCATATCCAGAAGGGATGAGAGTACGGTGAGGCGAACGCCAGAATATCCCTTTGCGAGCGTGTTGGCACGCACGAGTAGCATAGCGCGCACCACTCGCTCGTCCAGTGGCGGTCCGACGCCCACGGCGTGGCTGCGCACCAGATTGAGTTGCAGTCTTCGTGTCTGCTCGCCGGACACGAGTTTATCCTTGAGACGCCCAAATCCTGTTGTGATGCCGTATGCTATCTGCCCTTCGGCAACGAGCCGGTCCACAGCAGCACGCGAACGTTCTATACCAGGAACCGTCGACGGGTCTAGGCGAACCAGTCGTCCATCTGCCACAGACACCACGTCGTCTATGTTTAGCTCCTGGCCCGAGATGGTGAGCGGATCG
>JBJYXA010000336.1:3455-6063 GCA_046259705.1 Caldilineaceae bacterium
TAGAGTCGAGCATTGGGATGGCCACGCCGCGTTCCTTGGCAACGGCGATCGCCCGTTCATAACCCGCATCAGCATGTCGGGCAATGCCCATCCCCGGATCGACGGTAAGTACATTGCTAAGTCGTTCTGCCGCTTCCGGTGTACCGTCAGCAACGATCACTTGTCCCGCATGTAAGCTGTACCCAATTCCCACGCCTCCACCATGATGGAAACTGACCCACGTCGCACCACATGCCGTATTGATCAGTGCATTGAGGATCGCCCAATCGGCAATCGCGTCCGAGCCGTCTTTCATGGACTCCGTCTCTCTATTGGGACTTGCGACCGAACCACAATCCAGGTGGTCCCGGCCGATGACGATCGGCGCCTTGACCTCTCCGCTGGCCACTAGTCGGTTGAAGGCCAGGCCGGCCCTGCGCCGCTCCCCGTAGCCGAGCCAGCAAATACGGGCAGGAAGCCCCTGAAACTCTACATCGCGCTGGGCAAGTCTGATCCAGCGTGCGAGATGCTCGTCCTCCGGGAACAACTCCATAACCGCTCGGTCCGTGGCGTAAATGTCCTCCGGATCGCCGGACAGAGCAACCCAGCGGAACGGTCCTTTGCCTTCGCAGAACAGTGGCCGAATGTAGGCGGGGACAAAGCCAGGATAGTTGAAGGCTTCCTTCAACCCGTGGTCGTATGCTCGCTGGCGAAGATTGTTGCCGTAGTCGAAGACGACGGCGCCTCGGCTCTGCCAATCCAACATGGCCTGAACATGTAGCTTCATCGAGTCGTAGACGCGCTGTAGGTACGCGTCGGGGTCGCGCCGGCGAAGATCGTCTGCCTCCGTCACGGTCAGCCCGACCGGAATGTACCCATACATGGGGTCGTGGGCGGACGTTTGATCGGTGACCACATCGGGCACCACGCCGCGTGCGACCAGCTCCGGCAAGACCTCGGCAGCATTCCCAACAAGACCGATCGATTTCGGCTCCTTGGCGGCCAAGGAAACCTCGGCCAAGGTCATAGCCTCTTCGAGAGTGTCGGTGACCACATCTATCTGTCGCAGATTTAGCCGGCGATCTGCTCGCCACTTATCTACTTCGACCACCAAGGCAACGCCTTCATTCATCGTCACGGCCAGCGGCTGGGCGCCCCCCATCTCGCCCAATCCAGACGTAACGACGAGCTTTCCACGAAGACTCCCCCAGCCATTCTCTCGCGCCACCGACCCAAGGGTCTCATAGGTTCCCTGCAGAATTCCCTGCGTGCCGATGTAGATCCAACTCCCTGCCGTCATCTGACCGTACATGGTCAGACCTTCCGCCTCCCACTTATCAAAGTTCTCCTGCGTCGCCCATGCCGGCACGATGTTTGAGTTGGCAATTAACACGCGTGGCGCATCTTCGCGGGTTCGAAATACGGCCACGGGCTTGCCGGACTGAACCAGCAACGTTTCGTCAGGCTTTAGGGCACGCAATGACGCTAGAATCGCGTCCAGAGCCTCCCAATTGCGGGCCGCCTTCCCGCGCCCGCCATAGACGATTAGATTGTCCGGATCGAAGGCAACATCGGGATCCAGATTGTTCTGAATCATGCGGTAGGCCGCCTCGATCAACCAGTTTTGGCACGTGATCTCCGTACCTCTCGGTGCGCGGATTAGTCTTGGCATATGGGACCCTCGCTTATTCGGTTTGTGTGGCGCCTCGCAAGAAGATTCCGAACACAGAAGCAATTGTGTTGCACGGCGACAGGGCTGCCATGGCTGTAATACACAATTTACCACAGCCCACACGAAAGCAGATCTGTACGCGCGACGTGCATATCCTGCGCGAATTGGCCAATCAACAGTTGCGGCACGAATAAATAATCGCCGCCTGCGTTCAACGAGACGGCGATTCGTGGCTATGGGGTGAGAAATTCGACAGAAATCAGCTACTGCTCTTCACGAAGAGCGTAGTCGACCTAGATGACCTCTACATGTGTCGGTGAGAAGCTGGTATGAACGCACATGACTTCGTCAATGGCGTCCAATAGGACGTCGTGCAACAAGCCTTTGTAGATGACGTTATCCGCGCCGGCGTCCAGCGCATCCGTTTGCGATCGGCCCGGCTCCATGCCCGTCATACCAATCAAATGGATGTTTGGATAAACGCGCCGGATATCTTTCATCGCCTTGGCGCCATGGGTCCCAGACAGCACTATGTCAATTAGCACGATATCCGGATGAGTACGCTCGCAAGCCGCGAGCGCCTCTTCTGCATCGCTCGCCTCGCCGACCAAATCAATATATTCGTATTGGCCGAGAAAAAGACCGATCGTGCGGCGGATGGTCTTGTGTTTGTCTACGATGAGAATTCTAATAGGCGTACAGTTATCCATAGTCTATACAGTGTGGGCCACGGTGATATTCGTGGAGTTTGATCATATGTCATGATGTGACAACAAGATGCGCTATGTGTTCAACAAAAAAAGAAAGGCCGACAGGTGGTGTCGGCCCCTCTTCGATGAATACGTGATGAGCAACCAAAGGTCAGGAGTCGATGTAGGCTGCAGTGGTCAGCGATGTAGTCTACGACGGTCGGCGAGGAAAGCTTCAGCGATTCCTTTGGCTCAACTCATACGCCAC
>JBJYXA010000337.1:0-36720 GCA_046259705.1 Caldilineaceae bacterium
AAGAAATGGCAAGCAGGCGAACTCCTGCGCGACAATAACTACGAGTTGGAGATCACCGACGATACGCCGCCGGGCATCTACCGCATCGAGGTGAGCTTCTATGACCCGGCCACGCTCGACCATGTACCAGTTACGTCGGCCAACACGGGCGAAGTGCTATCCGATCCTTATCTGCTCGACTACCTCATCATCGGCAATCTGCCCCAGAAGCCTTTGGACAGTCTCAAACCACAGGCCGATCTCGGCGGACATATCGCGCTGCTGGGCGCTGACTTGATGGGCGACGACGGCACAGCCATCGCGCGAAATCATGAAGCATTTGCGGCCGGCGACACGGTGAACCTGCGCCTCTTCTGGCGAGCGCTCTCGTATATGTACACCGACTACACGGCATTCGTGCACGTTATTGGTCCGGATGGACAGATGGCGCTCCAGCACGATCAGCGGCCAATGAACGGTTTCCTCCCCACGTCCTATTGGCCGCCGAACCAAGTCATCGCCGACGACTATGCACTCGAGCTGCCCGCCGACGCGCTGCCAGGTGAATATCAGGTTGTCGTAGGGCTCTATGACTTGGCGACAATGGATCGCTTGCCGGTGACCCGAGACGGCGAACCGAGCGGGGATTCGGTCGTCGCGCGCACATTCCAGGTAGAAGCGCAGTAGGACGAACCAATTCGGCCACATTTCGGGAGATCTGATTGACTCCGCCGCACTCCCTAACCATTTGGCAGAAGATCGCTATCACGCTGCTGATGGCGTTCGTGCTTTGGGTGCCGCGGGGGCTGATATTGAACCGCTTTGTGGCGGTGGACGAACGCTCCTGGCTCACGCGTTCGGGCAACTTTTATCTTGCACTCAATCGCGGTGACTTCGCAGATACATTCCAACGATACCATCCCGGCGTGACCACCATGTGGCTAGGTGCGGCCGCATATCTCTGGCGTTACCCAGGGTACGCAAAGGACGCCGCGAGCCAGATCGAGGATATGAGCGAAGGTGTAGAGGGATTCCTGCGCACACATGGCTACGAGCCCATCGATCTGTTAGCTGGCGCCCGCAATATCGTCGTCCTGGTCACTATAGGCGTATTGCTTATTTCATTTTGGGTGGCGGCAGACCTGTTCGGTCTCCCGGCTGCCCTGGTCGCGTTCCTGCTCATCTCCTTTGAGCCCTTCGTACTCGGCTTAACGCGTATGCTGCACGTAGACGGCCTCGCCAGCGTGTTCATGTTTCTCGCGTTGCTGAGCTACCTACGCTATTTTGCGGGCGCTACCGGTGAGCAACCATCATTTTCCGGTCGTAGACGGGACTTGGTTCTCTCCGGGATTGCGGCCGGTCTAGCCTGGCTTAGCAAGTCCCCGGCGTTCTTCTTGATCCCATTCATGGGGTTGGTCACCCTTTACGCCGCATGGCAGTCCTGGCGCGCGGCCCGCGCACAGAACACGGGCGGCGTTTCGACCGTCGTTCGTCCGGCGCTTGCCGGACTTCTCTGGTTGGGCGTAGCGGCTCTTTGCTATGTGCTTTTCTGGCCTGCTATGTGGGTACACCCCGTGGAAAGCCTGCGCGCCGTGTTCTCCGCCGCCGAAGATTCCGCAGCGGCTGGCCACGCGAAGGCACTCTACTTCAATGGTCGCGCCTATCTCGGCGATCCGGGCATCTGGTTCTATCCCTACACCTTCCTTTGGCGCGTTTCGCCGCTGACGCTCCTGGGCATTCCCATAGCAGTTGCCGCGTGGCCGTTCAAGCTGCCGCCCCTGAACGCATGGGGGCGCAGAGTCACGCTGGTATGGCTTGGGCTTTTTGCACTGCTCTTCACAGTTGCCATGACCTTTGGCGCGACCAAGTTTCCACGCTATCTACTGCCTGTCTATATGCCGCTCACCCTTGTCGCCGGCGTCGGCTGGATGGCACTCGCACAGTGGCTGGGAAGGCTGTTCCAGCGCCGATGGCTGGTTGCCGTCATTGTGAGCTTACCGTTGCTTGCACAAGCGGCGATCGCGGCATCCGTCTTCCCGTACTATTTCACTTACTACAATCCGTTATTGGGTGGGGCAAAGCGCGCGCCGCAGGTCATGATGATCGGCCTGGGCGAAGGTCTCGATGAAGCAGCTCGCTACTTGCGCAAACTTCCAGGGGCCGAAGACAACACTGTAGCAACATGGTATCGCGGCGGTTCCTTCAACTACTTCTACCCATACGATAGCGTCGACATCGATCGCTTCTATCAGAGTGACTATGCCGTCATCTATGCGCACCAGTGGCAGCGCGAGGTGCCCGATAAGCGGTTGCTGGACTATTTCGCCACGCTTACGCCCGAACATGTGGTTACGCTGAACGGCACGGAATACGCACGCATCTACGACATGCGCACCGCGCCGCCGCCCAACTATTTCATCGACTGGGCGGACGCCATTCGGCTGGTGGATAGCGACATATTGCCGGAGACTGTGCAGGCGGGCGATGCGCTCGTGGTGCGTCTGCATTTCCTCAGCACCGCAACGCTCGACCGCAACCTCAACGTACTGGTGCGCTTGGTTGACGAAAGGGGCCAAGAGGTCGCTCGCAGCGAAGGATGGCCGTTCGGGACCCCGACGTCGACATGGGAACCCGGCCAGGTCTACGTAGATGGCCACGACTTCGTCATTCCAGCGGACACGGAACGCGGCTATCTGCGCGTCGAGGTGGAGTTCTATGACCCTGCGACACAAGAGGTGATCCCACCCACAAATGCGGCGAGCGGTGAACTACTGCCAGACCTCATGGCCGTGGACTATGTGACAGTGGCGCCGTTGCCCGCACCTACGACGCCTTTCAAGCAGCCGATTCAGCTCGGAGATCAGATTGCCCTATCCGGCGCAACGCTGAATAGCGCAGCCGCAGACGTACCAGGTGAGCTAACAGTCCCGGCCCGGCCAGGAGACAGCCTGCCGCTCACGCTCGCATGGCACATGAACCAATATGTACCCGTGGACTATACCGTGTTGGTCCAACTGATCGACGCAAGCGGGCAACTGGCCGCGCAGTGGGATTCGCAGCCGCTGAACGGGGTCCTACCGACCAGTCTATGGCGCAGCGGAGGCGACATCGTCGACCGTCACCAGGTCACTTTGCCCAACGACCTCCCCAGTGGCGACTATCGCCTTATCATCGGAATGTATGACCTGGCCACATTGGAGCGATTACCCGTCAGCATAGGTGACGAACCTGCAGGAGACACGATTCCCATTGCCTCCGTCGTCGTAAATTCGTCGGAATAGAGCGCTAACGTATCATGAATCGCGCCGTTCGCTTACTCACCAGCCCCGGCTTGTGGATACCTCTTGTGCTCGCGGGACCGATATTATGGGCACTGCTTCCTGGCGGTATGCCGAACACGGCCGACGGTCTCGTCCATTTCACGCGTTCGGCCGAAATGGTCCACGCATGGCAGGACGGCGTACTTTTTCCGCGCTGGGCGGAGAATCTAGGCCTCGGCTACGGCATTCCTCTTTTTGTCTATGCACCGCCTCTGCCGTACTTCATTACGGCCGCCGCCCACACTTTGTTCGGCCTACCTCTGGATGCTGCGTACAAGGTCATGATGGTTGTGGCCATCTTGATCGCGGCATACGGAGCGTATCGACTCGGCGCGGCGCTCCTCGGTGTCTGGGCCGCAGCTGTAAGCTGTGCGGCTTTTCTGTATGCGCCCATCATGCTGCGCGAGTTGTTTATCCAAGGCAACATCGCCCAATATTTGGCGTGGTCATTTGCCCCATGGGCGGCATGGGCCGTAATCCGCATCTATGGCGAACCCAGTCCGCGCCGGCGGACGGGCTATGCCCTCGCGCTGGCTTGCGCCATCATGGGCACCCTGTTGAGCCACAACGCCGCGGCGCTTCTTGCTTCTGGAATGACGGCGACCCTGGCCATCGTTCTTCTCGTGGCAACACGCCGCCTCGCGCCGATGGTCACGACCGTGGGCGCCGGGATACTCGGTCTGAGCTTGAGTGCGTGGTTCTGGGCGCCCGCTCTGCTAGAAGGCAGCTATGTTGCCCTCGACCGCATCGTGGCGAGCGATTTCCGGCCCCGTTTCATCGCATTACACGAACTCGTAGCGCTGTCGCCAAAACTGGACACCGGCGCCATCAACCCGTATTTTCCACTCACGCTTGGCGCAATACAAGTGTGGCTGGGCGGCGCCGGCGCGGTTTTGTTCTTGCTCTTACTTGTGTTGGATCGGCGGCAATCATCCGGGAAGCAGGCCGCGTCGACGTCCATGGATGCGGTACTGGGTGGCACGGGTATCTTCTTCACTCTCTTTGCCGCGTTCTGCGCGTACATGGCAACCGCCTGGTCGGAGCCGGTCTGGTCTGTGTTGCCTTTTGTCGACCTTTTCGAGTGGCCCTTCCGTTGGCACGGCTTCACCGCGCTAGGGCTGGCCTGGCTTTGCGCCTTTGCCGTGTATGCCCCCCATCGCCTCAATTCACGCGCAGACAAGGCCATAGCCATTATCGCCGTTACCCTATTGATGGGTTCCGCAGTCGTCAACCTATTTCCACAAAAGCTCGAGCCCGGCCGTCCCTATTCGCCTGCAGAGGTCGTCCGCTTCGAAAGCAAAACCAATGCCATCGGCACAACCAGCCTTGGCGAATTCAATCCGGTCTGGGTGGAAGGTACCTTTGACACTTCGCCACTCGTTGAAGACTATCGAAACGGAGTGCCCATAGACCGGCTAAAGCATGCGCTACCCGCGGGCGCTACAGGCGAACAGACATTCTCGGGAGTTCATCGACAGGAGTTCAAGGTAGATCTACCCGAACCGGCTATTCTGACGCTCGATCTGCTCTATTTCCCGGGCTGGCGCGCCCGGATCGACGACGCGCCTGTTGCTATCAGTCCGCATCCTGGCAATGGTCTGATCGATATGGAGGTTCCTGCCGGCGAGCATACGCTGAAACTGAACTTCGGTGGCACACCGCTCCGGCGCGCGGCAGCCACCATATCGATCCTTGCATGGTTTTTTCTGGCGGCAGCCAGCGTATCTCTCGTACGCCCCCTTACACACGAGCCGCCAGAAGCGCAGGATATGCTCCCGCCGGGCCGGTCAGCAATCTTTGGAATGGCGGGAGTATCTGTCGCCATCATTCTGCTCGCGGCAACGCAACCGGAGCTGTTTCGCGTCCACTCGCCACCCGATACCGCGCTGCCGGCCCAACAGCCCGTACATGTCGACTTTGCAGACGAGATCCGGCTATTGGGCGTCGACCTGCCGGGCAATGTGGTGCGGCAGGGCCAAAGCCTTACGGTGGTGTCCTATCTGCGCGCGCTACATTCCCTGGATACCGACTACACGATCTTTCTTCACATGGATGAAGCCGTCAGCGGTGAGACTATCGCCACGGTTGACATCTCCCATCCGGGCGGCATCCCCACTTCAGACTGGGCGACGGGTCTCTACGTGCGCAGCCCGCTGCAATTGACCGTCCCAGTAGAACTGGACCCGATCCAATACGTCCTGCACCTCGGTTTCTATGATTCAGCTACCGGCGACCTCCTGCCCGTACAGAATGGCAGCGGTGACCTGTACGAAGCCGGACGCGTGTGGGTGGTAGATGCTGATAATGCCCATCCTCCTGCCGGCCCGCACGCCCGATTCGATGCAGACGGCAACGGGATTGAGTTGCTGGGCGCAGAAATGGACGATGGTGAGCTGGTACTCTACTGGCGATCGGACGGATACGTTTCCGACAACTACTCTGTATTCGTACATCTGATCGATGAAGCGGGCAATATGATAGGTCAACTGGATGGTGCACCCTACGCAAATCGGTATCCGACCAGCGCTTGGCGTCCCGAGCAGGTCATTACCGACCGCCGGCCCATCGATCCCGCCGGCCCTGGCGCCGTTTCGATTGACCGTGTGGCAATCGGTTTATATAATCCGGTTGACGGTACGCGATTGCCTGCCTATGACGCCCAGGATAACCCGCTTCCGGACAACATGGTCATAGTCGCTGCGTCATCCGAACGCTGACCTGAGTTCCAGCAGCAAAATAGTTTGCCATTCCCAAGATGTGCGCTCATCCGTAACGAGTCAATGTGACGGAGCAGTGCTACCCGTGTGATTTTCCCGGCTCGGGCTCTAGCCAGGCAAGGAGTAGACAGGCATCGGAAACTTGGTACACTGACCTTATGGCTAAGCGTATACTGATCCTGATGAGCAAGACGGGCGGCGGCCACCGGGCGAGCGCCGAGGCGCTGCGTTCCGGCTTCGAGAAACTCTATCCCAGCGCATTCCAGATCGACATCATCGACCTGCTCATGGACTACATGCCCTGGCCGCTCAAAGAAGCGCCCAAATCATATGACTTTCTGGCAACGAAAGCACCATGGCTTTGGCGGCTGCTCTACGAAGCCTCGGACGATGCGCTGAGCGCGCTCGACTCGACCGCAGGCCGGGCCTTGGCGCGCGACGTAGAACGGGCCTTCGTCGAGTACCATCCGGACATGATCATCTCAGTCCATCCACTCGCGCAGCACTTATCGATCCGAGCGCTGCGCCGGCTTCACCTCAACATACCTTTTGTCACAGTTGTGACCGACCTGGTGACTATGCACCCGGCATGGTTTCATACCGGCGTTAACGCCTGCTTCGTCCCCACCGAAGAAGCAGCGCAGGCCGCGAGACACCGGAACCTCGACGATCGGCAAATTCGCCTGCTGGGCCTGCCGCTGCGCCCCGTCTTCGCCGACCTACCGGAGCGCAACGCAGCATTGCGCGAGCGCCTGGGAATGGATCAGGAGCTGCCGGCAGTGCTGGTATATGGCGGCGGCGAGAGAGCGGGAAGGGTCATTAACATAGTCGAAGCCATCAACCGGCAATTGTCGACACACTTGAAGCCGGCCGGCCAGATTGTTGTCGTTTGCGGACGCGACGGCAAGTTGCAGCCGCAATTGGCTGCGCGTCGCTGGTCGGCACCGTTGCGGTCACTGGGTTTCGTGCCCAACATACATGAGTGGATGGCCGCGTCTGATTGCATTGTTACGAAAGCCGGCCCAGGCGCTATTGCCGAGTCTCTATGTTGCGGACTGCCGATTGTGCTCAGCGCGTTTATCCCGGGTCAGGAGGCAGGTAATGTGCCGTACGTAATCAACCACGGCGTAGGCGTCTACAGTGAACACGCGCCACAGATCGCGTCTACCGTGTCCTATTGGTTCGGGACTGGAAACAAACAACGGCAGGAGATGTCCGCTAGAGCCTTCGCGCTGAGTAACCCCACCGCTACATTCAAAATTGTATCTGAAATCGCAGCACTGATTGCAGAGCGCTAGCCACAATACCAAGTCCCCACCACTGTGCTACCGACCTCACGCATAGTACAGCAGTCAATTTTCCTCTAGCCAAGCGAACACAGTGAATGAGCCACGGTAATCCCCTTATGTAGTCAGACGCCGGGCCAGACTATTAGCTGTCTGGCCCGGCGTCGTTACTGCAAGGCTGTGGTTGAGGACACTATCGCAGCGTAGCGGGTTACAGCCGACGCCTACTGCAGTAGCGCTATGGTTTTACGGCTACGGCTGAACGCTCGAGCTTTGGCCGGGGCGGTGCCTGTTTTCGCAGACGCCGTCCTGTTGAAGCCAACACACGTCGGACTGGCACGATGCGTGCAATGAGCAATAGCGCCAATACCAAAGCGTAGACGACGGGCCGGCCTACCGCAATTTTGACCACCCAGATATAGTGAAGCACCGCGAGGATGCCTGCAGCGTAAACCCATTTGTGCAGCTGTTTCCAGTTGCGTCCGAGGCGTCTCATCCATCCACGCGTCGATGTGATCGCCAAAGGAAGAAGGATCAACAGGGCTGCAGCACCCACAAGAATATAACGTTTCTGTGCAAGCCCATCCTTGAGTATGTACTCTAGGCTGAAACCGTAGTCCAGGCCCACGAACACGTACAGATGGAGAATTGCGTAAGCGAACGCCCACAATCCCAGCGACTTACGCACCCCGATCAATGGGCGATACCCAGTCAACGTCACTAATGGTGTTATCGCCAGTGACAGAAGAAGCAGGAGAATCGCAGCCTGGCCGCTACGGCCGGTGAAGGCATTGATGGGATCGATAAGCTCACCGCGCCTGAAGTCCCACAGTGTCCATAGAAGCGGAACCGCGGCGCCGACATTGACGGCAAGCCATAGCCAGCTTTTGCGCAGGGATTGTGCACGTGCAATCATCAGAAATTCGCCTTCAGGTCCATGCCTTCATAAAGATAGGCAACTTCATCTTCATAGCCGTTGAACATCAAGGTTTCGCGGCGCTCCAGCTCACCGATACGCCGCTCGGTGGCCTGTGACCATCGGGGATGGTCAACATGCGGGTTTACGTTCGCATAGAACCCATATTCGTTAGAAGCGGTATCCATCCATGTGGACACCGGCATGTCTGCGACGAGGTCGATCTTGATGATGCTCTTGATGCTCTTGAATCCGTACTTCCATGGCACCACTAACCGGAACGGAGCGCCGTTCGATGCGGTGAGCGGCTTGCCATACATGCCCGTTGCAAAAATCGCCAGCGGGTTCATGGCCTCGTCCAGGCGCAGGCCCTCACGATACGGCCAATGCAATGTTGCGCGACGTTGACCCTGCATCTGGTCGGGACGAAATACTGTTTCCATGTAGACATATTTCGCCTCGGATGTCGGTTCGACATCCTCCAGTAGTGCACTGATTGGGAAACCTACCCACGGAATAACCATCGACCACGCTTCCACACAACGAAGGCGGTAAATGCGCTCTTCTTGTGTGAAACGGGTCAAAATATCTTCGAGCGTGTACGTGGTCGGCTTATTGACCAAGCCACCGACCGCAACCTGCCACGGGTACCGGTCGAAGTCTTCGGACAATTTGGCGACACCCGTTTTCTCCGTAGTGAACTCATAGTAGTTGTTATACCCAGTAATGTCGCCATAGTCATTGAGTGGATCGCCTAGTTCGTCAGTAGCAGCGCTGGCATACGGATCGTCATGTGCGAGCGCCGCGGGAAACGCCGGGGGAGCAGCGGGTGCTACTGCCTCAGGTTGTGCTTCTACACTAGGTGCCGTGCTGGGCATAGCACACGCAGCCAAGGCAAGGGCGCCCGCGGCCGAACCAGCACCGATCATAAACTTGCGCCTGTTCAAATACACGTGTTCCGGTGTGATTTCCGATCGTGATAACTTCTTCATATATCCTACCCTTTCTTCACAGCCCGACTGCACCAGCTTCGACATCCTGCCGCCTCGATGTCTGACGCAACTATACAACAAAGATGTGAAGCCGCGCTTAACCGAATCTTACGAATTCATTACACCTACCGCTGGTATTCGAGGGAACAATGCTCAACACTTCATGCAAGTTTGGAACCTTGATGGTGAACAGTATATGCTGACGAACCAGCGTGTGACTGTGAGATGGTACGCAATTGTTAAGGCTAGCTATGGTCTGGCACCCAGTCGCATCATTTGCTGTCACGTGCTGTGTTGGGGGGTCC
The DNA here is from genome assembly GCA_046259705.1 of Caldilineaceae bacterium. Lineage (GTDB taxonomy): Bacteria > Chloroflexota > Anaerolineae > Caldilineales > Caldilineaceae > JASGTU01. The sequence continues at coordinate 9,516 of JBJYXA010000337.1, forward strand.
ATCGCCAAGCGTAGTCCAACAGCCGATGTTCACAGTCACTTTGCATCCTGCCATAGTACATTTTCCAATCGCCCTGCTACTGTTGGGCAGTGCAGTCACACTGGTCTACCTGGCAAGTCGACGACAAAAGGAATTGGCTCTGTTTGCGCTGTGGCTATTGTTGTTAGGCTGGATCGGCGCGCTCGCCGCTATCTTGAGTGGACTGCTCGCGCAGAGCGGTCTTCCCCCACGGGCGGAGTACCGCGCCACCCTTAACTGGCACATCGGCACCGGTATAGGCCTCGCACTTGTGTACGGCGCGCTGCTCTATGTGTGGTGGCTGCGTCGTCCGCGAGATCAGAGGCCCGAGACGAAGCCACTACTCGACGATCGCAATTCTCGGTTATGGGTGATTGTTGCCTTGCTCTTGGGCGCGCTACTTGTAATCGTCACCGGTTGGAACGGCGGGCGGCTGGTTTACGAGTTTGGCGTCAATGTGGGGTAAAGCACGGCCGGACGTGGAGAGTCTGTGAAAGAAGGCCGGTCGCTGCTATCAATCACTCGTCATATAGCCGGCCATATTGTGAACGAGCTGATCACTGTAGTCTGTCGGCAACCATGTGAGTGACATCCCTATGATCATTAGGCGTGCACCACTCGGCTGCTTTCCTTTGTTATCGATGACAACAAACAGAAGCGGCGCGCCCGCGTCAACGCTATCGGGACCGCGAGTTAACACGATTTTCGCACCTTCGTGTTCTTCGCCGATCTGCAGTGGTGTGACTGGCGGTAAGCCACCCTCCAATGCTATCGCCGTCGACGGCAGCCCGTAGACCATTGGCGGCAAGTCATCATCCACTGCAACGTCGGCAACAGAGGATGGGGCTTTCGTGCTCATTCCAAAAAATGGCCTGCGGCTGCTGATGGTGAGCGAACCGCCACCGTTGATGTAACCTAGCAAGGAATCCAGGTCGGCCAGACCGGGCCCGCCGGATTCGTAGCCGCCGCTGCTCCAGATTACCCAGTCATAGCCGGTAAGGTCCCCGAGCTTAGGTATCCCATCGGCTGCGGTCGTCCACAAGGTCGGCCCATACCCCTCACCTGCCAGCACTTTGATATAGATGTCTGCTTCGCTCGTTTCCCCCGGAGAGGTTACGTCATTGTCGTCGATGACCATCACGAGTTTGTCTCTGGGCTCGTGCGCGATAGGCGTAGGTTTCTCAACAGCTTCCATTGTCGGCGCCTTGAATACCGCACTGCCGCCCGCTGTGTCCGCTTTCTCGCTTGCTCCACTTGGAGTTGAGCACACCGCCAGGTCGACGCTGGTGATGCAGCCGTCGAATTTGCCGCTCAAGAGCCGGTCCACGCCCGAACGAATACCGTTTGCATCGTATGCCATCACCGCCACGACATGGCGCCCGTCGGCAAGCTGCTGCTGCGAAATCATCACGGTGTCGACCGCCACGAGGCGAAGACCATCGTCAGCAATCAAATACACTTCCGGCTGTGGCGTCTCAACTGGCGTGAGTGTCGGCGACGGCGTAGGAAATGGCGTATCGGACGGCACGGGCGACATGGTAGGCGTGCTCGTGGGCGACGGAGTCGATGTCGGAATAGGCGTCGGAGTAAAAGTTGCCGTCGGCGTCAGCAACGGGACGGGAGTCTCGTTGGATTGACCTTGCATGGGTCTCTGTCCTGGAGCGGGCGCGGATTGATCATCACGCGGAGCGCCAGTGGCCCCAGTAGCGGACGGCGTAACCGCCGCGCCATCGCCTGAAGGATGCGTGGTGTTTTCGCGGGGAGTACCGGCACTGCTCGATGCTGGCGTAAGCTGTTTGGTGGCGACGCCCAGTTGCCCAACATTGAGAAACGGTGCAAAGGCGCTAGCTTCAGAGTCTGGTTCACTTGGGTTACTGGTAACCGTAGGCGCAGGCGTCGGTGTGACCTCTACTAGGGTGAAGCCCAGATCATGCAGCAAGGTCGTCTGAGATGCGACAAGAGCATAATCGGCCAACACAATCATATCGTTGGATGAACCTGCCTGCTCATCTGCTACGGTGGCGATCACGGTCTGTGTGAGATATCCCGTCCCAGCCACCGATAAGGTCCGACCGGTATCCTCCAGGGCGCGCTGCAACTCGGAACCTTCCGCAAGAATATCCCCGCCGACTGCTCCACCGTTCGCCAAGACAAGTGTGACATCTTTTCCTAGCCAGGCCGGAAAATCCGTCACACTCTGTGTGCGCTCTCCAGATGAGAGGAAGTCGGCTACAAACGCGGTCAACAATGCATTGTCGTGCCGCTCGACGAAGGGTGCAGTCAATACGTCGAAATCGCCCATTGCCAATACGCCGTCCAGGGTTCCCCTGGATGCGAGACCCGCTTTGACGACGGTACTGAATCCACTGAGACCGGTACGAAGACTGGAGAGCGTGGTCGCCGATGTCACGACTTGTGGCGTTACGTCTCCCGAGATACTGCGTGCTCCGTAGAACGCGATCCTGCTGCCGGCAAGTGATACAAAGTCGTTCTTAAAATCACCTGCATACACATAGATGTGGTTTTCGTCGTTATCGGTCGTGTCGTAGAGATAGTCACCGGCAAAGACGATGCCGAACGGCTCGCCCAGGTTATTGACATCCTGGGCCAAGTCACCAGTCACATCCGGATCACTAATAAGCAGCAATCGTCCACCATCCGCTACGAACTCCTCGGCAACCGCGATTTCGGATTTCGACCAAAGGAAAAACGGGCTGATTACGACAAGGCCGCTGGCTCCGCGCAGCATGGATTTTAGCGCTTCGGACTGGTCCGGATAGTCCAGAAAGCTGGTCACTGTCATCGGATCGATATCGCTCATCCAGAAACGAACTCCGATTCCGCGATCGGCCAAGGCATCCGCCAAAGGATCGAAGCGGTCACGGCCCACGCCATTGCCATGCGCCAGGTCGATGACGACCGGACCCGGTCGCAGCTCTTGAGGTTCGGCAAGCGCCGTCGTCGGTCGGGCAAATGGCGTCCCGGGCACCTCACGTTCGGATGCTGCACTGAACGGCGACGTCTCGTCTGGGACGTAAGCGCGCTGGTTGTAGCCCAAGATGAATGTGCGGACAAACAACGGGCCCAATAGGAGCACGAGGCCGGCGATCGCAAAGGCAATCCGCCAGCCGTTCGTCTTGCTCAAGGTGTTTCTCCACTCGTGGACGCGCTGATTTCGTCATCGAGAATAGGCACGTCTGAGACCAGCGCGGCATCGTTCGTATCGATGCGTTCCGTGGGTAACTCCATTGGTATGCTGGCCAGGGAAGCCGGAGAGATCGACCGAAGGTGCAACATGTATTGCTCTAGCTGTGAACTGGCATCGAGTCCGGGCAACGGAATCCGGCTGTCGATCAGGAACACTGCGTCGGGCGGCGCCGACTCCACCATTTGTTCGATGGACGACCGATAATCCGGTTGCAGAAGAGGATCGCCTGCGCCTTGATCCTCCAATAAATCCACCACTCGATAATCTCGCAATCCTGCTAGCTCTGCCGCGGCCGCAATGCCATCGCTACGGCTGCCTTCGTCGTCAGCTAACCCGAGCGCAACGGCTTCGCTGCCGAGGTATATCCGCGCTTCGGCCACTGTGTCGGCGTCGATGCGCAATGGATTCAGAGCTGCGTGCTGGCGTTGATGAACTACGGCGCCTACGAATGAGTCCTTCACCCGATCAAGTTGCTCAACGCGGTCGAATCGACTGCCGCCGCTCAACTTGTATGGGCCGCTGCTCATCTCTTCCGGCGCGAGCGAAGGATCGTCCGGTTTGGGCCCGCGCGTACCCACGTTGCCAACATATGCGCTGGCAGGGGTCAAAATGCGGTTCGCCGCGGAAGCGACGTAGTATCCGCCGCTCACCGCTATGCCATCGACCACCACGACAACGGGCTTTTCGGCGCGCACGTTGAGGAGCGTGTAGTAGATGCTCTCGCTGCTGGTAGCGAGTCCACCGGGACTCGCCAGCTCCAGAACAATGCCAGCCACTCGGTCATCTCGGCGCGCGGCATCCAGCGTCGAGATCAGCGTTTCTGCCGAAGCGAGATCGATTGCGCCTTCAAAGCGTACCAGACCGATCGAAGGTTTGGGCGCAAGCCACATCCCCAGGAAGACGCCCACCGCCAAACATGCGACGAGACCGCCTGCGCCGATGAGTATGCCTATAGGATTGTGCCATGCCTTAGCCGGCATTGCCTTCCTCCCTCCGAGGCGCCCTGCTTCAGCAAATAGCGGCCACGCGACCGTTCTTCGCACTCGTTACTCACGCAGAATTCCGATCACATCCCGCGCGAAACGCACCACGCAGTGCGCTACAAATATCAAGACGGGAGGTCGCTAGCTTTGATACGCCTATTCAGTTTTTGTGTACAAATCCTGAGGGAAATCGGGAGGGTTCACGAAGAGAAACCCATACGGGGCTGCCGATCAACTTCGGCAGCCCCGTATGGCGGGCAGTTTCGAATGTCATCCACTTAGGAAGGAGTCAATCGCGTCCTTGCTGATGCGGTACTGGGAGCCGACCTGTCTAGCCTTCAGCTCACCGCTATCGATGATTGCCTGCACATCCGCGGTCGAGACCTTGAGGTACGCGGCCGCCTCCTCCAAAGTCATCACATCAGGAACAGACGGTGTTGCCGGAACCGCAGACTGTTGTGGTTGCTGCATACCCGACATAGTATTGGCGAGCATTCCGGCCATACCGGCGCCCATACCGATGCCGGCGCCGAGGCCGAGACCCTCTCCCGTGCCGCCACCCGATTGAGCGGCCGATTGCAGCGCCTGCGCGGCCTTGAACTTCATGTATGCGTCCATATTGCCGATCGCGCCCATCGCAGCGCGCTCGTCGATGGCCTTGGCAGTTTCTTCGGTCGGATTTATGGAGACGACCATGAACTGCTTGAGGGCAATTCCCATGGCCATGAAGTCATCTTGCACGGCCGCACGCGTGGCTGCGCCGAGTTCGTCATAGAGCTTTGGCAGATCAAAGATGCTAGTCATGTTCTCGCCCAATATATCCGTCAGGCGAGAAATGATCACGCTTCGCAGATAATCCTCGATCTGAGTGGTCTGATAGAGGCCCTGCGTACCTACGATCTGATCCACAAAACGTTTAGGCTCCGCGACCTGAATGGTGTACTGGCCGAAGGCGCGCAGCCGGACCATGCCAAGTTCGGAGTCGCGCAGGCTGATAGGCTGTGGCGTGCCCCACTTCAGGTCAGTGAACTCGCGCATATTGACGAAGTAGACTTCTGCCGTGAAGATATTGTTGCCGCCCGTGCCCAATTTCAGTAAGCCGGAGAGTATGGGCAGGTTCGCGGTCGTGATTGTGTGCCGCCCTGGATAAAACTCATCCAGTGATTTGCCGTCCCGGTAAAAAACCGCTCGCTGGCTTTCGCGTACAATCACTTGACTGCCGAGGCGGAAATCGCCGGCGCCAAACTGCGGAACCCGCACTACCATTTCATTTGGGCCCTGGTTCGGGGCCTCAATGACGTCAATTATCCTTGCCATGTCGTGTTTTTCTCCTCCTCAAACAGTCACTTGCGTGTGAACCTATATGGACGTTCTTACTTGGCTAAAAGAGACGGATCGACGTCGGGCACATACTGCGCATCCAGCAATAGGTCCGGCGATAGAATCGCCTCCGACCGTCGCTGAAAGAGCGAGTTCAATTCGTTTATCAGCTTGATCAGGTCATTCGACGCGGCAACTACATCTCCGTCGCCATCCACTGCAGCGCCAAGTGCCTGTACATCCGCCTCCACCTCCACGGTGCGAGCGGCCAGTGCCACATCGAATCGATGTAGTGCGTCCAATTCTTCCTCCTTGACGCGCACCGGATCAAAGAAACCCGCATAACCGTAACTGGCCGTCTTGATGCGATCGGCTAGCAGTTGAAGTTTCTGAACGGCGCTGTCGACGTCGTCCACATATTTTAGGCCGCCACCTTTGGTCAACTTGCGCTGGATTTCAAACAACGCCTGTTTCTGCTCCTCGAGCCGAGATGCGATCGTGTTGCGTACGCGCTTGTCCGCGTCACGTCGCAGTTCCTTATCCACATAGCCATTGATGCCCGGCAGGCCAGCAATTAGCGCTTCAATAGCGCCTCTACGTTCTTTCGCTGCATTGACAAATTCGTCGCTCATCGTGTTCCTCCTACTGTTACGCGCCTCAGTCATACTGCGGTCCGCCTGCTTGTGGCACACCACACAAGCGAATGGCTGAACAAACCACTACCTGCTTCGGCCGGTTAGGCACTCGAAAGAGGAGCTGCCGGAACAGCTTCGTCTCGGTTCTCTTCTGTGGATGCAGCCGCGCGCTTGGTCAAGAACACCTCGCTGCCACACCACGGACAGACGATCAGCCCTTTGCCGGCGAACTGCAAATCCCCGCCGCAATTGGGGCATTTTCGGCTGTCGGTCAACTGCTGGCTTTCCACACTGTACAGTATGCCCTTGTCCCAATTGATAGCCCCGCTGAAGAGTTGTTTACCCACCAGGTCTCTGATCATGTCCTCTACTTCTTCGCGCGGGACACCTAACTGGGCGATGATTTCGGCGATAGTAACCTGGCCCTGGGTCAAGACCATATTCAGGATTGTCTTCTCCTGCGCCACACGCGCGTACTGCTCTTTCTCCACCGAGCCCTTGCGGAAGACATAGGCGCCCGCTCCAAAGATGGGCGCCATCACGACCAGTGCCAGGAACATACCCAACACCATGCCGCCAGATGAGGTCTCCCCGGACCCCATGGCGGTCAGCGCCCAGGCGACGAACGCCAACAGCAACAATGCACTGCCGATCATCAAGATCAATCCTACGATTCGTCCGCTTCCAATCATAAGCAGTCCTTCCCTAGCGACGACAGCGCTCTATTCGTTACCGATAACCGCTACAGTCCTACCTGAGAACAAGCCCCTACGCCTCTTCGGTTGAAACGCTACCAGAGCTCCTCGAGCGACTGTACCGTGACCATCCCCCGATGCCGAAGCCAGATAGCCCCAAGACCCACACGGCAATAACCCGAGACGACGTTTCCTATCCGAAGCCGCCGCCACCTCCGCCGCCACCACCTCCGCCGCCACCTCCGCCGCCGGAGAAACCTCCCCCACCACTGCTCCATCCGCCACCGGAAGAAGAGCTGGCAGGCCGGCTGGTGAACGTGCTGCTTGCCGAAGTCAACATAGCGCCCAGACCAACGCTCATCGCGGCCAAACTTGTCCCCATTCCTTGACTCATGTTACTCAGTCCACCGCCGAAGCTGGGACCGTCGCCGGACGGAATCGGCGAGGCCAAGCCGCCACCACCACTACCCGTGGTCTGCGGCGCCCCAGGTGTATCATAGTACCAGTCGTGATATGGGCCGTACATGGACGGCGCCGGGATGTACCAACCGGGAGCAGGCGCATCCACAGCTTCAAACTTGCGGATGTAGTCCTTGTCCAGCCCAAACGCGATTGCGTACGGTAGCCATTGATCCCAGATAGTCTTCTGAGCCTCCATGTCCGAATATTTGTCGATGTCCTTGAGATAGGTCCTGAAAGCGTTCCAACGTGCAGCTTCCTGAGCGCCTTGGTCCGTCTTACGAGGCATGTAGCGTGCCAGCACAAGGACGCCGATGGAAAGAACTGCTAGGCCGATGCCAGGGAAGACGGCCGTGCCAGTTAAGTCGCCCAAGAGGATGAGCATGAACACTGCCAACACAGCACCCGCTACGATGCCCGCGCCGCCAAGACAGCCATATTGTGTGCGCACCGCCTCGGGACTGCGCGGAAAATAGCCGGCCTTTACGACGGCGTCGTAAAGGCTTTTCTTGATATCGTCGATATGAGTATAGAACTTTTCCTTGAGGTCTGACAGGCGTACCTCATCCTCGGTTCCGAATAACGCCGTCAAGAGTTCTTTCTCATAAGGCTGCATAGGTACATCGTTTCGCTCACGCCGATAGATGAAATCCTTGCGAGTGCGAAGGAAACCCTTTTCTTCCTCCTGTGTGATGCTAATTGCTTTGCGCCGCGCCAAGTCGACCAGCGTAGCCAGAATGTCCTCCATATCGGCGCGCTCATCAAGCAATGTGCCGGCCATGCCCGGAGCCAGCGTGTCTGGGGGCTCAGGCAAATAATCGGCCACCATTTCGACTGGCTTGTCACGCCCCCTGTGATACCACAGCAGATAGAGACCCACCAGTCCGCCTACGCCCAGCAGCAGGCCGACCAGACAAAAGCCCAACGCAGCCACGGGCTGCCATCGTTGCCGGAATGAAGCCTCGGCCTGCTGCTGGGCGACTGCGGCGTCTGCTGCTTGCTGCCATGGCTGCATTACACCGTCGACGATGCCGGGAGTGAACTCAACACGAACCTCGAACTCCTGGCCAGCGTTCAGCCGGCGCGTAAGGTCAAACACTACCTGGTTGCCATTTATTACCTGGGCAGTTGCGGAGTCACGCGCGTCGAGAGAATTGATATACGCAGCCCATTCCTGCACCTGAGCAGCATCGGGAACCGTTACCGTCACCGTTCCGGCCAGCACAGGAAAACTGCGGTCGCCGTAGATGGCTTTCCACCAGACCTGATCGCCGCCCTCATAGAAGCGAAGACCGTCATGAACCCGATAGCTCAGCGTAAATGTCTCGCTGTCGTTAGCTATGGTGGGAAAGTTCCAACGAATGTCATACTGGCCACCGCTATCATCCACTGAGAACGTATAGGGAGCATCGCCTCCGTTCGTCTGCTCATACACGTTGCCCTGACTATCGATGATGGTCCAGTTGTCGATATGGCTGAAGTTGCGTTTGGGAATGTAGCGTGTACCGAAAGTAAACTCGCCGCTGGTGAAGCGGATGTCCTGATGTTCGGCAACGTCGAAAGTACCGTCGGTATTAACATCGATGTCGACGTCAAACCGTTCCCATACTACGGACTTGTCTTGCGCTATGACAGGCGGTACCAGCGCGCCTGTCCACAAGATGACCAACGCAAGTAATACCACCAACCTCATATACGCACGCATGTTCCCTCCGCGAACTTAAGAATAGTTCAGGTCTGATGCGCTGAAGTGTCGCAAAAAGCGGCAATGCAAACAGCGACACATCAGATTGCGCCAAATGAGTATGACACTACTGGCAACCGCACCGCAAGCATGGCGCCGTGCCACATCGAGCGACGCATCCAAGGCAACCGCCCAGTGTCATCTCCCAGCAATTACTATACCATGATGTGATGAGATAGGGGGCGTTGCCTGACATTTGCCGGCGCAAATGCTGACGCGTAGGTAAGGTGTAGTGCTGTGGTGACTATAACGTCTAGCCGGTGAGAATGCTTGTCAGGATTAGGTTACGCAACATCAGAGGACGAAGGAACTGCGACTCCTGTAGCATCTCCGTGTGTCGGGTCAGCTCTTTCGTTCGACGGCGCAGCCACGCTGTTTCGCGTCGGTTTATCGTCTGGCGTTTCTTCAGCCAGCGCCGAGGCCGCGTATAGCATATCGGCGTCCTCATGACCCAAGGGAGGTAGGTCAGACAATTCGGTCAGTCCAAATTGCTGCATAAACTGTTCGGTAACGCCGTAGACGATAGGACGCCCGACAGCATCCAAGCGGCCGGCCTCCTCGACTAGACCGCGCGCCACAAGAGAGCGCAACACACCGGAACAGTCCACACCGCGGATACCTTCTATCTGAACGCGCGTTACGGGTTGCCGGTACGCGACAATGGCCAGCGTTTCCAACGCCGCGCTGCTTAACTTTGTACTGATATCGATGTTGAGGAAGTCCTCAACAAAAGGAGCTGTGGCAGGTGCCGTAACCAGTTGATAGCGGTCATTATGCATCTGCAGGCGAAGACCGCCGCCTCTTGCTTTGTATTGTTGCGCCAGACGCGCAAGGCCATCTCTGACTTGTTCGGTCTTGAGTTGGAGCGCCTTGGCTAGATACGAAACATCCATTGCCTCGCCTGCCACAAAGAGTAGACTTTCCAGCACTGCGGTCAGCGGCGCCATTGCTCCGCTGCCGGGATGAGACAGTTCGATATCCGGTTCCGGATCGAAGGGGAGCTTTGGTGCAGACCTGCCATTTCCGTTGGCGGTGCGCATCTCGGCTATGTGCGTAGCGCGATTCCCATGCCCATTGCCGCGACCAATAGGACTTTCATCATCGATTTCGTCTGCAGTGCCGTTGCCGTGTGAGTTGCCGTTTATGTTTCCAGCTGGACTGCTGCTCTTGCCGCCGTTAGTGTGCGCCTGACCGCCATCGTCAATTCGGCTGGGTAGCGCTACCGGCAGACCGTCTGCCACGCCGCCATGCGGAGACGCGTTGGTATGCGAAGACGAAATGGCATTTGGTTTAACGCCATTGCCATTGGATTCAGGATTCACGATATGTGCAAGCGTCGGTTTCGACATAAATTCACGAGTCCAGTCCTACAAAAAAAGAAGTCATCTGCATATGGGATAGGTCTAGCGTCCGGTAGGTGTACAAGGCGCGTCTATTGTATCCATCCGGGTTCGATCGGTGCGTAACGCATCCGCACATCTAACTTGCCCAGCTTTAGCCCCATGTCCTGCTCGATAATGCCACGGGTGACGTCGACTACCTCATCGGTCTTCATGGGAACATCCACATCCGGCGCGGTCTCTATCTCAAGTCGGATATCGACCGCTCCGCCCTTGGCCTTGACGTTGGGTACGACGGAGACGATTTCGGCAAGCTGATCGAGTCGCCAGCTTAGGCGCCGGCTGATGCTGCCCGTATCGAGCTCAGCCGAACCACCCTGTGCAGTACGGATGCGCACGCCACGTGACCGCGCCGTTAGTACTTCCAGAACGGCGAGAAAACCGAATAGCAGCACGGCGCCTATTGCTACCGCTGTCTGGCCAATCAAGAAGTTCGTCGAGTTTTCGAGTTGTTGTTGCGCGACAAAAATCTCCGCGCTCGCAAGTGACGACTGCAGCCACTGCAGAAGCGACAATGGCGCCGCCGCTGCAACGGCGGCCATTGCCAGCAAGCATAGCCACAGCACTAGCGCGACAATTCGATTGAACGTGTTCATTGTGACAAATGCACAGTCATCCATGCACCGGGCGCGCTGATAACCGGCGGCGCCGGCTGCTGTCGATTGTGCCGTCGATTTGGCACACACCCTCGAATCGGCAGGCCGTCACGCCCGTGCGACGATTATACAACAGTTCAATCGCGCCTGCGAATGTACACCAGACATCCCAATAAGATTGCTAAGTGGCAAACCGTGAACTTGGCAGACAGAATCCTGGCCGCCGACAGATTAGCTGGCTGGTTGTCGACGGCGGCGCCCCGCCAGAATAGCCCATATGAGCAAAGCAAGAGTTGCGCAGATACCGAAAGCAGTGAGTGTGAGGCCGCGCCGCCAGCTCTCGGGCTCGAACGTGAACTCGACGACATGGTCACCTGCAGGCAGATATACGCCGCGGAACAAGTAGTCGGTTGTGTATAGATCCGTAGGATCGCCGTCGATCTCTGCACGCCAGCCTGGGTAGTTGACGTCACTGAGTACAAGGAACGTATCCGTCGCGCTGCTGGTCGATACCTCTACCCAATTGTCTTCGTATTCCGTCAGATCGGCAATGCCGGGCGGCGACCCGAGCGCTAGCGCGGCCGGGTCCAAGGCAAATCCACTTTCCACTACGGCGGCGTCCGCGGCATAGAACTCAGGGGAGCGGATGAGGGCAAGCGCCGCGTCGCCGTCCGTGGCTGGGATCACCTCATTCACGAGATAGGTGCGTGGCAGCACGTCCAGATTCTGGTATATCTTGACGTCGCCGCTGTGCACCCGACGAAATCGTCCGCGGTCACTGGGGACCAGCGAGAGGAATTGCCCCGTACGTTCGTCCAAGAGGGTAACCGCACGAATCATCACATTTGGGCCCGCTTCGTGGCGAAAGACAATCTTTGTAGGCGATGCGGGCTCGGCCAGCGCCAAGCGCGCCAAGTACTCCTGCCTTTGCGCTTCGACGTCGCGATAGGCGACGATTGCGCCACTCGATTGAGCCATTGAGCTGTCCAGTGCGCCGTCGGCAAACTCGGCCCCGCGGCCGGCGCCCGCGCTGATATCCCATTCGCCTACGGGCTGATCTTCGTCGCCCGATGTGGCGGTCACCGAAGCCGCGGTCCACCCGGAGTCGGGAAAAACACCTGACTCCGCATCTACGTATCCGATGACATCGATATGGGTAGCCTCGAAAGGGTAAGGTACTTCCACCATGACCTCGTTAACGGCGTCCTGTCCGAGCCGTGCCCCAATCTGCCTGTCGTAGTAAACACCCTCGAACCACAGGTCGCGTACTTTGTCGGTGATGACATACTGTACGTTCAGCATGCCAAGCAAACGCGTATCCGGCACCTCTTTAATCTGCTCTCGCAGCCGGCCATCGGGAATAAGTTCATCCCGCGGAATGAAGAGCGTCAGCATATCCAAATAACGCTGCAGGGGAAGTACGCCGCCGTCAAAACCATCGACGCTTGGAATGCGCCTCAGCAGCGCCAGGTTAGGCGCTACAATTTCCTGCGACTTGAACGCTACCATCAGGTCGCTGAAGGCGGATTCATCCAACACCTTCTTTTGTCCTGTACCCGCATCGCCCAGGAGAATCCGTCTGTAGTCGGCCATATCACCGGGATCAAACGAGATCGTGCTCATGCTTAGGAATCGTCCCGCCGCCCCAGGACCTAGAATGTCGCGTGCTGGGTCCGTGATCAGGTGTGCAGGCGCGGTACGCAGGTCATATACGGCCTGCGGCGCCGTCGGACGTGCATGGGGCAGGCTGCGCGCGGCAAAGACGAGTTCAAATGACAATAGGCCTACCAGTCCAGCCGCAACTATCCGTTGCCAACGCAAAGATTGCACTACGGATTGCCGCCGCATCGAGGCTGTCGTCACGTCCGTACCGAGACCGGCCAACACCGCCATACCCACGGTGTAGAGCAACATCCAGCGGGCAGGCGCTCGGAACAGATCAAAGCCCGGCACAACACGATAGAGCAAGTAATAGACGGGATTCCAGCGACCGAGGGCGAGGAAAAACCCCATCCCCGCCATCAATAGTCCAAACTGGCGGGCGGTCCCGCGCCCACGCCACGCACCGAACATCGCTAACACGAATCCGAGTATTCCCACGTACGCTACGTATTCGGTATATCCTGATGTGCCGAAGACGACGCCTAAGTCGACGAAACCATAACTGGGTAACAGCGTCCACGGCAGGTGGAGTGGCTTCAGGCTGAAGCTACTCGCTTCAGCGTACCCAAGGCCGGCGCTGCGCAGGCCCAAGGCGCCGAGTTCCAGCGTGGGAAGCAATTGCGCCCCACTCAGCAGTAGCGCCAACAAGCTACCCGCGCTGTAAATCAACAACCGGTCCATGCAGGCCCATAGCCCCGCCCGCGCGCCCTGCATGCTGTGCTCACTCCGGAGAGCCAGCGCCAACGGCCACACGGCCCATACACCCAGACCGAACATGCCGATGTACAGCGTCTGCATGTGTCCGGCGAAGAACATCATCGCTGTCACGACGCCGAACCCTGCCGTTCTCGCCAAAATCGCCGGGCGCGCGATCCCAGAGTACCAGCGACCGGTGACCTGCCCACTCGCCCGTGTCACATCGACGGCAAGCGTCGCCCACGGCAGCCAGGCCGCGCCGTTCATTTGATTGATGTGGCCGATTAGCCCACTGTAGAATCCGCTTCCTGCCAGTACCAGGGCCGCCACCATGCCCGCCCAGGCACTATTCCGCCAGTGCCGCATAAGCGTATAACCGCCCATAGCCAGCAACCACGTGTGAAGCGTAGCGCTCCACGCGATCTGTTTCGTTACGGGTAGCCAACTCAGCGGCCAGTGCAGCGGATACAGCACCGCCGCCTGTGGATTCGCCAGAAACGGCGCACCGAGAAAGATGTACGGATTCCAGAGCGGGGCGCGTCCTTCACGAAATGCGGCAGCCGCGTATTCTCGGTACGGGTAGAAGTAATGAAGAATATCGCCGCTGGCCAGGACCCGATTCGTGAAAAGTAGGGGATAGTAGAGGATGCCTGTGAAGATCGCCAAACCCACGCCGGCTACGGCAAACTCAATTGCCCGCGCTACTGCATCTGACCTTCTAAACTGACTGTGCGTTCCACCAGAGCGGCTGGTCATGGGTTCGCAGGCGTCGCTACAGCCTCAATACCTGCCACTTCACGCCAGGGAACCGATTGGCGACACGTGCACCACTCACAGCTCGGCGTCGCCTCCTTGGCAATTTCCCATAGGGTGAAATGTCCGTATCTTGCCAATTTCGTCAGAGTAAGGCCGCGCATAGACAGGTGGAAATTCAGGTCCGGAAGCGGTGCCCAGTCTGGAATGATGAGCAGCTTACGCGGATAGGGCGTCTTGGCAACATTGTCGGCTAGATATACGGTGCTTGGGAACCATCGCAGCTCAATCGGCCCATCCTGCGCGGCGCTTGCGGTTTGGCCGTACAGGTAGAAACGGTAGTGAGTGCCCAGCGCCCGATGGTAGAGAATCAGCGGTTTGTTGCTAGATTGGCGGACCGCTCCTATAGCATCCGGCAGACCGGCATAGTCACCATGATCACCGCCGATAGATATCTGTCCGCCCGCAGCTTGGACCGCTGGTGTGAGTAGAAACAGAAAGCCTATTGCGGTCAGAGTTAGCTCCCGCATGCGTGTAGCAGTCAGACTGACCTTACCTGCTGCCCACGCCGCCAGCAGGGCCATCATGGGGGCCAAAGGCAACAGATAGCGGTCCCACGGCTGGACGGTGGTAACCACATGGATGCCCAGGAAGCATATACTCCAGCCGGCAATAAGTACCGCTGCGGTATTGGACCGAAGAAAGGCCAATATACTCCCTGTCCGCTGATAGGTGACCACGGTTGCGACGGTCACTAATCCCGCAAACCAAATCCAGATGATCCAACTGCTGGTAAGGTCGAACATCAAAGGCGCCCACTGACTAAGGCGTGCTGGCCAAAAGGTGGGCGCGAGCAGCGATAGGGCAGCATAATTACGTACGCTCAGATCCCATGGCGAGGGAGCAACGGACCAGCGCAGGCTGTCCCAGTAGAGAATCGGCAGCCCGACTGTCGCCAGCCCGAACAACAGTAATCCGGCGGACAGCAGCCTTCGCCGGACACTCGCAGTATCCGAAGTCTGCTCCAAGCACAGCGCGCCGAGCACCAGGGGCACAAACAGGACACCTTGTTGCTTCGTCATAATGGCCATACCCAGAAACAGGCCCGCCACAATCGGACGACCATATATGACAGCACAGAACGCACATAAGCCAGCAGCTACCATGACTGGGTCCGTGTAAGCCGTCGGGCCAAACGCAATAGCATAGGGGCTAAGCGCCAGAACAGCAGCCGCGATCAACGCCGTCCGGTTTCCCCACAGCCGGCGACCGATCGCCGCGGCGATCGGTACTGTCAGTGTGCTCGCCGCAACATTCACCCAGCGCGCGCTTGCCTCGCTTACGCCGAAAAAGCGAAAAGCAGCGCCAAGCAACCAGAGATAAATGGGCGGTTTGTCCGGCCACACACTGAGATACATAGGGTCTTCGAACCAGCCATGCAGCGCCCAGTAGGCATAGGCGGCCTCATCTTCACGGAAGGGATAACGATGGAGCAGGACCAGCCGCAGCGCAAACGCGGCGACGGTGATTACCATTGCGGCGGCTGCATACAGAAAACCTCGCGCCGCCAGATCTTCTGCTCTCGCCCGAACAATCCGGCTACGCAACGATAGAGATCCGGACGGTGTGGGGCGTAGAGAAGCGGATGTCGTGCTGTGACTCACGGAACCATACATCTCAGAGGAAATGTTCGCGCCGGGGCAACCCAAGCCAGTCTCGGAATTCGGCGCGACTCACGTCCGCCCCGCATCCCAAGGTTCACACGGCGTCTCGCTTCTCCAGGGATGCCGTACTGGCTCAATCTATGAATCGGTAGCGAATCAGCGTGCGCGTCGCGACAAAGCCGTCGCGCCAGCTGATCTTCTTGCCGTCATGAAATGTACGCCCGTTGTAACTGATTGGCACCTCGAAAATCGTGTAACCGCGCTTTAGAATCTTTGCCGTAAGCTCCGGCTCTATCTCGAAGGCGCGGCTACGCAATACCATGCCGTCGATCACGTCGCGCCGAAAGCACTTATAGCAGGTCTCCATATCCGTCAACGAGGTACCAAACAAGACATTGGTGAAGACAGTGAGGACTTTGTTCCCCATCGTGTGTACCAAGCTCATGGCGGAACGCGGTCCACCCATAAAGCGGCTGCCGTAGACTACGGGCGTGCGTCCTTCCAGTATGGGCTCCAGCAGTTTCACATAGTCACGCGGATCATACTCTAGGTCGGCGTCCTGTATGATCAGCAGGTCGCCGGTCGCCACTTGGAAGCCGGTTCGCAGTGCGCCGCCCTTTCCGTGGTTCGCCTCGTGAAACACAATATTCATGTCCGGCGCGGGCTGTGCCCGCCACCGTTCTAATATCTCGCGTGACCCGTCGGTCGATCCGTCGTCCACGATGACCAATTCGCGTTCGACCTTGAGTGGACCATCAAAAAGCGGGTTGTCGCCCCGCGGATTGACCGTCAGGTCGACAGCTCGGACTCGATCGACGATTGCCTCGAGCGTCGATCGCTCATTGTAAACGGGAATTATGATCGAAAGACGCAAAGCTTATCTTTATTCACGTACCTGGTGTGCAAGGATGATGGCGTCGGCAACGGTGCGCATGGACTTGCGGTTGTCCATACTCATCTTTTGTATCTTGCGGAACGCCTCCGTCTCAGTCAGACCCTGTGTATCCATCAGAATACCTTTGGCTCTGTCCACTGCCTTGCGCGTCTCCAGCGCTTCTTTGAGATCGCCGACCTCACGTTCGACGGCGCGAAACTCGCTGAAACGGGCCAACGCGACTTCGATCGCCGGCGCCAGATCGCTTTCTCGGAACGGTTTCACCAGGTAACCGGTGACGCCGGCCTGCTGCGCCCGCTGTACGTACTCCTGGTCACTATATGCGCTCAGAAGCAGTACAGGCGCCACACGCTCTTCTGTCAGCACCTTAGCCGCTTCGATGCCGTCCATATCCGGCATCCTAATATCCATCAGCACGATATCGGGTCGCAGTTCGCGCGCCAAATTCAATGCACTGCGACCGTCGCCGACTTCACCCACTACCAAGTAGCCCAGGTTCGTGAGCATTTCACGAAGGTCCATGCGAATCAGTGATTCGTCGTCTGCTATGATTACTCGAGTACGTTCCACGTCCAGTAACTCCTTATGGTGAAACACAATCAAAGGCTGAAGGCCCGATACCGGCAAGGCGCTGGATACCACAAGCTGCTGTGGAATTGTCACTACGCCCAATCAACTTATATGCGATGTAATTCCGTCGCATAGACCGGCATCCCACCGTTGGGGCCGGACCGCTCAGATAGTAGATTGTACACCAATATTACCGGGTCGTGGCAGTCGGTGCCGGCGACGATCCAAACATATTTCTCTATTCAAGTTCAGACCGCTTCGCCTGAAGCCACCGACCAAGTCACAAATACATTGGCGACTACTACATTTGCGACTACCGCATCTTCAATGACCGCTTCGGGAATGAGACGACGGCCCGTGTCCCCGACACAATGTCGTCCGAAGGTTGAGCGTCCGGTTCGGGCGCGTCTTCAGACAATGAATCCGATGGAGTCGAACTGGACGTAACCGGCTCAGCTTCAGCCAGCGATTCAATGGTCAATTCGCCTTCCAAATCGTCTTCGACCAGCGTCCGCACGATCTGCAGCCCTAGGCTGCTGCCCTGTGCGGGATCAAAGCCTGGGGGCAAACCACTGCCGCTGTTTTCGACGGTAACGCGCACGGTCTGTCCCAGATCCTCCAGCGCAATGGTAACCGTACCTTCGCTATATCCTGCCAAACCGTGTTCCAGCGCGTTCAGCATCAGTTCATTAATCACCATGGCTACGGGCGTGGCCTGCCCCGCAGGCAGCCGGATGTGGGGACCGGTAACCCGAAGCTCGATTCTTTGGTCGGGGTTATCGGTTACCTGCCCCACCTGCGCCGCCATTCTGTCAGCCAGGTCGCGAATGTTAATCAACTGATCCCCGCCCTCGCCCAGGAATTCGTGGATCACAGCCACGCTCAGAATACGGTTGACAGCATCGCCAAGTTGCTGGCGGGTTTCTTCATGCTCGGCGCGGCGTGCCTGGATACGCAAAATAGCGGCCACTGACTGAAGATTATTCTTTACGCGATGGTGCACCTCGCGAATGATTGCGGATTTGACGTTTAGTTCGCGCTGCTTCTGGGTGCTTTCCGTAGCATTATGGAGCAGCATCATCACGGCGTCGACGCCACCGTTATCCGCACCTCGTAGAGGACTCCGCCAGGGTATGCGGATACCTGCCAAAGACAAGTGCTCCGGGAATGGATATAGCGGAATACCCTTACGCACCCATACTCGACCGGCATGAGTTTCCTCTCTATGTTCGACACAGAGCCCTGTGGCAAACACGTCGTCGGTCACCTCGGCGTCCATGGGCTCCAGGTCTGCGAGCGGCACGCCTTCGACATCCACCGGCACCCCGGAAGAGCGAAACAGATTGCCGGCGACGCTGCTCATATAGACTACCTGGCGATTGCGATCGACTACGTAGATGCCGTCATAAAGACCAAAACGCGACAGATCCTTGGTACATACCAAGGCGCCTCGGGCGCACATGCTCAAGAGCGTGCGCTGGGCGTCCTGGAATATGCGACTTCGACGGCGATGACGCTCATAAGAGAACATGTTGAACTCGATGGCCAACGCGCCGATCACGCGACCGTCACTCTGATGAACGGGGTACACGTGCTGAATGATAGGTGCGCGGCTGTCCTTGACATCTCGTTTCTGCCGTCCGCCTCGCCCGCCCTGCAGGACGCGCAGCACCATTGGTCGCGTGTCGCCGTCCACCGCTGTGCCAGTGGCATCTTCGCGATACAGGGACGCGGCCGACGCCGGCGCTGCGTGGCGTACCACAAGTGCTTTGTCCGCGTCCAAGAGACAGAATAGGAGTAGATCTGCACGGCTGACATCGGCTGTCAGAGACAGTCCGGCTTCAACTGCCGCCAGCAGTTCTTTGTCCTGTTCAGTTAACCCCTGACACTCGTCAATGTGCGGGACCACGTTTCTGCCTCGACAAATTCCGGTCCAGTGCATACTCGAGCAAAACGGCGCGAGTACTCTGTAACTGAAGTAGTATAACAAACTGATCGTTCTGTGCCACGACGCGGCCTGTAATAGGAAAAGGCCCCCGCCTTTGCGAGAGCCTGTGAATCGATATGGTCGGGGCGAGAGGATTTGAACCTCCGACTTCTTCAACCCCATTGAAGCGCGCTACCAAGCTGCGCTACGCCCCGACAACTGTCGCCAGTATAACAAAGCCATCATGGCATGGCAAATGAAACCGGCAGACTATAGCTAATGAACGATCACCGCATGACCTTCGTCGAGAGCGCCACACGAAGATGTCTTGATGATGATAATCGGCCACATCAGATCCGCGCTGCGACTAAGATGCTATGGCAGCGTGGTTTCACCCATTAGCCATCGATCGCACTCACGGGCGGCCCCACGTCCCTCGTTGATGGCCCAGACGACGAGGCTTTGACCACGTCGCATATCGCCGGCCGCGAAGACGCCTTCGACGCTGGTCTGGTATTTCTCGTGCTCCGCCTTCACATTAGAACGTGGATCGCGTTCCAGTCCGAGCTGCTCCACTACCGTATCTTCGGGTCCCAGGAACCCTAGAGCCAAAAACACCAACTGCGCGGGCCATACCTTTTCCGTGCCGGGGACTTCCTTGATCTGGAAACGGCCGCTCGCATCACGTTCCCACTCGATCATGACCGTGTGCAATTCTTTGAGATGGCCGTTCTCGTCGCCCACAAAGCGCTTGGTCGAGATTAGGAAGGTGCGTGGGTCCTCGCCAAAACGGGCCATAGACTCTTGGTGCCCATAGTCGGCGCGGAGGATCTTGGGCCACTCCGGCCACGGATTGTCCGGCGCACGTTCGGCCGGTGGCTGCGGCAAAATCTCGAACATATTCAGCGAGCGACATCCCTGGCGCATGGCTGTACCTAGACAGTCGTTGCCTGTGTCGCCGCCTCCAATTACGATCACGTCTTTGTTGGCCGCATTAATGAAACCCGCGTCCGAGCCATTGCCGCTGAACTCTACGCCATCCAATAAGCGCTTTGTATTCCCGTGCAAAAACTCCATCGCGAAATGGACGCCCTTCAGGTCGCGTCCGTCTACAGGTAAGTCACGCGGCTTCGTGGCTCCACAACAGAGCACGATGGCATCGTAGTCCGCTCGCAGTCGTTCGGCCTCCATATCCTTGCCGATCTCGCAGTTGGTGACGAATTCAACGCCCTCTTTCGCCATCAAATCGATTCGCCGTTGTACCACACCCTTGTCCAGCTTCATGTTGGGTATGCCGTACATCAGCAAACCACCGATACGGTCGGCACGCTCGTACACAGTCACGCTGTGGCCTACTGAGTTCAACTGCGCAGCGGCGGCAAGGCCCGAAGGACCAGAGCCGACCACGGCCACCTTCTTGCCGGTTCGCTTTTCCGGAAGGCGCGCCTGAATCCAGCCTTCCTCGAAGCCGCGATCTACGATAGCGCACTCGATGCTCTTGATCGTCACTGGTGGCTCGATGATACCGAGCGTACACGCACCTTCACAGGGAGCCGGGCATACGCGCCCAGTGAACTCCGGGAAATTGTTGGTCTTGTGCAAACGCGCCAGCGCTTCCTGCCATTGGTCCTTGTAGACCAAGTCATTCCACTCCGGAATCAGGTTATTGATCGGACAGCCTGACGCCATCCCATTCAATAAGATACCGGTGTGACAGAACGGGATGCCACAGTCCATACAGCGCGCACCCTGGTCTTGCAGAACGCCTGAGGCCAATGGCAGGTGAAATTCATCCCAGTCCTTCACGCGCTCCAGCGGATCTCGGTCTTGACCCTGAAATCGCTCATATTCCATGAAGCCGGTTGGCTTACCCATACAGTTTCTTCTCCACTGCGCTTACTGCGTCGTTGCCTGTCAAGATACCTGCCCGTAAGTCCCACTATTGCAGGGACGGGTCAGGGATCGTCGTATGATCTAGTTGCCGCTTACACGTGCCAAGTCGTTCTTGTTCCATTCAAACGCAGCCATAGCCGCCTCCTCGCCACTTAGGCCTTCGGCTTCCACCTGGGCGAACGCCTCCAGCATGCGCTTATAGTCGCGTGGCATTATCTTGACGAATCGGGGCACATAGCTTCCCCACTGGTCCAAGATACGTTCGGCAACGGGACTCTCCGTGTACTCGTAGTGGCGCTGGATCATTTGCTGTACTTCGAGAATCTCTTCCACATTCTGCAGGGATTCCGTATCCACCATTTCCATGTTGCAGCGCTGGGCGAAAGTGCTGTCCTCATCCAGTACATAGGCCACCCCACCCGACATGCCGGCCGCAAAGTTGCGTCCGCAATCGCCGATGACCACAACGCGACCACCGGTCATGTACTCGCAACCATGGTCACCTACGCCTTCCACGACGGCGTGCACACCGCTATTTCTCACACCGAAACGCTCACCGGCCATGCCGCGTACATACGCTTCACCGCCCGTTGCACCGTAGAAGGCCACGTTGCCGATAATGATATTCTCTTCGGCGCAGAAGGTGGATCCCTTCGGCGGGTATACGATGATCTTGCCGCCGGACAACCCTTTGCCGAAGTAATCGTTGGCGTCGCCCTCCAACTCTAGAGTTATGCCTCGGGGCACAAACGCCCCGAAGCTCTGTCCAGCCGAGCCCTGAAAATGCAGCTCGATAGTGTCGTCGGGCAGTCCTTCAGCACCATACCGTCGGGTCAATTCGCTTCCGACAATCGTTCCCACGACGCGATTGATATTACGAATGGGCAGCGTGGCTGCCACTCGTTGTCCTGCTTCCAGTGCTGGCTTACATATTTCCAACAGAGTCGTGTTGTCCAGCGCCTTGTCGAGCCCATGATTCTGCTCGATCTGGCAATAGCGCCCGACGGTATCCGGCATGGGCGGAGCGTAGAGAATATTGGAAAAGTCGAGCCCTTGGGATTTCCAATGCTCGACGGCATGTCGCGGCTCCAATTTGTCCACACGACCAATCATTTCGTTGACCGTTCGGAAACCTAGCTTCGCCATGTATTCACGCAGCTCTTGGGCCATGAAGTACAGGAAGTTGATCACGTTCTGCGGATCTCCTGTGAACTTCTTTCGCAACTCGGGATTCTGAGTTGCTACGCCTACAGGGCATGTGTCCAAATGACACACGCGCATCATGATGCAACCCAGTGCGACCAATGGCGTCGTGGCAAAACCATACTCCTCGGCCCCAAGCAGCGCGGCCACGGCCAAATCGCGCCCCGTCTTGAGCTGGCCGTCTGTTTCTACCACCACACGGCTGCGCAGTTCGTTCAGCACCAGTGTCTGGTGCGTCTCGGCCACCCCTAGTTCCCAAGGCAGGCCGGCGTACTTGATGCTCGATTGCGGTGATGCGCCGGTACCGCCATCATGCCCGCTGATCAGGATTACGTCCGCGTGACCCTTGGCCACGCCGGCAGCAATCGTTCCCACACCTACCTCTGCCACCAGCTTCACGTTGATGCGCGCGTTGTGGTTGGCGTTCTTGAGATCGTGGATCAATTCAGCTAGATCCTCGATAGAATAGATATCGTGATGCGGGGGCGGTGATATCAGCCCAACGCCTGGCGTCGAATAACGAACCTTTGCAATCCACGGATAGACCTTGCGACCTGGAAGCTGTCCGCCTTCGCCAGGTTTAGCGCCCTGCGCCATTTTGATCTGCAACTCCCGCGAGTTGACCAAATACTGGCTCGTCACTCCGAACCGGCCCGAAGCTACCTGCTTAATCGCGCTACTCTTGCTGTCCCCGTTCTCCAGCGGGATATACCGCTCCGGGTCTTCGCCACCCTCACCGGTATTGCTCTTGCCGCCGATGCGGTTCATGGCGATGGCCAGGGCCTCGTGCGCTTCTTTGCTGATAGAGCCATACGACATGGCGCCGGTCTTGAAACGCTTTACGATGGATTCTACCGGTTCGACCTCTTCCAGTGGAATTGGCTCGTCCAGGAACTTGAATTCGAGCAGGCCGCGCAGCGTAGACGCCTCGTGGCTCTGGTCGTTGATTAGCGTCGAATACTTCTTGAAAAGATCGTAGTTGTTCTCGCGTACGGACTGCTGCAAGTAGTGAATCGTCTGGGGATTGAAAAGGTGACGCTCACCGTCCTGTCGCCATTGATATTCACCGCCGGCGGGCAGCACCGAGCCGTTGTACGAGCGCTCGGGGAATGCTTTGTGATGGCGTCGAATCGTTTCCTCTGTGATTTCGTCCAGCCCGACACCCTCTACGCGCGTCGGCGTCCACGTGAAGTAGCGATCTACGAACGACCTTTTCAGACCCAGCGCCTCAAAAATCTGTGCACCACAGTAGCTCTGGATCGTCGAGATGCCCATCTTTGAGCACGTCTTGACCACACCTTTGATCAGCGCCTTACGGTAGTTATACACCGCCTTCTCGAGGCTGATGTCACCCAGCATGCCCTCCTGTGCCATCGCCTCTAGCGTTTCATAGCCAAGGTATGGGTTGATGGCGCTGGCACCGTAGCCGATTAACACCGCGAAGTGATGCACCTCGCGCGGCTCACCCGATTCCAAAATCAGCGTAACCTGCGTGCGAGTGCCGGTGCGAATCAGGTGGTGGTGCAGCCCTGACACCGCCAACAAAGCAGGGATCGCGGCTCTCCCGGGTGCAAGGCCACGGTCGGACAGAATCAGAATATTGACGCCGTCCGCTATGGCCGCGTCGACGTCGGCGAACAACTGCTCCAGCGCGGCCTCCATCCCTACCTTTCGCTCTTTGGGGTCAAACAGGATGGGGAACGTTTCCGAACGGAAGTACTTGCGGTCAAGATGACGGATTTTGGCCAGATCCTCGTTGGTGAGCACCGGCGTCTTGATGCGAATTTGTCTGCAGCTTGCCGGTATCGTCTCCAGCAGGTTCAGTTCCGTGCCCATCATCACGCCTGTATCCGTGACGATCTCCTCGCGGATGGCGTCAATGGGCGGATTGGTGACCTGAGCGAATAGCTGACGAAAATAGTTGTAGAGCAGTTGCGGCACATCGGACAGCACTGCCAGGGGCGTGTCATTTCCCATAGCTCCAACTGGTTCTACGGCGTCAGTCGCCATGGGACCCAAGATCTTTCGCAGTTGCTCGTATGTATATCCGAACGCTTGCTGGCGCTGGATCATGGTACTCGTGTTGGAAACAGGCACGTCTGCGGCTTCCTCAATCTCATCGAGTTCGATCAAGTATTCATCCAGCCACTCTTGATAAGGGTGCTCCGCAGCCATGCTCGATTTCAACTCATCATCAGAAATGATGCGGCCCTGTACCGTATCGACCAAGAACATGCGGCCCGGCTCCAGACGCCGCTTCTCGAGTACTCGCTCCGGCTCTACTTCGAGCACGCCCACCTCGGACGCCATAATCACTAGGTCGTCCTTGGTTACATAGTAGCGGGAGGGACGCAAGCCATTACGGTCCAGAACTGCACCGACGATCGAGCCGTCGGTGAAGGCGATGGACGCCGGTCCGTCCCACGGCTCCATCAGCGTACTGTGGTATTCGTAGAAAGCGCGCCGATCAGGACTCATGGCCTCGTGGTTCGACCATGGCTCCGGGATCATCATCATCATGACATGGGGCAATGATCGGCCGGAGAGGGCCAAGAATTCCAGGCAATTGTCAAACATCGCCGAGTCGCTGCCGCTCTGGTCGATGACCGGCAGCACCTTGGCCAAATCATCGCCCCACAGGTCAGACTTGAGCTGCGATTCGCGCGCCGTCATCCAGTTGACATTGCCGCGCAAGGTATTGATCTCGCCGTTGTGGATCATGTACCGGTAGGGGTGAGCGCGCTCCCAACTGGGGAACGTATTGGTACTGAAACGGGAATGTACGATGGCGATGGCTGATTTGACATCCGGGTCATGAAGGTCAGCGTAGAATTTCGTCAATTGGTCGGTCAGCAGCATACCCTTATAGACAATGGTACGGCTTGATAAGCTGGCGAAATAAAAGAGGTCGCCCACCTGGCCAGGGCTCGCTTCGAGCATCGCCAGATGTTCGCTTTCTGCGCGACGCCGAATCACATATAGTTTTCGCTCGAACGCCAAATCGTCGGTCTTGGGCAGGCTGTCGTTGTTGCGACCGATGAATAGCTGATAGACGGCTGGCATCCTCGCCCTGGCGCCTTTACCTAAATCATCCGAGTTCGTGGGTACATGGCGCCAGCCGATGACTGATTGTCCCTCGTCGCGCACGGTATCCTCCACCATGCGCATACAGCGGGCACGCTGTTCCGCGTCCTGCGACAGGTAGAGCATCCCGACGCCATATTGCCCAGGGCTCGGCAACTGGAATCCTTCGTCGTCACTGACCTTCTGGAAGAATTCATGGGGAATTTGAAACAAAATGCCGGCGCCGTCGCCCGTATTCTCTTCGGCGCCCACTGCGCCTCGATGATCCAAATTACACAGCACGGTGAGCGCATTACGCACAATGGCGTTCGATTTCACGCCCTTCATGTGTACAACGAACCCAACGCCACAGGCGTCGTGCTCGAACCAAGGGTCGTATAGACCCTGTTTGACAGGCAGACCGTTAACTAGCCGAACACTGCCATTCGGCTGATCGACGTTTTGTTCTTGATTGCTCACGTTATGCTCCTTTGTCAACCAACGCCACCTGCGCCGGGTAAGGCATCAGACACGCCTCAGGACAATAAAATGAATTCCTAAGGCGACAAGGAAATTGCCGTCAACCTAGATACTGCACTTCACAGCAGGTACGGGCACTACAGATTCATCATTCGCCCGAGGACGCAGGGGAACGCCGATCCTAGCCAATTCCCATGGTTCAGAATTCGCAACCGGTCCGGCGCTGGACCTGAAGGACGTCGATCTTCGAACGCCTGTGTTGTTTGGAGTATAACCACTAACGTAGGGTAATCGTCTGGAACCAATAGGTTCACTTCAGGTTGTGAATTATACTATATATAACTATCTTGGCAATTCCTGATTTTTCGCCGGGGTAACTGGGGACTCGCCCAGGCACCACCGGCGCCATCGACATCTATCCATGCCCCCAATTGCGTGGCACAAGATAGCTCCCGCGACAACCACGGCAGCCATTCTGCTCCTGGCATTCGTCCTATGTACCGGGACGATCCCAGCGCGCCAAACCGATCCTCCAACGGGAACCGTATACCTTCCCTACATGACCGGCCCCTCACCATCTGTTGTCATTGCGGCCGCCCATATCGACAGTAGTGTCAGCTATGAACCTGATGAAGCGATCCAGCTCTGGAACAGCGGCGAAAGTCCACAACCACTTGCAGGTTGGACTATCTCCACGGCATCGCGGCACGCGACCTTTCCGGTGACTACCACGCTCACGCTGCCTCCGGGACAGGGCATTTGGTGTGCAGCAGAGGACACGGCATTTCTTCACAGCTTTGGCCAGCCCGCGGCCTGCGCATGGGATCTCGCCGAAACGCCCGCTACTGAAGTGCTCGACGGCGGGCTGACGTTGGGCAACCGCGGTGGGCACATCCAGCTGCGCAACGATCGCGGCAAGCTGATGGATGCACTGCTGTATGGGGATGCCGATCAGTCCATCGAAGGTTGGGTAGGACCGCCGGCGCAGGCTTACGCGCGCGGTGATATCGGCGCAGAGGGTCAGGTCTGGCGTCGAAAAACTGTAGCAACGAGCGCTCGGCCGCAGGATACGGACAGCGCCGGCGACTGGGCCGGCGACGTGGCTGATATCGATTGGGGTCGCCGCGTCTACTTTCCAGGCTGGGATTTGGGCGAACGCGCCCTGCCCTACCATGGTGAAGACAATGCGTCGGTTCGCGTGGCCGTAGCTCCGGAAGGCCTATTTGCCAGCATGAACGACGCGTTGCTGTCGGCGCAATCATCGCTAGACCTTAACTTCTATGTATTCGAACATCCGCAGTTGGCGCAGACTATCGCCGGCCTGGCCCAACGCGGTGTACG
>JBJYXA010000338.1:0-1734 GCA_046259705.1 Caldilineaceae bacterium
GGCGCCTTCAAAGGTACCCGCGCCGCTGATGCTGCGCACGATGGGCACGCCGAGTTCAGCCAGCTTGCGCGCCGTCTGCCGTTCCTCGCCCGCGCGCACGGTGGACGCGGGCCGTGCCAGCACCGCGCCTTCCGGCGTCATGAACATGAGGTCGGCCAGGAACATCTGGTTGGGCTGCGCGGGCTGGTTCAGGTCCAGATAGTGGACCGCCACGCCCGCGGCGCGATAGGCGTTGGCCATGGCATCGTGTTGGGCGCGCGCCCGCGCCGCGTCGACTTGGGCCACGTACTGGACCGCGTCGGGATCGTCGTTGCCGTCCAACTCGTCGCCGGGGCGGTGGAGCAGCACGCTTTTGAGCGGCGCCCACTCGCTGTTGCTGCCGAAATGACCCCACACGCTGCCCATTTGGGTTCTCTGAGCAATTATGGGGTAAGGAGGCCAAGCGATAGAATAAACGGATGGCAAAAACAATCGACTATACCCCATCAGATCGCGAGAAATATCGGTTGGTGACGGAACTCCTTGGATTGGAGGAGTTGGACGTCGTTGGTCAAAGATACGACAAAGAGAATCGTCTCCACAAGTTGTATTGCGCCGCCCGCTGGGACGTTGCCCTGTGTCCGAAGTGCGCCAGAGCGAGCCATAGGATTCACGACTATCCCAAGCAAAGGCGGATCCATGATGCGCCCTTGCGAGGAGAGAAAGTGCTGCTGGTCTTTGATAGTAGACGATTCGATTGCGAGCATTGCCAACAACCATTTACGCAAGAGATCGCCGATGTCGTGTCGGACTGCACCTACACCTATCGGCTCTATGCCGAGATCACGAATCCGAAGCGCAAACAAGACGTGGCGACCCTGGCGGACCTCTACGGAATCGGCTACAAGATCGTCGAACGCATGCTCCATAACGCCGGTGAAGCCAAGCTGGCAGAACGGCGCAGTGAGCCTCTGAAGGTGACACGGCTTGGCATCGATGAGATTGCGCAAAAAAAGGACACGGCGATTTCGTCCTCGTCTTGACCGACCTGAGTCGACGGATCGTGCTGGATGTGCTCCCAGACCGGCAGAAGAGCACCCTGATCGCCTGGCTCAGGCGTCCGCCGGATGGCATCGACCTCAGCTGTCTTGCCTTTGCTGCCACCGATTTATGGAGCCACTATCGAGCAGCGGTTCACGCTGTCTTTCCTGGCGTGGCAGTTGTTGCCGACCGTTTCCATGTTGTTCAGAACTTGCATGAAGTCATCCACAAGGTTCGACGAGAAGCCCAGAAAAATGCCACCAACGATAATGAACGAACGCAACTCAAGGGACTGCGCTACCTGCTGCTCAAGAATGAACACAATCTGACCGATTCAGACAAGGAGCGGCTTGCGCAACTGGCGGATACTCACCCCGTCCTCGATCGGCTTTGGCGGCTACGACAAGATCTGCATGACTGGTATGAAACCGATGCGACACCTGACCAGGCTCAACTCACGCTGAATGCTTGGATGACTCAGGCCCGGCAACTTGGCCTGAAACACCTTGATGCCTTTTGTGACACGTTGACGACTTGGCGTACTGAGATCGTCAATTTCTTCCATCATCGCATTACCAGTGGGTTCGTTGAAGGCATGAACAGCAAGATTCGGGTGCTCAAACGCATTGCCTTCGGCATTCCCAATTTCGAGCACTTTCGACTACGGGTACTTGCTTTCTGTGGGTAATACCCCACGAAAGCTCAGAGAACCCA
>JBJYXA010000339.1:0-6894 GCA_046259705.1 Caldilineaceae bacterium
GCTGTTCACTATCGTGGGCGCCGGGATTCCCGCAGCCTCGAGGACCGTCGGCGCGACATCGATCACATGAGCGAACTGCGATCGGATCTCGCCTTTCGCCTTAAAGCCGTTTGGCCAGTGAACGATGGTGCCGTTGCGGGTGCCGCCCCAGTGAGACGCGACCTGTTTCGTCCACTGGTAGGGCGTATCCATGGCGTGCGCCCAGCCTACTGCATAATGGTTGGAAGCCTCCGGACTGCCGAATTTGTCAATCTTACTCATCAGAAATTCGGGGGTCTCTATTGTGCCCATGCCGTTCAACACCGCTATCTCGTTGAAGCAACCGTTGGGCGTACCTTCAGCAGAAGCACCGTTGTCGCCGATGATATAAAAGATCAGCGTATCGTCCAGCACTTCCAGGTCCTCTAGGGTATCGACTAGCCGGCCGATGTTATGGTCTGTGTGCTCCAGGAACCCGGCATAAGTCTCCATTTCTCGCGCCAGAATAGGCTTTAGCTCTGCAGGCATATCATCATAGGCGGGAATCTCTTCCGGTCTTTCAGTAAGCACGGCATCGGGCGGGATCACCCCCAGCGTCTTCTGGCGTACAAATGTCTCTTCGCGCAGTTTATCCCATCCGCCGTCGAACTTGCCCTTGTACTTGTCGATCCATTCTTTGGGTACGTGATGCGGGGCGTGCGTGGCGCCTGGAGCGAAATACATGAAGAACGGCTTGTCCGGCATCAGCGCTTTTTGTTGACGCACCCAAGCGATGGCATTGTCGGTCATGTCTTCCGTGAAGTGGTAACCTTCTTCAGGGGTCTTGTTTGGCTCTATCGGTATGGTGCCCTCATAGATACCTGGATAGTACTGGTCGGCCTCTCCGCCGATGAAGCCATAGAAGTATTCGAACCCTCCTCCGCCGCTGGGCCAGGCGTCGAAGGGGCCCATGGGGCTAGTCTGCCAGACGGGCACCTCGTGGCATTTGCCGAACTGCGCCGTGGCGTAGCCATTGAGCTTTAGCGTCATTGCGAGCGGCGCTTTGTTTTTCGGCCGAACAGATGAATACCCTGGGGCCGAGGTTGCCATTTCGGTAATTCCGCCCATACCTACCGAATGGTGATTACGTCCGGTGAGCAACGCCTGACGTGTGGGTGAACACAGCGCTGTGGTGTGGAAGCGATTGTACTTCAATCCGTCCTGCGCCAGTTTCTCGGCAGTCGGAGTGTTGACCGGGCCGCCGAACGCGCTGCTGGCGCCAAATCCACAGTCGTCGATCAGAACAATTAGTACGTTGGGCGCGCCTTTTGGCGGGCGGATATCCTGGATCGGCGGGAACTGTGACTCCGGATCTTTGGCATCATACGTGGTTAATCCCACATAGGATCGATCCGGGATAGGAAGAACCGTTCGATCGACATTGTCTTGTCCGTCCATATTGCTTCTCCTTTGTGGTGTAGATGACGAGCGGATTCGGGGCTACCGGCATACACGTTTCGATGACCTTCAAGAATGGCAAGCCTCCCCGTTGAAAACCATATCGGATATTCGCAATCCGTACTTCGTTCACTTCACGGGCGGCAGAAGTCAATAAACTACGCGCATGGTCCGCCGCCGTCAAGCCAAAGTCTGACTTACTCCCATCAAGCGGACCTGGTCTCCGCGTCACCTTGGCAGCCAGGTCCACCTACTCCGTCTCCGCATGCCGGTGTCGGATGGTACCGTGAACGGTTCTTGAGCACTGTACTAAGGTTGAACTGGCGGCCGGTTCCTGCGAGTGGAGTTCTTGATCGCGATTTTGTTATCGCGGAAGGTAAAGAGATCGCAGCCATTCATCTGGACGCGGAATCCTTCTGATAGCGTTCCTGTGAAGCTCCATTCAGAGAATCCCCTGTCACCAAATACGACATGCTTAGCACCACCCCAGCGGGCGTCTGGAAACTGTTCAATGACGTAAGCGAAAGCATTGCGCACGCCGTCTTGCCCTTCAGACCGCGTTCCATCGACAAAGTTGCCGCTAGAGGCTTCAAGAACGGAATCTGGCGTCATTATCGACATCAAACCTTCAAGATCGTGGCGGTTCCAGGCGTCAGCAAATTCCTCGAGCAATTCAAGCATTTTGTCTCCCCTGCTGTTTCAGCGACGTAGACACCGTCCGATAGAATTATGACTACCGGGTGAGAATGCGCAAGTCGACTTAAATACCCCGAAATGA
Organism: Caldilineaceae bacterium; assembly: GCA_046259705.1. Lineage (GTDB taxonomy): Bacteria > Chloroflexota > Anaerolineae > Caldilineales > Caldilineaceae > JASGTU01. The sequence continues at coordinate 2,195 of JBJYXA010000339.1, forward strand.
AAGCTATTCGGCGTGACATTCGATATTGTCACACTCCTTTGCGCGACATATTGCTTGTCGCGCTGGGCAGATCATGGCGTTACAATAAGTGCATGCCTTAGTGCTGTATGGCGCTAGAGTTGGTCATATGCTGATTCTGAATCTGAGGCGCGCGCCGGTTGAAACAAAACGCATAAGCGAACGGAGATACGCATGAATGAACCGGCCGACAATGTTCATATTGTTCAAGAACTCTACGCGGCATTCGCTCGACGGGATATTGCTGCCATCCTCGGCATGCTCAGCGATGACGTAGAGTGGTGCGAACCGGCGAACCCGTATAACCCGGCTGGAGGCACGCGCTATGGACATAAGGGCTTTCTCGACTGGATCGAGATCGGTCGCCAATCAGAGGATATCCTCGTATTGGAGCCACGCAAGATGCTCGTGGACGATAGCTCAGTCGCCGTTGCCGGCTTCATGCGCTGTCGTGCCATCGCGACGGGCAAGATGTATGAGTCGGACTTTGTCCATCTCGTGACGCTCGATTCTGGCAAGGTAGTGAAGTTTCAGGAGTTCTTCGATACGTACATCGCCGGTGAAGCATTCCGCTAAGGAGGCAGCCCAACGAAACCTTGCACGCGACTTCAATAGCGGCACTTCCTGTTCAAGAGCGCCCAGCGCCGTGTGGTCAATCAGTCGAATCCAGCGGTCCCAACGAGAATAAACGACTCTGCTACGGCAGCTGCACCGTATGTCAGCTGGCATAATCGAATAGGTCATCGACTAATGGCACGGTCTCCCAGGCTGGTACATAGCCTCTCAATAAGCCTTTTCCCATGCGCATATCGTGTGGTAGGATGCGCCGGCAAAGCGCAGGAGAACGAATGAGCCCCATTCACGCACTTCGGTAGGTCTTCCATGGGATCTGATAGAACTATGCAGACGGTCTACGAGGCTGCAGGTGGTCGTAATGGGCTGCTCGGTTTGGAGAACTACTCCGTGTCGACCCCAGTAACTGACGAGATGCACGGCGATACTGCTGATCTAGGAGGCGCGCAACTCATGGCTACGCTAGCATTGCTGTGCGAGAGCCTGTTCTTGGTTGCTGTCATAACTTCGCAACTGCTGCGACCAGACTTGAGTCCAGCCAGAAGCTTTCTCAGTGAGTATGCACTAGGCGACTTTGCTGTCATCATGACTTTTGGTTTTGGCTTGATGGGTGTCGGTATCCTGCTTCTCGCCGTGGCTCTATATCGGTGCGGCGTGATGCAGCGTTATGGACGTGGCGGCGTAGCATTGCTGAGCCTTGCCGGCGTAGCTATGCTGGGCGTCGCGACCTTTCCGGCCGAGATCGCCCCGGTCGATCCAGGCCTTGCAGCTCAACTACACGACGTCGCAGCACTCACCCATTTTCTTGCGGTGACGATTGGTGCCCGTCTGCTATCCTTGAGCTTCTTGCGTGATGTACGGTGGTGCCGGTACGCCCGGTCGGAAGTAATTCTGGCTGTTGCAGGTCTCGTAGCCTGTGTAGCCTTCTTCTCTGTCTGTTCCTCGCAGGCTGGCAACGACCCGGTTATCATGGGCCTGCGGCCCGTAATCGGCATCTATCAGCGCGCACTCATCTTCTTCATCTAGTTGTGGCTGGTGGTAACAACCAGCCGGCTGCGGAATCTGGCGGTACGCGATTTGGCAGTTACATAGGCCGACCAGGGGTCACAATGTCGCCACGTGCCCTGGATTCAATGCGCAGCCCTCGCCACATTCTTGTCAGGCTATGAAATGCAGAAGGACGCTGGCTACTTCCTACCCTTGAATCTATTGTAGCTATGACGGGAATTATTCTTGCCGCCAGCCGTCACATTCGCCTTCAGGGATCGGGTTGGGCAGTAGGCCCTTGAAGGCTACTGGCCGAGAATCTGTTCGCTTCAGTCGCCAAGAGATGCGCCTACGCGGCGCGCACTGCTGATCCAGTGGTGATCCGGCGGAACGCTTTTGAGCTTGCCGGCCACCTCATCCAGAGGTACCGGTACGGTGTCGTCTCCCTTCGCTGCGACCATGACACCATAGATGCCCTGGCTAATCAGCTCTGTGCAAGCCGTGCCCAGTTGCGTAGCCAGCAGCCGGTCCGCTGCCGACGGCGTGCCCCCGCGCTGGACATGCCCCAGGATGGTCAGACGACATTCCAGACCCGTGAGCGCCTCCAGCTGTTCGGCAAGCCGCAGCGTGTTCCCTGCGTGACCTGCCTCCAGTTCGCTGATTTGTTTCTTAAGCTTGCGTGCTGCCTTGTGGTCTTTCTTTTCTTTGGCTTTGGCGCGCTTCACCTTGAGCTTCGTAATATCGGATTCGTATTCGATCGATTTGGCGCCTTCGGCGACGCCCACGATGCTGAAGCGTTTGCCGGCTCGACTACGGCGGAGGATGGCGTCTGCCACATGGTTCACGTCATAGGGTATCTCCGGGATCAGGATCACGTCAGCGCCGCCGGCGATGCCCGCACCGAGAGCCAACCAGCCGGCCCGGTGCCCCATGATCTCCACCACGATGATGCGATGGTGGCTGTGGGCTGTGCTGTGCAAGCGATCTATAGCCTCTGTAGCGATTCCCAACGCCGTGTCAAAACCGAAGGTAATGTCGGTCATGGCCACATCGTTGTCTATAGTCTTGGGGAGTGTGATGACATTGAGACCGGCCTGCATCAGGTGGTAGGCGTTTTTCTGCGTACCGCCTCCCCCCAGGCAGACCAAGACGTCCAGGTGATGTTTATGGTAATTGTCGACGATGACGTCGGTCATGTCCATCGTCTTGCCGCCGATGGGCATGCGATTGGGCTTGTCGCGGCTGGTGCCCAAGATGGTGCCACCGGTGGTCAGGATGCCGGAGAGCATACTACTGTCGAGATGTACGGAACGGTTCTGCATCATGCCGCGGAAGCCGTCGCGGAACCCGATGACTTGCATGTCCGGATAGGTGGCGGCCGCCTTGCCGATGCCGCGGATGGCCGCGTTCAGACCGGGGCTGTCACCGCCTGCTGTCAGAATGCCGATGAGCTTGCTTTCTTCCATTGCGCTTCCTTTCTATGGACTGCGGGCGCAAATACCTGGCGGACCCGTGGGTAGCATCGCTGCGCGCATTGCGCACGGTTGCGCCTAATAGAATCCTACAGCGCAGGGGCGCTCATATCAACTAACTAAAAAGAGACGCTCGGATGGATGCTATCCTCGCTGGCTACGTTGCCGATGTCAGGCTACGGCCGTTTTGCGAAGGCGGGGGCAGGCTTTGGCACGCGATGGAGTGGTTATGATATCCAAAGCGCTTCACGGAGCCTATGAAAGCCCGCGTGGGGGTTTATACTTTGATCGGATATCGCGTGGCCTGCAGGCGAACTGGAAGATGGCTACCTCTGTAGCGTGCAGTGGGCCGTTTTGAATTCTGAGAACAGCAAAGCGCGTGGTGCCGGCGCAGGAATCGCCACGTTCCTAACTTCGGATATTTCGAAAACGGCGCAGCGGTAGGATGAGTGACTCAGTAACACCACAAGAATGGAACGAGCGAAAAGTGCATATCCCGACGCCCAATTTGCAGGTCATGCTCCATCACTATAGTCGGGTGGAGTACCTGTTCAAGACTATTACCATGTATGCTGACGATGACCGGGAACAGATGCTTGATGATATCGTCGCCATAAAGACTTGGTATTGGGGCCGATATGCGCCAGAGAATCGGCGACAATATTTGGAGAACCGTCTTTTTGTGGAAGCCTGTATGTACGAGGCGTTTTCACGCAAATATTGTCCCCCAAAACAGCGCTGTCCCGTGTTTTTTTACTTGTACCCGAATCTGTCACTCTCCCTCGTTGAGGAGCGGCTATACCAACGCCGGCAGTATGATGAGACAGATACGAAATATCTGCTCGTAGACCTTCAGGACGTTCTGGACACGACCTATATCAGCTTCACCCTCTGCGACAGCCACCGTTCCTATCGCGAAGCCCTTATCCAGCAAGGACTCCTGCCCGGTGAAAAGTCCCAAATCCCCGCTGCCGATTATGGTACTGTGTTTCATATTCAGGAGATCGCTGCGGTCTATGCGCGGCACCAAGCGGAGGACGACCTCTACTTTGAAGTACAGGTGTGGGATTCAGAGGTCCTTGAGCGCTGGAAAGCCGCGCATAAGAATCCATGACACGTTTGACGCTCTTTCTTTGGATTTCGTCTCGGCCTATGCTTGATCGCCTTGGCAAGGTGTTGCTAGGAAATACACGCAACCCAACACTTATCCCCGCCCGCAGCGCGTCGGAACGGCCGCCTGCGTACGGTAGCCGGACAATCAAACCCTGATTAACTAGACCACCGCCAGCTCTTGCACGCGCAACTCTGGGCGAACGTCCGCCTGACAATCGACCTCGAACCGCTAGAAGTGTGGAACTTTCAGCGTTTCCCTCAGATACCTGCAGTTAATCCCGATCTTGTCGTCAACTGAACCTTCGCCTTCGTTGGGACGCGGCGGATCGAGATCGAGGGTGATCCATCCGTCGTAGCCTCGCTGATTCAGGAGATCCCAAATCGCCACATGGTCTACGCCGCCAGCTCCCAAATCCTTGTATAGAATCTCCTCCGCGTGCATTTCCTTCGTCGGTGTCGGACCGGTGTAGCCGTGATAGGAGGACTTGGAGTCCTTCCAGTGGACGGCGGCCAATCGGTCGTAGTAGTCGTCAATCA
>JBJYXA010000340.1:0-44596 GCA_046259705.1 Caldilineaceae bacterium
ACCCTTGAGCGAGTTGGCGGCCACGGATACGTCACCTCGCCAGATCAGTGGAATTAGGGCGTAGTCCTGCACGACGAGATCGTTCAACTGCTTTACGATCTCACCGCGGGCTTCTGTGCCGACAGTGTCTGCCAACTGGTCCATGAGTGCCTGGTACTGGTCCTTGTATTCGTCACTGCACCAGCGCGAAATGTTGTTGCCCAGCCACTGATTTTCGGCGCGGGCGATCTCCTCACAGGTCCAGTTACCCATGTACGTCTCGGCGTCCGTGCCATCCCAAGTATTGGTGTACATCTCCACGTCGGAATAGAACTTGCCGTAGGTATCCGGGCTGGCCGGATCACCGCCGAAGAAGACGTCGGCGCTGATGTTGCGCAATTCGGTTTCGACGCCGATTTCTTCCCACCATTGCTTGACGAGCGCCTGGGTCTTCTGACGAACCGAGTTGGTTGAGGTCTGGTAGAGAAGGCTCAGACGCATACCGTCTTTCTCACGCACGCCGTCGCCATCCTCATCGACCCATCCGGACTCTTCGAGCAGCGCCTTGGCCCCTTCGATATCCTGCACAAGACAGTCATCGTTGGCAGTCGAGGCCTGATAAGCAGGTGCGGGCACCACGTTGCAGGTGGGCTGGCCCATGGCGCCATAGCCGACTTCGTTGAGCGCACTGCGATCAATCGCCATGGACAGCGCCTTGCGCACATTGTAGTCTGTGAGGAACGGATGCGGGTTCGGATCTTCAGGAGTCCACTCAGAGCGCTTGTCGCCTAGGGCGGGATCGGGATTGGTGAAGTTGATCATAATGCGCTCGACACCCGGGCCGAAAGCTGTGATAACCGTACCAATACCGGCTGCTTCCATTTCGGCCAGAATCTGGGGCTCGACTTGGGTGTTCCAAGCATAATCAGCTTCGCCGGTTTCGAGTACGGCGCGAGCTGCAGCGGCAGCGTCGCCGCCGCCTTTGATCACGAACTCAGAGAAGTACGGCTTGTCGGGGTCGCGATAGTTCTCGTTGATCTCGAAAAGGACCGTATCGTTGGCGCGGAAATCCTTAACCTTATAGGGACCCGTGCCAATGGGATAGAAGTTCTGCTCGGTGCATTCTTGTGCCTTGAGGCCAGTGCAATCCTGGAACTGGGCCTTCTGAATGATGTGGCCGTTCTGGCTACCGACGAAGGGGCCATACGGGAAGGGCTTGGGCTTGGTGAAGGTGACCTTGACAGTCAGGTCGTCCAGCGCTTCCACGCTTGCGATATCGAGGTAACCCGAAGCAGCATTGCAGCCCATCTCTTCATTCATGCAGTACTCGGCGGTAAAGACGACATCTTCCGCTGTCAGCGGAGTGCCATCCGACCAGAGAACGCCCTCCTTCAGCTTCCAGGTAATCGAGGTGAGGTCCTCGGAAATGCCGCCGTTTTCCACAGTCGGGATCTCCGTGGCCAGATAGGGCACCAGCACGCCATCTGGATCATAGTGCGCAAGAGGTTCAAGAACGACCGAAGATGCTTCGATGTCCTTGGTGCCACCGGACAAATAGCTGTTCATCGTAGAAGGTGCCTGCCAGTAGATCACATTTGCCGTGCCGCCTGCGCCGCGACCGGTTGCCGGCGCAGCCGCTTCCTCGCCTTCGGCCGGCGCAGCGGACTCGCCGGCAGGGGCTTCCGCCGCAGGCGCGCCAGCCGGTGCACCACATGCTGCGAGTACCATGGCCATGATGACGAGTATGGCCAGGCCGCGCAGTCTCCACAACTTCTGAGCTACGGTCATAAGTTAGTTCTCCTTCTTGTACTACTGGAACGTTGATGATGCTTGAAACCCACAATATCTGCCATACACCGAACTTGGCATAACGCATTCAAGTCCGGATGGACGATGGCTGAACCCGTTTGGGACGTTCGGCTTACCGGAGCGATTGCACCCACTGCTCAATTGTCGGCTGCCCAGGTTAGCTGCCGTATACCACACAGGGCGATATTACCTGCGACGCTGCAGGGAGGTTCTATTCCGGACCGCGCAATTTCGGGGACTCCAGAATCCACGAAGCGACAATACTTGTTTCTGTACGCTTAACCGGCTACACGATGCGGAAAGTAGTGTTGACATAATAAAAAGCAGGACCGAACACTACCCAGTGCCCAGACATCGTGCTAGAGGTGGGGAAATATTACAATGAGCGAGCAAAATCTGTCAACCCGCTCAAAAACAGGGGGGATTTCCTGCTGAAACACACCTACTTGTATGAGATAAGCCGTGTTGACCCATTTCCAGTCGCGATGAGCCAGGTTCTCTAGGAATCTCGGTTATGAGGGATGGGCCGCTCCGTATCTGCTCAACGCTCTATCTACGTTGGCGGGCAGCGGATCCGAATTCCGGCGCAGAAAGGAGAGAATTTGCTCAGGCGAAATCTGCTCCTCTAGGGCACGCTGAAGACTGCGTTGGGTGATCCGGTAGACATAGACGGGCTCGCTCCGCTGCCACTGGGCGAAGCGCTCCACCCGAAATCGAACACTGAGCGGAGTGCCATAGGGTACGGTCACGGTAAAATCCTCCCCGACGGTCAGCGGATCGGGTTTCACGTCAGCGGGAAGTGGTCTATCTTCCAGCAGCCAGTGCGCGCCCCAGTCACTCAGCGAAAGCTGATAATCGTCGCCAGACGTAGGTTCAGCCAGATCCAGCGCGCCAAGCCAATGAAGGGGACCGCGTATGTAGAACCGCAACAACGCTCCCTCGACGGCGTCCCATTGTTCGAAACCTTTCAGGTATTCCTGCGTAGTACTACTACGTATGTACCATGTGTCGTATTCGCCGGTTGGCCGCTGGAAGTCGGGCTCGGCCTCCTGGATCGCTTGAATAACTGCTGCCTGACTGAACCAACCATCGGGCGCCAGGTGAGCAAGAACCTGGAGGATGTTTGCGCGCGCCTGAAGCGGATCATTGGCCCAGTTGTTTTGATTGGCGAATTCCAGACCTGGCGTTCGCTGCAAATCGTTCCATTCAGGAGACGTCCGCCACGCGTCCCAAAGCAATTGCCGCTGTTCTGCTCGAGCAACTTCAAGGAAAGCGCGGACCCGGTTCCCGGAAAGCTCGATGACGCTCTCGTCACCCAGCTTGAGCCAACCCAGTCGTTTGGCAAGATGAAGCAGCAGGTCCAGCCGGATCTCCATATAGGTCCTCGTGAGGCTGTCCTCGCCGTCCTCGGCTTGCCCAAATGGAATCTGGAGTCGCTGCAAGAAACGTTGCACATCTTCGGCATGCTTCGCCCCGTCGGGGGTAAGGTGAAGAACGTCGGAATGCAGAAAGCCGATAAGCGAACCGGCGTCCTCGAGAAAGCTGTCGTCGGTGAGCAGCAGACAGCTCGGCGGAGGCGGAGCGACGGGCCGTACGGCAAGACCTTGTTCCACGGCAGCCGTCTCCGGCGCTGGCAGCCACGGGGAAACATCACTAGGAATAAACACGATATTGCGTGCGGAGGGTCCGACACCTTCAAAACCACTGCCTATCAGGCCGTGATAGTAGAGAAGTTCGGCGATGCTTTCGGGCATTTCCCACGGCCTGTCCCGTTCCAATTTGGCCGTACCCATCTGGCGTATGCTGCCGTACTCACGAGTGAACTGGGGTGTGGCCATTTCGCCGCCGTTACGCAACAATGATTCGATAGCCTTCTGGGCATTTGGCGTCGCTTCTGCCACTTCGTCAAAGGCGCTCTGCACCGATTCCGGGTCGGTCAGTTGCGCCGCAAGGAGTTCCAGGAGTTGGTCCGGTTTTTCCGAGCCATCAAAAACGGCATTGCGGAGTTCAGCGATGGCCGCAAGCACAGGCTGTGGGTACGTGCGTAACATTTGTGCGGTGGTGGGCATAGTACTCTGCCAGTCCGGTCGGAATTGAGCGAATAGACGGCACCCAATAGGCGTGCAGGAACACTATAACACAACGATCGACATGTTTCGCTATACGAAAGGGGCCGCGTGCGGCGGCGATTTTCACTTGCCCAACTGAATGAAACCACCGGTCTCGCGTCCTGTGAAGGCGCGCGAGACCGCGCCAAACTGATGTAATGAACCCGCGCGGACAGTTGTCACGGGTTCGGAATTTCGCTATACTGTTGACACTTGTCTTTTTTCGAAGGAGCTACCGAATGAGTACGAAATCAAGCTATCGTGGAGGTCCCTCTGCATTTAGTCTGTCGGGTGTCCTGCGCGACTTAGCTGTCTCCTGGAAACTGTTGCTGGATCCGACCGTTCCGGGGCTATTGAAGATTCTCCTGCCCGTCGCGGCGTTGATTTACTGGATTTCTCCCTTGGATCTGATTCCAGGTATGCCGCTGGACGACCTGGCTATTCTGTTCTTGGCGGCGCGGCTCTTCGTGTCACTTGCCCCGCGCGATAGCGTCAATCGCGCCTATTCGGGTGGCGCCCCGCATGCGTCGCGAAACCAATCGCATAGTCATAACGATGGCAATCCAGCGAACCACCCGGAAGAAGACGGCGAAGTAATCGACACCACTTGGCGCGTAGTAGACGACTAGGTACTGGCGGCATTGGCCGAAGCAGATCACGACGCGTCCGCATCTTCCGCAGGTAACGCATCTGCCAATCACAATGCCGGCACGGCCTAACCCCTAAACCGGTAATGTTTCATGGGCGACGGCGCAGGTCTGTATTCGAATCCACAAGATGTGGTTTTCTCGCTGGATGAGGCAGCGGACCACCTCGACGTCTCAGGCGGGGCCTTGCACCGCTTGAGCGTTCGATTCTCTCGCTATCTGAGCGCGCGCGCCAGCGAAGACATCCCTTCGTTCACCAATGCTGACATTGTTGCTCTTGTAGCGGTACAGAAACTCATCGCACAGGGGTACTCGGACGACGAGATTCGCGAACACCTCACGCCGCTTCGCTCCAATAACCACACGGGAAAGCCGAGCGCGGCGCTCGCTTCTCCGTTCGAAAATAAAGAGCGGGATCACGATTCTGTACCCGGTGTCGAGGAAATCCTAAACACCATCATCAGCAACCAACAGGCGATTCTGAACAGTCAGGCCACGTTGCGCGAGATGGTCAACGTCGTAGTTCAGGACAATTTCGGTCTCAAAGACGAGAATCGCAAACTGCGCGATAGGATGCTGGAGATCGAACGCGTCATCGCCGAATACCAGCGGAGGGAAGAGACGCGCAAAGAACGCATTGAGCATCGCCTTCGTGCATTGGAGGGCACCGTAGGCGCTCTTCAACAGCAGCTCGCACAGCTTGTTCAGATTTATCGAAATCAGAACAAACGCGGCGGATGGTTCAGTTAGCATTGGACCGGGTTCATGTGACGGGACCAGTGAGTTTCCGTCGCATGAGGGATATCGCTAGCGATCGGTATCCAGCAGACGTATGGACTCCCTGGCGCTAGAATACGTCTTCACGATGAGGGGTTCACCGACGACATCGTACTCCATCGCGCCGTTGATGTAGACCTCGATCATCTCTCCGGCAGGGACGCCGCTGATTCCCGGAATAAGGACAAGACCGTCAACTTCGGGCGCATCCCGGTAGCTGCGCGCCAATAGTAACGGCTCGTACCCCGCTTCATCGCTTCCTCGGCTTTCGCCTTCCGGAGCAATCTCGCCTTCGCCTTCTATCAATACCTCGAGGTTTCTTCCCACAAGCATCTGATTCTTGCGCAGACTGATGGGTTGCTGCACCTGCATGAGGCGGGCATATCTATCGGCCCTGACTGCCGGAGGGATCTGGTCCGGAAGTTCGGCTGACGGTGTTCCCGGTTCCGGGCTGAATTCGAATGCGCCGACCCGGTCAAACTCGATCTCGCGTACGAAATCCAGCAGTCCGGCAAACTCCTCTTCGGTTTCACCCGGATAGCCGACGATAAAGGTAGTACGCAACGCGATGTCGGGCATTGCCGTTCGCAATTTGGCCACGTGGTCATGAACCATTTCGATCCGGCTGGGACGGCGCATGCGACGCAATGTGCGCGGGTCCCCGTGCTGCAAGGGTATGTCGAGGTAGGGCACGATTTTGGGTTCGGCGGCCATCACCTCTACCAGCTCGTCCGTCACGTGGCCGGGGTACGCGTACATCAACCGCACCCAACGCAACGATTCATCCGTTCGGTTGCAGATCGCTGACAGGAGCTGAGGCAGGCTATTTGGCTCTCCTCGATCCCGTCCATAGTCGGTTGTATCCTGCGCCACGATGACCAGCTCTTTGGCGCCGGCAGCCACCAACGAACGCGCCTCGTCCACAACAGCATTGAGCGGGCGGCTGCGTAGCTTCCCCTTGAAACTGGGGATCGTACAGAATGCGCAGGGAGCATTGCACCCATCGGAGATCTTCAAGTAGGCGCTGCCTGACAGCACCAGCGGACGTGGGACAGGGAGATCGTAGCTTTCGTGCGGATCGCCGAGCAGGGCCGGTACCCGGCTGTCGCCAAGTAAGTCATACTTTGCCGTGGTGCGCGCCCCTTCACCGTCACGCAGTCCCCGAAGTAGATTCAGCACATCCATCCACCTTCTCGTGCCCAGCAGGCCATCCACCTCCGGCACGCGTCGCAACACCTCGTCGCTGTTTCGTTGCACCAGGCATCCCGCTGCGATCAAAATCTGGTCATGCCGCTTGGCTTCCGCCAATTCCTGGAGCACGCCTATGGACTCATCCTTAGCTGCTTGCAGAAACCCGCAGGTATTCACGATCAGCACGTCCGCGTCTTCGACAGATACGCTGGCGCTCAGGTCCGCGCTGCGCAGTAGCATCTCGATGCCGTCACTGTCGACTTCGTTCTTGGGACAACCCATCGTGATTAGGTGATATTTGGCTGGCACTTCATTCGATTTACGCACGCGACTCACTCACTGTGCCGGTTAGCTGCGGCACTAGGTTCAAGATCTGAAACGGATACACATTGATCACTTCGGTCTGCTCGAACATGGTTCGGGTAACGACATCCTGCCGGTAGAGATGGACGTGCCCGTGCAACAGGTAGCGCGGCTTATACCAGCGCATGAAGGTCAAGAAGCTGCGAAAACCGACGTGGGCAGGGTCCGGCTGGTCGTGGATACCTAATGGCGGCGAATGGGCAACCAGCACATCCAGATAACGTCCGTAGCGTATGCGGTTGCGCATCAGCTTGGGCGCCATACCGATCACTTTAAGCATCATCTCACTCTCCGTATATTGGAAGCGAGATGAGTAATTGTAACGGATGGATCCTTCCAGGCCGGCGAGGAGCAGGTCTCCCTCCTTTGCCGTCCTTTCGTGCAGATTCATCGCGCCCATGGGTTCCGTCTTCTGGCGCCAATCTCCCCCCTGATACTCAACCTCCCGGCCGTGGTTCCCAAACACATAGTAGCTGGGTTTGTTGACCATGCTGACCACATACTCGATGTAGTAGAACGGCAGGTCACCACAACTTACCACAAAGTCAACGTCGCCTACGCGCCGCGTGATAGCGGCACTGTAGAGCACAGGTTCAACTTGGTCGGAGATTGCCAGGACCCGCATCGGCTGCGATTGTAGCATCTGCCTAGAACACGGTCAAAGAACTTGTGCATTTGCATGATGGCGATGGGCCATGATCACAATAGAAGTTTGCGGGATTCCCGGGCTGCCCTGTTGCAACCTTTCGGTGATTCCTGCGTATTGTTGTGTACAGTTGACTTACAGAAACGCTACGGCCGTACCGATACCGGCAGTGCAATATGAGGGCAGACTAATGAGTGGAGAACAGATGGATTCAGACGAAAGCAGACAGGGCGCGGCGGAAAACACGGGCGCGATGGGCGGCCAACCCAATGGGGCGGCTAATGGGAACTCGACGGCAGCCGAACGTTTTGTAGGCGCCGCGCGCGAGCAAGCGAGCCAAGCGGCAGACGCACTGCGTAAAGGTGAGTTCATGCGTGATCCGTTCGTGGACGAGGAAGCCTCCAGTGATGACCGGCTTATCGCTCTCCTGTCCTACATTACGCAGATACTTATTCCAATCGTCATGCCTGCGATCGTCTTGCTCAGCGAGAGCAGCAAACATCGCACCTTCCAACGGTACCATGCGGTGCAGAGTATGGCGCTTTCTGTGGTGTTCATGGTGTTTGGCGCCGCTGTGATATTCGGTATGGCGTTCATGTCGATCGTGCCGGTTATTGGCTGGATCTTTTCGGTGATGGGGGTTTTGCTCCTATGTCTGGCGCCCATTGCTGTGATCATGGTGTGGATGGCATTCGGTTTCTACGGCTATCAGGCGTACCAGGGCAAGCGATTCGCGATCCCCGGCCTCACGGCCTTCTTGCGAGATCAGGGTTGGCTAGACTGACGGACGTCTGACAATCACAACTTATGTTGGCAGAGCGGCCCGGATTGCCCCGGGCCGTTTTGTTGGTGAGATTCAGGATTACTAAAGAAGTAGCGACCAATTTTTGAATTATTGAATCTTATATTGATTTTTATTAATACTCCCCATTGACTTTCTTAAGTTTGTCTGCTAAAGTATTCATACAAGCGTGCACGGCTTGCGATTTCCATGATCGACTGCTCCTTGTACCGTGCGAGCGCAATGGACAGTCACCAGCGTCCAGTGGAGGCATACAGATGCTGACATTACCAAGTACAAGTCCATTCGACGGCGGCGAGATTATCGTCACCCGATTTCACTGTCCAGACAGCGGCGTCACCGTGGAGGGCCGCTTCAAGGCCGAAGCTCCGTTTGCGCAGCTAGATCAGGAACAGCTGCGGTTCGTAGAGATATTCCTGAAGTGTGAAGGCAAGTTGAGCCGCATGGAGGGTGAGCTGGGACTCTCGTATCCGACGATTCGCAACCGCCTCCATGAGATAATTCGCGCCTTGGGTTATGAACCCGGCAGAGACGACGGCAGCCCCGGAAGTGAGGTGGACCGGGCCGCGATCTTGGCGGAGCTGGATGCCGGCAACATCACGTTTGACGAGGCCATGAGCCAACTGAGTGGAGAATGACGAACATGAGCGAGAAACAGATCTTCGCTGGAGAGTATGCGGCTGTACGGGTACGTCTTGCCGCCGCCGATCTGACGGTTCGCGGCTGGGATAGAGATGAGATTTTAGCGGAAACAGATGACGCCATCGTACTCGAGGAACAGGACGGCGAGGCCGTGTTGACCGCCACGGGCGACTGCAGCCTAACGATCCCTTCGGCGCTACCGTTGCATTTCGACCACATCGCCGGGAATGCAGTGCTTGCGGGCGTCAATGCGCCCATCGATGGGCAGCGCGTCAGCGGTGACCTGCGTCTGCAAAATTGCGGGCCACTGAGTGTAGTCGCCGTCAGTGGAGATGTGAAGGTGGAAGGTTGCCAGGGCGAGCTGAATGCGGGCACGGTTGGCGGCGATCTGACGGTGAGTTCTCTCACCGGAGCCCTGCGGGCAGGCGTAGGCGGCGATCTGAAAGCCACGCAGGTGAGCAACGCCATCGCCGTCAATACCGGAGGCCACGCTCACATCGAATTCGTCGCGGTCTCGGATGATATTCATGCCATCCAAGCCGGCGGTGATATCGAGTGCCGGCTGCCGGATAACGCCAATGCTACGCTGAATCTGCAATACGGGGGATCACTGCGTGTGCGCGGTTCCATGCCCAGGCAGAACCGTTCCGGTCATGTTTCCCGCCTAGTTGTCGGTGCGGGCGGAACCGCCATCAACCTGATGGCCGGTGGAGACATTTCCCTGTCGGGAACGGAGATTGGTTCTGCGCCCGGTGGGGCTAATAGCGGCGAACTGGAGGATAGTCTGCGCGCCATGGCGGATAACTTAGAGGCGCAACTGGGCGCGATGGCTGCACAACTCGAGTCGCAGTTGAACGGACTGCCGTGGGGCGATGAAATCGCTGCGCGCATCACTGAGCGTGTACAGAGAGCGATGGAACGCGCCGAGGCCAACGTAGAGAAGGCCATGCGCAAGGCCGAACGAGCTGCAGCCAAAGCAGAACAGCGAGCAGCAGCAGCCACGGCACGAAGGCACGCGCCACGCCCGTACGTTTCCCCAAAAGCGGTACAACCGCGACCGGCTCCGGTAAGCGACGAAGAACGCGCTACGGTGTTGCGCATGGTGGAAGAGGGCAAAGTTACGGTCGAACAGGCGGAACTGCTGCTCTCCGCCATGGAATCGTAGGAGTGCGTACGGTGCAAAATAACAACATCGCCACAAGAGAAACGCCGACCGGCGCGATGCCGGCAAACGAATTGAGCGCTACCACGCCCGGAGAGAATGATATGTCAGCACAAGAAGAACGGCGGATGATATTGCGGATGGTCGAGGAGGGAAAGATCAGTCCTGAAGAGGGCGCGAAGTTGCTGGCCGCGGTCGGCGAATCATCCGATACGCCCCCTGCTGGACCCAAAGACTCTTTCGACGACTCAAGAGTATTGCGTATCCGAGTGTCGGACTTGGTAACTGGTCAAGAGAAGGTAAACGTGAACGTGCCCGTCGGTTTCGTTCGCTTCGGCCTTCGCTTTATCCCGGAGTCGGCGAACATCGACGTACAGGCTATCCTAGATGCGCTGGATTCGGGGATGCGGGGACGGATCGTAGACGTTACGGCGGACGATGACGGCAAGCGCGTAGAGGTCTTTTTCGAATAACCTGGTTCACAGAATTGCCGTCACATGGCTGCCCATGATCCAATGGGTTTTAACCCGTGTGACGGCAATCGGTTGGCGCTATGCGGGATGCTACACTGTCTCCCAGCGCAGTCCGTCCGAACTTGCACGAATGCGGCCAAATCCCGGAATGTGGCTGGCAGTCACGAGGGCGTCCTCCTTCAGCGCAGCCCGGGCGATCAGCCTGCGGCTATTCTCAATGGCTTGCTTGTCTGCCCACGTCACTGCCCACTGTGGCTTCTCCACTTCTACCACGTGATGGTACAGATCTCCTAAGCAGTAGCCTACCCGCCCTTCCGATACAACACGCACAGCAACGTGACCCGGCGTCTCGCCTGGCGTAGGCACAATCTCGATCCCGGGCGCAATTTCGACCTGGGCGTCGACCAGCCGGAGCATCCCCTGGTCGTGCAGGAAGCCCAGTGTTTGCGCCTGCAAAGAATCCGGAGAGCGCAGCAGGCGCTGCATCTCTTCGTTCTCCCAATCTCCTTTACCCAAATACACGACTGCATTTGGATAGGTCGGCGCCGGTTCACCTTGCTCGCCGATCTGCGTGAGACCATTGAAGTGGTCAAAGTGAGCATGCGTGATGACGATATGCTGGATATCCTCCGTTTGTTTTCCAGCGGCAGCGAGCTGCCGAACCAAACTCGGAGGCTGCCCGTAACCTGGAGGAGCCGTTTCGGGCTCGGACACGAGCTCATACGCGCCCGCGTCCACCAGAACCGTCGTCTCAGGCGACTGAATAAGCACACACAGCACCGGTACGAGTAAGGGCTTTTCAAAGATGGCGTAGTCTTGCTCTCGCCATTCCTGCTGCGGCACGGCCAGCTCTTTCCCCACATCGAATATAAGATCGCCCGCGTTGAACAGCGTCATCTCCAGTTCGCCTATGCGTGCTGTCGTTGCGTTTTCGCCCATGTGTCTGCAGACCCTCGTTAGAAGTTTGAAATGTTGATTCCGCAGTAGCGGGAGCTATATCAATGCGACAGCATTGCCCGCAATCTCAATCTTCAAGACGTAGACGATGTGCGTGCGCCAGATCAAATGCCGTTCTTGTCTCGTCGGCCTGCACAGCCGCGGCCAACTGCCCGCGCATCCGCGGCGGCGCCAGGTATTGGTCGAGTAGGCTGACGCCAATTGCCGGCCGCTGGGCTAACCAGGATAGCACGGGTTCGGTACAGCAATGAAAATGTCCAGGCATCAGCAGGTGGCGCACAATCACCCGCTTCCCATTCTGCAGCAAGCGGTCAATGGCGCCCGTCACGACAGACCAATAGTCGGGCATAGCGCCGACCGTTTCACCGCATGCGCCGGGACCGAATTTGAGATCTGGTAGGTAGATGTCGATGGCGTCGTCGAGCAAGTCGAGCGCATCAGATGTCACATATAGATTGCTGTTGAACACCGCGGGCACGCGTTTGCGGTCGCCGAGGTGCGCAAGTGTATCCAGGATCGTGGGAATATGGGGAACCGGATCGCCGCCGATGAAGCAAATGGCCCGCGCACCCTCATCCTGCCGCACTGCGATCCGCTGCGCCAACTGGGCGGGAGTGACCGGAATGCCATAGTCGGCATGAAACGCGTATTTCGCGGCGATACAGAAGCGACAACGGGCCGTACAACCACTGAAAAAAATCGCGTGCGCCGGGCGCAGGATCTTCTCCTCGCCCATGTGCAACATTTCGCTGGCCACATAGCTGACGGAACCGACACGACATGTTCCTTTACCCGAACCCCGGTCCGTTCCGCAGGCAAAAGGGCATAAGCGGCAATCTTTGAGGTGCGTACGCGCCGTGTCGACCAATTGCTGGTTGGGCGGATGGCTGCTGGCCGGCATACTACTTCGCCGACCTGCCGCGGAAGAACTCCAGCATACCGATACGACGCACGGCCACGACATTGTCGGAACCCTGCGCAGCGTCGATGACCACAAGTACACCGCCAGTTATTCGATTGTGTCCTTCGTAGATCAGGTATCGTGCGTTGCCTGCGCGCCGCCATCGATAATGACGGGCCATAGCGCCCACCTCAATATCGGCAATACAAGGCTCCTGAAATATATCGACCGTTTCACCGCCACCGGCAATGAGACGTTCGCAAGTCTCACATAGACCGGAATCGCCGACGCAATTTGCGCAATACACTTGTTCGCAGTGGCGACAGCAGCGGCTGTGTTCATCACAATAGGGTTGTTCACACACACCGCAGGAGAGGCTACAGATTGGACAGACAAGCTCTCCGCCCGCGGCGCATTCTGTACTATGGTCAGCGCACACGACATGGTCACAGCTGGAGAAATGCGCGTACGTGCCCTCACAACAGTGATTGCCGCAGATGTCGCACGTCAGCGCACACGAGGGGCAATATTCCGCGCCGCATCTCTCACAGCGAATCATGTCAGGCGTGAGAAGCCCGCAACCAGGGCAGCTGCGCATACATCGAACACAGTGGACACTGCCGTCGACAGCGGATATCTGATAAAAACCCGGTCCAACGCGACCGCCGCAGTCAGAGCAGGTGACGAGGCAATTCTCACAGAAGCGCTGACCGCTGGCCTGGCAAACTTCCACATGGGCGCTGTATTGCTGACACCCGGGACACCGGACCGCACAAGCCTCGCAAACAAATTCGTAGACGCCGTCTTCGTTTACCACAGCGTCCGATACCAGATGACTACGGCATTGTCTGACGCCACAATGACTGCATTCGGCCATGCAGGAATGGCAAACTCTGTCACCACACACGGGGCAGGTATCAATGTGTTCGGGACAGGCGCGCTCCCCACATGCCCAGCACATCTCGCCGCACTCATCGCAGCTCTGCTTACCGCAAACGGGACAGGGCTGCACACCACACGCACGGCACACGATTTCTTGACAAGTAGCGCACTGCTGGATGCATTCATCACAAGTAATATGGCCGTACTTGTCCAGCGAAACATCGGTGGTCTCCTGGCCGCACGCGTGGCAACGCGGCCGTTCCGTCAATCCCGAATAGCGATTGTGGATGACCCGAATGTCTGCTTCTCGCACGCCATCGGAGAGCGTCATTTCCGCCACGGCCACAGGCATTTGAAACACAGCGTAGCTGAATAGGTCGACAGCAACGCGCAATCGATGAATGTCCACCTCTTCGGCAATCTTGCGCTCCATATCATCTTGCAGCGCCAGCCGCTTCTCCCCATTCCTATCATGGGAATCGTACACTTCCTCTATCTGCTGCCCGTAGTAGGTGGTGATACGGTTGACCGTACGGTATAGGCGCGGCAGAATAGCGGCCTCATGCACGGCGGACTGGGTGTCGGCATGGTACACCGCGTACTTTCGGGCCGACTGCGCCATACGGACCAGTTGGCTCATGGGTGGCAGCTTGGCACCGTCATTCAACTCGCCCGTTTGTTCCTTGTCCAGCCCCGCCTCTGCGTCGGCAAAGAGAACGTCAAGCGCAGGTGCGTCCGTCCGCGCGTCGGGGTCGCCCTGGGTCGGCACTCGAACCCCGTCCTCGTCCACTACAACAGTATATATCTCTTCGTACTTCTCGTCCGACCGGTAGGTGAGGTGCCAGTTAAAGGCGTATTGGCGGCGGATTGTCTCCCGCATGCGGAGGTTCAGGATGCTTGCATTACGCGGCCTTACCGCCTTCATCAGTTGCTCGCTACTCGTGTCACGTCGCGGCAGCTCCAGGAGCGTGGCCGCGCTGCGCTGGTCGAGATACGACATCATCAGGTCATAAAGACGACTACCACGGGCCATCAACTTGCAACCGTGCGCGACGTCTGCATGCTCAAAACAGACGTGGAGTAAGGAAGCCCCGAAATGTTCGGTCAATGACTCCGCCAGATCCACACGAACGACGCCTGGACGGTCCTCTTCACGCGTCACGATTGAGCCGAAAAAGGTAAAGAAATCCAGCGCAAACTGCCGAAGCGTCGGGGCTGAGGCCGATGCGGTTTCTGCGATGGACGAGGCGCTGTCCCCGCTCTGGTCAGCTAAATTCGTATTTGGAGATTCTCTACGTATCATGGGCGACAATTATAGCATACGGGTTCTGGCGGACGACGCTCGTGCGATTCGACCATTATGCCTGATCGAGACTGCACGACGCCACTCCGAAATGCGAATACCAGGACTGCCTGGCGCTTGCGAGACGTGGCAACTATCCCCCTGTAGACGGCCGCCAGCTTTCGTTTTTATGCAAAGTTATGTTACAATTTGCAGGTACCCAAACCGCACTGCCTGAAGGAGGCCAATGCATGAGACGCCAGGTTGCGCAGTTCCTCCACTACATGGTGAATGAGAAGAACTGTTCCACGAACACGACCGCGGCGTATCAGAACGATCTGTCCCAGTTCCTCGATTACTTGGAGAGCTATTCTACACCGGTCACTCCCAAGATCACGGGCTGGTCAGATGTCAATGACCATGTCGTGCAGAATTATCTGCTCTATCTTAAGGAACGTGACTACGCCTCCTCCACCGTGGCGCGCAAGGTGGCATCGGTCAAAAGCTTTCTGCACTTTCTTGTCAGCCGTGGCTATCTGAGCAGTGATCCTTCCGATAGCTTGGATTCACCGAAGGTGAAGAAGAGTCTGCCTCGTTCCATCCAGCCGGACGAGATTAATAGGCTCATGTCTGCGCCGCCGGAGGACAAAACACCGAAGTCTCTGCGTGACAAAGCGCTTCTGGAAATGCTCTATGCGACGGGAATGCGTGTCACAGAACTCGTAAGTTTGGACGTCGGAAACGTCGATTTGGACGCTGGAAGTGTGCTCTGCGGAGAGGGCAGCAAACGAGAACGCACCGTACCTATCTACGACAACGCAGTGACGGCGGTGGGTGATTACGTTCACGATGGCAGGCCCCATCTGGTCGTGGATTCGTCCGAATCCGCGCTCTTTCTCAACCATCGTGGTCAGCGACTGACGCGCCAGGGCCTCTGGCTAATTATCAAGCATTATGTGGACGAAGCCGGCATCGAAACTCCGGTTACGCCTCACACCTTGCGCCACAGCTTCGCTACACATCTGCTGAATTCGGGCGCCGAACTGCGCGAAGTACAGGAGCGGCTAGGTCATGCGAGTTCCAGCACAACACAGGTCTATCGCCAGGTGTCCAAGGGCAACAGCGGTCTGGTAATAGACGGGCAGGAGGTAGATGCGCGTGGGCAACAGCCTGCGCAAGATTCCTCCTAGCCTTCCCAATCTTACCTTTGCCCAAATTGAATCGGAGCCTCCGGTGCCCACATTGTATCCTCTCAAAGCAGTCGACGAGGCGACGGCGTTCATTGTCGAGCAGTGCGCCTGCCGTCCCAAAGTCGGACTCGTACTCGGGAGCGGATTAAGCGGATTAGCCGATGCCGTGACGCAGGCGGCGGTGATATCTTACGAAGATATCCCTCACTTCCCACTCAGTACTGCTCCAGGACACGCGGGAAGGCTGGTCGTCGGTGTGTTGGGCAATGTACCCGTCTGCGTTATGCAGGGCCGGTTTCACTTTTACGAAGGATATGGCCTTCCGCAGGTGACGTTCCCGATTCGGGTGATGCACAGAATGGGGATACGGACGATGATCCTCACCAACGCCGCCGGCGGCATCAATGTGGATTTTCAGGTCGGCGACCTCATGCTAATCGAGGATCACATAAACTTCGTGGGCATGTCCGGGCACAATCCGCTGATGGGACCCAACGCAGACGAGTTCGGACCTCGTTTTCCCGCGGCCAATCACATGTACTCCAAAGAGTTGCGTCAGTTGGCGCAATCCGTGGCCGCCCAGCATGGAATCGAAATACAGTCGGGCGTGTACACTTACCTGTCCGGCCCGAGCTTCGAGACGCCGGCCGAGGTCCGTATGCTGCGTGTCCTGGGCGCTGACGCCGTGGGAATGAGCACAGTGCCCGAAGCGCAGGTCGCCCGGCACGCAGGCATGGACGTGCTGGCCGTAAGTACAATCACCAATTTGGCCATCGACGCGCTCGATGCCATGGCCGAACCTACGCACGACGAAGTCCAGGCGGCGGGCGCGCTAATTGTTCCCAAGCTGACCCAGCTTCTGTTGGGCATCATCACGCAGCTCGCCAATCGAGCATCGTAACCGCTGGTTCTTCCGATAGATAGGGATTCTTGCCCAGTTACTGCCATCGCAACCGAGCGTGAGAAGGTCAGCGTCGCCTACTCGTAGGCAAGTGTATCGCGCACAGTAAGGTTCGCTGCATTGCGGGCGGGGATTAGGCTGGCGATTGCTGACACGCTGAGTACGATAACAATCCAGAGGATCGGCGCCAGCCAAGCGAATGTATAATCCAGGGGCAGTTGTGCAAACGTCATGCCCACTGTGCGGCTCATCAACCTGCTCATGGGCTGGGAGAGGATGAGCGAACCCACCCACGATATCATCCCGATCACCAGCCCTTCAACTACGAATATCAGAATCACGGAACGCGTGGACGCGCCGATGGCGCGCATGACGCCGATTTCGCGCGTTCGTTCCAATACGTTGATGCTCATAGTACCCATTAGGCCCACTGCGCCGACAGTAGCCAGGAGGGTAGCCATAGTCATGAGGATGACGGTGATGATGTTGAACCGCTCCGTCAAGACTCTGCGATCCTCAGTCGCCGTCCTCGTGGAACTCACTTCAAAATCGGCGTTTTCGAGACGTTGCTCGATGTCCTGAGCCGCGGCTGCATGGGTCTTTGCGTCGTGATTCTTGGTGAGTATACGTAGGTTATTGGCACGGGCGGTGTTGCCCATAAGCCGCCAATATTGCGGCAGGTTCACGTAGAGGACCTTTGGCGCTATGGGCGGCTGGAATACTTGATTCAGGCCAACGATGCGCCAGGTAGTTTCCTTATCGTTGATGTTCAGTGTTACCTCTGAGCCAAGTGCCAGTCCCGGTTCGCCGGAAAGAAAACTCACCGGTACCACGATGGCGTTGGTGTCCTCGGATTCCAGCCAGCGACCGGCGACCATGTCCGGGATCAGGACCTGCGTGCCAGCGGGCAGTGCGGAGACGATTACACTATCACCCTCGCTGCCATCGGCACGAATCGGGATTCCCTCAGTCTGAAACCAGCCCTCCGCTACAGTGATCTCCGGTACTTTGGAGGCTTCCGCCTCCAGTCGTGCGATTCGCTGCGGTCGCGTTAGTTGAATTTGTACGTCGAACCCTTGGCTGGCTAGCATCCCTTCCAGCGTACTGAAAAGAGAGGCACGCACCGTAAGCACCGTAATAAAGATTGCACCGCCGAGCATGAGCGGGATGAGCGTTCGCACGAGTCGGCCCTTGCGCCGAAATGTATTTCTTATCGAGAGTCGCATGGGACGCGGGATGGGTAACGCAGCCAACCGGGTTTGCAGCAACTCGTCGATGTGCGAATTGCCTGCCGACGACAGCTCAAGTCCTTGATCCTGAATGGCCTCGCGAACCGTAATGTTCACGGCGGAGCGGATCGGTATCATCGCCGCAATGATGGGGACCAACAAACCGACAGTCAATTCGATGACTAGCGCGGACGGTACGAGAATACTCCGCTCAATATCGAAATTAAGTTGCGCAGCCAGGAAGGTTGCGAACACGGTGCTCCCCAGCGCCCCGAGTGGAATTGCCAGCAGGATCGCCGTCACGCCATAAATTATCACCAGCCGGAAGTACAGTCCCGCAATTTGACGGGGCGTTGCGCCAACAGATTTCATTATCCCTATCTGCTTGATCTGTTGCGTGAGAAGTGCCGTGATTACGTTGATCACCAGGAAGCTACTCATCAACAGAACCATCAATCCCAGTGACGTAAGGATCAGAAGAATGGTCGGCATGAACTGCTGCGCAAAGTGAGTGCCAGGTTCAGGCACTTCAGTCCAATACACCGTTTTCCCATCATTCTCGAACTTGTCCGCCGCCTCCTGAGCGACCTGATTGATGTGCTCCGTATCGTATTGGTCTTCCAGCACGATAAGGTGAAGCTCGTTGTAACCCCGCTGCAATCCGAGCCATTCCAGAGTGTCCTGGGACACATATCCATAGGGTACGCCGGTGACCTGAGCCGGCGCTTGATTCATATCATGGGCTAATCCGGAAATCGTAAGCGTTCGCTGCTCACCTTCACTCGTTTCCAGCGTGATAGGCCCGCCTAACGCCGCACCTGTTTGTGACAACGAATTCCGCTCGATTAGGATTTCGCGTTCGGCCGGCGGCCAAGCTCCTTCCCATGGTCGCACCATATCGACACGGTTTTCCAAGTAATCACCAAGAGCAAACAGCTCCATATCATGCCACTCGTCGGCCGCGTCCAGATAGCGAACCTTCGCCTTCAGCCTGGCTTCAGCAGCGGCCACGGCAGACATACGATCGACGGCATCCACCATGCCGTCTTGAAATAGGCTTGTATGGAGTATGGCGCTGGCCGGGTGGATCGCTTGGAAGCGTACGGGGAGTTCGCGCCGCAACACTGAGGCCGCGCCCCAGATCGCGGCGAATGCAAAGATGCCGATCGCAATCGACAGTACTACAAGGAGAGAGCGGGTCTTGCTCAGACGCAACTGGCGCCACGCATAGAGCCAAGGCAGATTCTTCATCTACAATACTCTGTAAGGATGCAGGCGCTGCGGTCGCGCATCTCCCAGGCGGACAGGAGTCTCGCACACGGTATTATCAGTCAGGCTGCCAGATGCGAAGCGTGCTGTCACTGCGCCCAACGGAAACACTAAGCCGGTCGTCGTCCATCCCGGCTGCACCGACATTGGTCACAATCAGACCATCGACGTCAATTATCCACGCCGTCTCCGCGCCGTTCGTGCCGTGACGGATAGCGCCGATGTGGCTCCGGTCCTGGCTGGGAGCAAGCAGAACTGCCTGACCTTCGCCAGAAGGAGCAGCGGCTACCGCCATGTCTAGGTTGCGACTACCAAGGACATGGGAAGTAAAACCAGGCAGAGTGGCGACGATCTTGAGCCGACGATCTTCCAGCGTGTAGAATTCCACCACGCCACCGATGTGCGGCGTCAATATGACTGCCAGCTCCAGTTCGCCCAGCGGACCAAAGGGGGCAACCGCAATTGGATGTCGCCATCGGTCTCCGTGTCCGGCCGGTGGCCCTTGCGCCACAACAGAGCCATCCTCTGCGTATGCCACTACCCTCGCCCCGCCCACAGCGTCTGACAGGGTGACTACAATTTCCCGTACGCCGTCGCCGTTCAAGTCCGTCCAGATGGGCGCAATGCCTTCGAGAACGCTGGGCGCTGGGACGTCGAAGGTGCGCACAACGTGAGGTTCCGGCGTAAGCTCGGCCAGCGTAATAGAGGCTGCCTCAACACCGTCACCCAGCACTCCGTGCGGGTATCGCTCGGTAGGATTCGATACGAAGAGGACGCGTTCGTCGTCGTCAACCAGCAACCGGGCATCCGGCAGGGCATCCGTGTCGAGAATCGACGTCTGTTCCGGGTCCTCGATGATCAGATCGCCGTCCGACCCCACTGTGATGATCGAGTCTCCCACCGGCACAGCATTGGTGACGGGTGATACAGCGCCATCGGCCACCACAAATGTAGCAACGCCGTCAATGTATTCCAGCGTTGGCGGCATGGCTGCCGGAAGTTGGGCCGGCGAAGTCGGCACGGAGATAACGGTACCGTCTGCCACCAACACCGCTTGAGTCCGCCCATCCTCCAACACTACGCCCCACAGGACGCCGTCCTCTGTGGGCACTGCGGCGACCCATGCCGGCTTGCCGTCAAGTGCGACGTCTATGGGCGTAATCGTCGACAAATCCGTATAACCATCGACAACGCGGTTGCCGTCCAGCCGCTGATTGGTTAGCCCTAGTTGCACGAGCGGGTAGCTGGTCTTGGTTGCGGTGTATGAGGCGCCGGCAGACAAATCGACATCGGTACCTACTGCATCGGTTGCAGCAATGTCGCCTGCCTGCGTAGCCTGGGTAGAGACGGCGGATGGCTCAGTGCGCATTTGACAACCTAGCAGCAGTAACCAGGCTGTAACCAGCAGGGGTCCGCACAGTCGACGTAGGACGAGTGGATTTGCTGTTGCCATGTGCCCTCCTGAACGACCCTATCACGACGGCGAGGCGGGGTGTCCAGCTCCGGCGATTAGCCGTGTCGCCTGGTACCGTTATGTCCAGCAAGCGTCATTGTCCGGAAGTCGAAACTCGGACGCAAGCTAAGGGTGCAGAGCGCAATCGACTAGTACATCGCCAAATAGCGGTCCAACTCCCAGCGGGTCACGTGTGCTCGGTAGTCGCTCCACTCCAGAAGTTTGGCTTCGATATAGCGTTCGTAGACATGGGGGCCAAGAGCACTCTGGACTACATCGTCCTCACGCAGCGCGGCAATAGCCGAGCCCAGGTCGGGGGGCAGCATATCTATACCCGCACGCCCGCCGTCCACGTGATACAGGTCTTCCTCAGCAGGGCTCGGAGGCATCATCCGCTGTTCGATTCCGTCAAGTCCGGCTGCAAGCATGACGGCCAACGCGAGATATGGGTTTGCACTGGGATCTGGACAGCGCAATTCGCACCGTACACTGTTGGGTCTTCCCGCACCCGTACGCGGAATGCGAATCAGCGCGCTGCGATTGGTTGTGCCCCAAGACAGGTATACGGGCGCCTCGTAGCCGGGCACCAGACGCTTGTAGCTGTTTACTAGCGGTGCGATGATGGGCGTAATGGCAGGCGCATGGGCAAGCTGTCCGGCAATGAAGTGAAGGGCGAGTTCACTGAGGCCATACTCATTGTCAGCATCGTGCATGGCCGTCTCACCGCTGTCCAAATGCCACAGGCTCTGGTGGATGTGCATACCCGAACCGTTGATGCCGGTGATGGGCTTGGGCATGAACGTACAATATAAGTTGTTCTTCTGTGCGATGGCTTTCAAGGTGATGCGCACTGTCACAGTCCCATCCGCGGTCTCCAGTGCGGGTCCATAGGTGAAATCGATCTCGCTTTGGCCGCTGGCAACTTCGTGATGGGCGGCCTCTACGCGAATTCCCATTCCTTGCAGGGCATCCACCATCTGGCGACGCACGCTGTGAGCCATATCGGTGCTGACGTCGAAATATCCAGCATTATCATGTGGGCGAAGGGGCAACAGGTCGCCGTCAGGGTTGCGCGTAAAGAGGAAGAACTCCAGTTCCGGGCCCACCTGATACTGCAAACCCTTCTCCGCCGCCCGCGCTATCTGTCGCTTTAGCACATAACGCGGATCACCGTGAAACGGTTCGCCGTCGGGGGTATAGACATCGCAAATGACCCGGGCGGTGGAAAGGTCCATTTCCCACGGGATAGCGATGAACGTCGAGAGGTCGGGGACGAGATACATATCGCTTTCGGCTACCCGGGCAAAGCCTTCGACCGAACTACCATCAAACCAGATACCTTGTTTCACAGAATCATCCCAGTGCGCTACCGGTATGGTGACGTGTTTGGCGATCCCAACAATGTCGGAAAACTGCAGTCGAATAAAGCGAATATCATTACGTCGAATGATCTCGTCGATACGAAGTAACTCGTCCTGGTTATACTCGATGGTCATCGGCGGAGGTTCTCCTGGATGTCATGACGTGAGCGCCGGTGGGCGATAGTGACGGCAACTATCGAAGTGGGGGACGCAAAGAGTGGTCCGCTTCGGCCCGTCCATTGTAACACCGGTGAGCGTCTGTCCCAACAGTGCTGGTGGTACCGAGGGTACTATGGAACAATCGCTCGATGCCGCAAAAAGAAAAGATACGGTCTGCCGCCGGTCTAGCCGGCAACAGACCGTAGTCTATCGTTTTTCTATTGGTACGCGAACCCTTGGAGGCTAGATACCGTAATACATGACAAACTCTTGCGGATGCGGACGCAGGCGCACGGCGTCGACGTCGGCCACACGCTTGTACGCTACGTAGGTCTCAATGAGGTCGGAGGTGAAGACGTCTCCCTCCAACAGATAGGCGTTGTCGTTCTCCAGCTCGTCGAGAACCTCGGTAAGGGAGCCCTTCACCATCTGCACGGACTTGAGCGTATCCTCGTCGAACAGGTCGATCTCGGCCGGGTTGCCCGGATCGATCTTGTTCTTAATGCCATCCATCCCGGCCATGACCATAGCGGCGAAGGCGAGATACGGGTTAGCAGCCGGGTCCGGACAGCGGAACTCGATGCGCTTGGCCTTGGGCGAACCGGAATAGGTTGGGATACGCACGGCAGCCGAGCGATTTCGGGCAGAGTAGGCCACGACAACGGGTGCTTCGTAGCCGGGCACCAAACGACGATACGAGTTGGTGATCGGAGCGGAGAAGGCCAGCAACGAGTTGATGTGCTTCAGGATGCC
The DNA here is from genome assembly GCA_046259705.1 of Caldilineaceae bacterium. Classification (GTDB taxonomy): domain Bacteria; phylum Chloroflexota; class Anaerolineae; order Caldilineales; family Caldilineaceae; genus JASGTU01. Next base: position 22,937 of record JBJYXA010000340.1, read on the forward strand.
GCCGATGTACCACAGCGCTAACTGGCTGAGGCCTGCATATTCGTCGCCGGCAAACAGCGGCTGGCCGTCTTTCCACAGACTCTGGTGCGTGTGCATGCCGGAGCCGTTATCCTGGAAGATGGGCTTGGGCATGAAGGTGACGGATTTGCCGGCAGCCTTGGCTACGTTCTTGATAATGTACTTGTACGCCTGGATATTGTCCGCCATTTGCACTAGAGGCCCGAAGCGCATGTCGATCTCAGCCTGGCCTGCAGTGCCCACTTCGTGGTGGTGGATCTCTATCTCGATACCGGCGTCAATGAGTGCACGCACCATCTCGGAACGCAGATCCTGGAAGGTATCGTACGGAGCAACAGGGAAATAGCCACCCTTTAGCCCGATCTGATGGCCGAGTCCAGGCTCACCTGACGTCCACGGCGCCTCACCGGAGGTAACTGAGTACCCGGCGGAGTGTTGCCCGGCGTGATAGAAGACCTCGTCAAAGATAAAGAATTCCGCTTCTGGCCCCATCAATACGGAGTCGGCGACCCCAGTCGACTGCACATACTCAACCGACTTCTGCGCCACATATCTAGGATCGCGCGTGTAGGACTCACCCGTGATAGTGTCGATCACGTTGCATATCAAGCTGAGCGTCGGCATGGCGCATACCGGATCGATGATGGCCGTCGTAGGATCGGCTATTAAGTTCATATCGCTGGATTCAATGGTCTTAAAACCGCGAATCGAAGAACCATCAAAACCCAGCCCTGCCTCAAATACATCCTCCTCGTCGAACTCTTCGACGGGCATGGAGAAATGCTGCCACTGACCAAATAGATCGGTGAATTTCACATCAATGATTTTGACATCATATTCTTTGATCGCCGCGCTGACATCCTGGGGATTCGTACATCCCAAATGCATTTCAGATCTCCTTGCTTCGATGATTGATTACAAGTAAGGTGTTGCCAAAAAGGTTGCGCCCCAATTTGCCCAGACGCCGGTAATAATAGTCGGAAAAAAAGCCCAGAACAAAAAAGGGCTCCGGCCACATAACCGAAGCAGGAGATCCAGCTACTTCAACTCTCCTATTTTCGGTCAATGCAACCGGAGAAAAGGTCCTGCGATTGTACTGCCTCTAGCCAAAACTACTCAGATTTCTTGACAAGGAACTTGGGAGCCACAACCCACATCGCAAACAGAGTGACAAACCCACCAAGCGCTAGCAGCAATTCCATGATTTCTCTCCTTCATTCCAGTCAAGAATGTTAGTATCTTCGTCATCGCCACGGTTACATATTGTGGTGGCGCCCGTTGTTTTACTGATTGCAAGTATAGGCACGTCGGTACTCATTTTCCATCGCAAATTGTCACAAAGTTTGCCGCATTGCAGTTGTGCAACTTGCACAAACAGCCATGCAGGACGCACTTTAGGGGCGCCAAGCCGACGCAACACTGACGTTTGTTTGCCAGCCAGGGCCTCTGATACACTGACCCGCGTTGTTTGCCCTCATCCGTGATTGTACAGTTCCGTCAGAAAGAGTGCCTCAGCCTATGGTTTCTGCCCGGCGCACAGAATATGAGAACGATCCGGAAATCACCATTGTGACCGGCGCTTGCCCGCACGACTGTCCTGATACCTGTTCGTGGCAGATCGCTGTAAATCGGTCTTCGGGGCGCGCGGTGGATATTTGGGGACACCCGGATCACCCGGTTACCGCAGGCAGACTTTGCACGAAAGTCGACCGTTACCTGGAACGCACCTACCATCCCGGGCGACTAACGTCTCCACTTAGGCGTACAGGCGCCAAAGGCAGCGGACGCTTCGCTCGCGTATCGTGGGATGACGCGATCAGCGACATCGCCGCGAGAATGGAGCAGGTAGTCTCGGAATTTGGGCCTGAGGCCGTGCTCCCGTATTCGTACGCGGGCACCATGGGCATTTTGCAGGGCGACGGCATGTCAGAGAGGTTTTTCAACCGCATGGGCGCGAGCCGGTTGGCTCGGACCATCTGCTCGACCGCGGCCATGGAAGGTTATACCTATTCGGTAGGTGCTACGGTTGGCTTGGACACAGAGAACTTCGCCCACGCTTCGTTCATCTTGATTTGGGGCAGCAATACGCTCACGAGCAATGTGCATCTCTGGCCCTTTGTGCTGCAGGCGCGCAAGAAAGGTGCGCGCGTTGTTGTGATCGACCCGGTGCGCACGCGTACGGCGCGCCAAGCGGACGACTGGATCCCTATCCATCCGGGTACAGACGGTGCATTGGCGATGGGAATGATGCACGTGATCGTTCGCGATGGGCTTATGGATACGGACTACGTCGCGCGCTGTACTTTCGGCTTTGACCGTCTCGCAGAGCGCTTGGCCTCATGGACACCCGAACGGGCCGCCGAGATCACCGGTGTGGCTGGGCCGCGCATTGTCGAGCTGGCCCGAAGCTACGCGACTTCGCAGCCGGCCGCCATTCGGCTGAACTATGGGCTGCAACGCCACCGTGGCGGGGGCATGGCCGCACGAACCATTGCGTGCTTGCCCGCACTCACGGGCGCATGGCGGTATCCGGGCGGCGGCGCCCAACTCAGTATGAGCGGCCATTTCCGAAACCTGGACGTCTCCAGCGTGCGACGGCCGGACCTGCTGGACGGCCGCAAGCCGCGCACCATCAACATGAATCGCCTGGGCGACGCGCTCAGCCTAGACCGCAACCGTATTGCCAGGGCGCACCACCACCCGCGACCAGTCGATGCAATGCCGGACGGCGAATCGGCGGGCCCGCCGGTCAAGGCGCTTGTCGTCTACAACTGCAATCCGGCAGCAGTTAGCCCGGACCAAAGCGCTGTGCTGGAAGGCCTGCGCAGAGAGGATCTGTTCACCATTGTGCTGGAGCATTTCCAGACGGACACAGCCGATTATGCGGACTATGTGTTGCCGGCGACCACGCAGGTGGAGCATTGGGATATCGTGAAACCATACGGCCATTTGAATCTCGCGCTGAACCGGCCGGCAATTGATCCCGTAGGCGAGAGCCTGCCAAACAGCGAGATCTTCCGCCGCTTGGCCACTGCCCTGGGTTACGACGACCATTGTTTTCTCCAATCGGACGAGGAAATCCTGCGCGAATTTGTTGAGCGGCAAACTCAGCCGGAATTCGAGGCAATCACGTGGGATGGACTGCTGGAACGCGGCTACGCCGGTCTGACGCTCTCGAATGAACAGGCTCCCTTTGCCGAAGGAAACTTCCCTACCCCGAGCGGCAAGGTAGAATTCTACAGTCAACAGATGGCCGATGATGGTTATGACCCATTGCCCGGCTACACTGCGCCAGACTGGCTGTCGGCGATGCCCGCCGGCGACGATGCCCTTGCTTGCATATCACCGCCGGCACACTCATTTCTCAACAGCTCGTTTGCAAATCTGGACCGATTCAAGGCGCGCGAAGAAGAACCTTGTGTGCACATCCATCCGCTAGACGCACAAAAGCGTTCCATTCTCGACGGTGAGATTGTGCATCTATGCAACGCTCACGGTGAGGTATCGCTGCGTTGTATCGTCGACGAGGGATTACAACCGGGCACGGTCATGGCGCCGGGCATTTGGTGGTCAAAGTTTAGCCGGGATGGTCGTGGCATCAATCAGCTTACGTCGCAGAAGGAAGCCGACATGGGAAGCGGCGCATGTTTCTATGATGTCGCGGTCCACGTGAAGCCGGTAGCCGAGGGTAACACCACCGGCAACTCAGTTGGTCACATGGGCGAGTGGCGCAGCGCCCCTGTGCATGCGAGCGAATAGCGAAACACAACGTCTTACTACCAGGCAGATGAGCGGCACTAGAAAAGGGCATGGCAATGTCGGAAGCGAGTCATGTACAGCAGCCACTAGGCATAGAAGCGTTTGAGAAGGTAGAACGACTGATGGTAGTCGCAGCGCATCCGGACGACCTGGAATGTATTTGCGCCGGCGTGGTCGCGCTACTGGTCGATCGCGGCGTAGAGGTCCATTCGGTCAATTGCACACTGGGTGACATTGGCACGCAGGAGACAGGCACCGTGCGCCCGGCACTCGGAGCGACGCGTCTGGCGGAAGCGGAGGAAGCCGCCAAGCGACTCGGTATTTGCTCGACCCACAATCTTGGTCACCACGACGGAGAATTGACACCGAACCTTGAACTGCGAGCACAGATTGCACGGCTCTATCGGGTCACTCAGGCCGACACGCTGTTCACGTTTGATCCTTACTGGGCTGGACAGATCCATCCGGACCATCGTGCTGCCGGTCAGGCTGCGCTGGATGCCTATATGCCGTCAAAGATGCCGCTCTACAGACCCGAACAATTGACGGAGTCAGGCGCGAGCCTCGGGCGCCTTGAGCGGATCTTCCTCTTTTCTACGAGCAGTCCCGACATAATCGTCGATACGAGCACGGTACAGTCTCGCAAGATCGACGCCTGCGTCGCTCACCGCAGCCAATTTCCGGAGGGGGAGAAGTCACTCGACTGGCTGAAAGAAATGGATGCCGAAACGGGAGCAATCATCGGTGCGGCTGCCGCAGAGGCGTTCAAGACGATGCGGGTATGGTAGCCGGCCGGATGGTTGCATTGCTAATCACGGCATCTATGCCGCGCGTGCGGTAGATTCGTCGCATCCACTGGGCCGGATTGTGCCGCCGCAGAAGGCGTTCGCGAATGGGCTGTAGGAACCGCTCCTCACCACGCCCCCTCTTTTGCAGGCCCAGATTGGCCAGCCCGGCGATAGAAACGAGAAAATCCGGCGCCGGTTCAGGCGCAGCGAGCCCTTGTGCGATGGCGCGTCGATGATAGAAACGCATGTCCTCCCAGTACGTTGCACCTAATGTCTCTCGCACGTAGGCCATGATGGAATCTGCGGATTCGATCAGCCCGAGGCCGAGCGCAGAAGCTGCCATTTGGCTGTCCCAGGGTTGCTGGCAAGCCGGGCGTACCTCGAGCGTGCCGTACGCGACGCGCAGCCGCGCGCTGTTCCATATGTAATGTTCGTGGAAAAGAAACTTGTCCATATCCGGCCCCGTATCCCTCAGCTCTTCGGCGAAGCTCCTTGAACTAGGGACAACCTCTCCGTCGCTGCGCAGAATCAGGTGCTGCACCGTGGCGCTGCGCATCACATAGTCGGCAATGGATGTATAGGGCGTTGCGGGCATTCCGTGCCGGTGTTCATTCGCGTGGATCAGCGCCATCTCTCCTTCCCGTCCGCTGCAGAACTGACTGAGTTTTCCGCCGTACACAGGCGAGTTGGCGCACAGGGCAATAATCACCGGCGCCATGAGATTGCCGAAGTTGAGCATGGAGAGCGCTTCGTCACGGCTGACGTCGATCTGTATCTGGTCCGCGGCGGTGACAGTGTACCAAAGCCACTCCGCGCCCATGGCGCGATATAGGCTCTGGTAGCGCTGTTTGGGGGACATAATACGCAATGACGGTTCACTAACCGGCTGGATACCGTACGCCAGGACGCGCCAACCAAGACGCAGAGCAGCATGGACTAGGGGACGCACCGCGCTGTGCATGATACGCTCGATACAGAACAGATCTTCACACGGACGCGTGTTGACCTCGATAGTTCCCAGACCCACCTCAAGCGCGTAGCTGTAGTCTTCGCCCTGCAGAGAGACCAGGAGGTTCGGGTTACCGGGGTCGCTTGTCTCCACGAAATCTCCTTGACGTATCAAGGAGTCCCACAGGCGACGCACATCTGCTGCGCGGCCGCTCGCATCTACAACCGGAAACTCTGCTTCCCGTCCGACAATACGGGGCTGAGCAATTTGCTGAGGAAAATAGGTCTCGTATTCCGACGCCAAGGCGGCGACGGACGAGGCCAAAACCGGGTCGAGATCGCTTCCGAATTGTGGTAGCAGCGGAAATCCTCCGGCGGAGACCTGACTATAGATTGCGTAGCTGGAGACTATGGAGCTTCATCGTGGACCTTCCCTGGGTCACTTCTCCGGTCGGCGCGGTCCTCCCCAGCGTCGTAGCGCCAGAAGATTCAATCACTGGGGCAATCTTCGAATGATCGAGGGCAGATCCCTGAAATCGCGGCAAACAGCTTGCGCTCTCGTCCGTTCGGAACAACGGTCCTTGACGCCGACATAGAGAATGGAGCGCATGCCGATGGAAAGTGGACCTGCCACATCATTGCTCTCCCGGTCGCCCACATGCACTATCTGGTGTGGCGGCAAGCCGAGGCTGAGGGATGCGTGCTGAAACACAGCGGTGGAAGGCTTGGAAGCGCCGACTTCGTCTGAAAACACAAAACAGTCGAAGTACTGCAATATGCCTTGCTGCTGCAACAGGTGGCGAAGTCCGCGGCCGTTGGTATGGATCGTATCAGAGATGATGCCTAGCCTATATTCTTCTGAAAGCAACTGCAGCATGCCGTGTACGCCCGGCGCAAAGTCTGGCGGTATCCTGATTTCCATGGTCTCGATAGCGAGAACAAGTTGATCTACCTCGCGAACCATGGATGCGTATTCGCCCGGGCCGGTAAACAAACCGAGCGATTCATACGCGAAGTAGAGTCTTTCGGGTACACCGGGTGTGTGGTGGTTGATCTGCCAGTCAATCTTGAAGCGCTCGTTGGCATTTTGGTAAGCCTCGATGGCTTGGGCGCGGGAGATGTGCGGGTGTCGCGTTGTAACTGCCTCCGCAAATAGCTGTGCACGCTCCTCAGCCTTACTGGGCAGCCCAAGTGCAGCCCGCTTCGGCTCGTCCGAATCGTCGGCAGCTAGTGTGTCCCAAAAATCGAATGTGACGCCCATGACCATAGTGCTGGCATGATAGCATAGCGCAGCGCGGCGCCCCAAGCATAGGCGCCATTTTGCACAGTCGAACGGCAGTGCCTAGAATTCGACCTGACCGCAACGTTGCTCTCTGTTTTTCGGCAAGTAGGAGCTTTCACGATGCCATCGGCGACATTGACGACAACGGACGTACAAGCCTTCATCACAGAACAGGGCGTGAATGCCCATCTCATTGCTGACGTCGGCCACACGCCTACGGTGCCCGCGGCTGCTGAGGCGCTGGGCGTGCACCCGGACCAGATCGTCAAGACACTTCTCTTCCTAGTCAGGACAGGGGCCGATCTTGATAGCGCGATAACGCCTGTGGTGGTGATCAGCAACGGCACAAATCGCGTCGACAAACGGTCTCTAGCGGCTCATTTTGGCGTGGGCAACAAACGAGTGAAGCTTGCCGCTCCGGACGTTGTGCTTGAGGTTTTGGGATACCCGGCCGGCGGCGTACCGCCATTTGCGCATCGCACGCAACTGACAACCATACTCGACCAATCAGTCCTCGGTCTGATCGAGCGATTCAACGATCTCGTCTATGCAGGCGGTGGGGACGACGTCACCATGATGGAATTGGCAATTTCAGAATTGCAGCGAGTCGTCGACCCCGAAGTCGTGGCGTTGAGTTCGGAATAGCGAGCCATGTCGACAACCCACTCATACAACAACCGCCCCGATCGCAGTGATCTGAGGCGGTATTCGTTCCATTAGGATAATATCTTGGCAGGAAGCGGGTACTCGCTACTCGGTGACTCGGACGGGACGGTACGGAAGCGTCTCGTCGTCATCCGGTACCGGGGCCGGCGATTGTGTGGCGCTCTGTGCCGGCAAAGGCGCAGAAGGTGTTGCAGGAATCTGGCCCGGATACTGGCTGTACGCAGCATCCTTGTACTGGCGACTGACGGCAGCCTGCTGGTTCACCCCACACTGTACGCAGATTTCCCATTCGTTGCGCACCAAATTTCCGCAGTTCGGACAGCTATGCTGCAACTGAGAATGACAATTGGGGCAATAGACCCACTCGGTCTTGACCGGAATTCCGCAAGTCGTACAGGCAACAGTCTCCTCGATCTCTCGCAGCAGCGCCTCTTCTTCCAACGCTCGGTCAAAAGCGTCCGCCAGAGTCTGTTTCGGGCGAATCATCAGGTAGAGCAACCATCCTACGATGGGGAATACGAGGACGAGGACCACAGCGAGGAGGATTGCCAGCCAATCTCGCGTCCGCGTACGGATATCGTTGAACGTCCAGATTCCGATTGCAGCCCAAAACGCGAATACAAACGCGCCAAAGACGGCCACAATTATCCCGACGACAGTAGCGATCGAATTGACAAATTCCGGTGACATGGTCATCTCCGTACCGGGTACCAGTCACCCGGTTTCCGCCAGATTATAGCGCACCAACGCGCGAACACCCAAGAACTGGCTTTTTGTCGGTGCAAACCCATATCCGGCGGGGCGCAGGGTTGCATTGACAGGGCGCAATGGTCTTCTGTACACTGTGAAGCGTTGAGATAACTGTTTACGTTCCGTACCCGAATGCATGCGTCAGTCCATACACAGAGGAATCGATCGTGACCCAGCAGGCCGGCCAAGACGATATAATCATCTGCAAAAACGTCGATAAGTGGTATGGTGACTTTCGTGCGTTGCGTAATGTCAGCTTCAGCGTACGTTCGCGGGAAGTTGTCGTGATCATTGGGCCGTCAGGCTCCGGCAAATCCACGCTGATCCGGACAATCAACCGACTTGAGGAACATCAGAAGGGCGAAATAATCGTCGACGGCATCCTGCTAAACGATAGCATGCACAATATAGAAGCCATACGTATGGAAACAGGCATGGTATTCCAGCAATTCAACCTGTTTCCCCACCTGACCGTACTGAAGAACATCACGTTGGCCCCCATTCGGGTCCGCAAACGGAAACGCCAAGACGCCGAGGACCTGGCTATGCAGTTGTTGGAGCGCGTGGGCATACCCGAGCAAGCAGACAAATATCCAGGTCAGCTCTCTGGAGGCCAACAGCAACGTGTTGCCATCGCTCGGGCACTGGCCATGCAGCCGAAGATCATGCTGTTCGACGAACCAACTTCGGCGCTCGATCCGGAGATGATCAAAGAGGTGCTGGACGTCATGAAGGAACTTGCGGTTTCTGGAATGACGATGCTGGTCGTGACGCATGAGATGGGTTTTGCACGAGAGGTAGCCGACCGATTCATCTTTATGGATGGCGGTGAAATCGTAGAAATCGGCGAGCCCGAACATTTCTTTAGTAATCCGCAGCACGAGCGCACCAAGTCGTTCCTGCGCAAGATCCTGTAGCCTGTCCGAGTCACCCGCCGGCGCGAAAATAATCACAGTTGAGGGACCGTCACGGATTGGCTGTCGGCGTCTCGGCTTTCTGACTTCCTTTACCCCTCGCGTCTTCCCCGGAATCTGAAGGGGGATCCCCGTCCGCTGCGTCGCCAACCAGAAGCTCCAGAGTCGGCGACGGTGTAGGTTCCGGCGCCTTCACCCATTGGCGGTAGAGCTCCTCCGCTTCCGGTTCGTCTAGTTTCTGAATCTCCGCAAGCCAGTCGGCACCGTCCACGATCTGGTAACGGTAGTCATTCAAATACTGGCGCAAAAATGCGCGAAACTCGCGGCTGCCGAGGATATCTCGCAGTCGGTCGTACAGCAACGCACCTTTTGCATAGACAATCGTCTCGTATTGGGAGTTGTTTTCAAAGTCGTCCACCGGTCGTTGCAGGACGGAATCCACATCTTGTTCCTTGAGCAGGTCCAGTGGGATCTCCCATCGCTGGTATTCGACAAGATCCGAGGCGCGCTGACCGTGCAATGCCTCGAAGTACAAGCCCATGGAAAACTCGGCTAGCGCCTCGTCAAGCCAGGGGAGGCGTACGGGATCGTTGTGTACGATTTGGTACCACCACTGGTGGGCGATTTCATGGGCCGTCAGCGTCTCCAGATCGTCCCGCTGTTCTGAATAGAGCTGTACGCCGAGCAGGCTTATCTGTGGATACTCCATGCCACGATAAGAGAGCGCCGCGGGCGCTACGGCCATCTCACGAAACGGATAACCGCCGAAATAGTCGCTGTAGAACCGCAGCGCGCCCACCGCATGGATAAGCACAGCCTTACCGGCATCCTCGTCGCCAGGCAACCAGTAGGAACGCACCGTCGTGCCGTACGCATCCATCGAATCCGACTGGAAATCGGGGCTCATATGCAGTAAGAATTCACGTACCGGACCGGCGACCCACGTGTATCGTGTGTGGGCGGCGTCCACTGTGTCTGTGGCAACTAGAGTACCGGTCGCGACCGGTACCTGCTGGGCGGGAAGCGTAGCCGTGACCGTGAATAAGGAAGCTTCATTGAAGGCAGCATCGCCGCGTACGGTGCCCTCGTCCAACCACCAATGACCCGTACCAATGGCCAGGCCCGGCTCATAGACGGCCAGGGAAGGATAGAAAAGCGGTAGGCTCGTAATACCTTGGCTCGTGCCAAACAGTGCGTACACAGTGGAGTCATCCGGCCAAGACGGGATCGTCAGTCGCCAGGAAAGATCGACGGCGACTTGTTCGCCTGTCAGTAGCGGGCCAGTCAGATTCACGCGGACGGCGGTGTTATCGGACAGATAGGTGAATTGCGATGGTTCGTCATTGACCAGGGCACTGAGGACGGTCATCTCGCCGCCGTACTGTTGCAGCGCGGGATAAAGACGAAAAACGATCTGCTGCCATGGATCATTGCTCGTGTTGGTCACATGAATGCGGGCCGTACCGGTGATAAGGCCGCTGGCGGGGTCGACGTCCACATCGATGGCGTAGCGCGGGGCATCATGCACTAGCTCGATATCATCCTGAAAATCATCCTTTAGTGCAACGCGGTACGCCTCCAGCGGATCGACCTCAGTTTGCTTGCGCCGCGAACAGCCACTGAAAGCCAATAGCGAAGTTAGCAAGATGCCGGCGATGGCCAGCATCAGCAGGAGCTTGATAATGCGCGTCCTATCGGAAGGTACGCTACCCATGCTTCGTTCCCCATCCGGGCAGTTACTTTTCGGGGTGTTCCCCGATCAGGGTGTATAGCTACGAGACGGGATCCGATACAGTGCGGAAACCCGTCCCTGTCACCAAGATATGCTACCCCGGGAGGCGGAATCCGGCAAGAACATGTGCGATGGTTACCTGCTACTGCTGCTGTTGTTGCTGTGCCGCGCCGCCATCGTCGAGGACAGGCGGAGACCACGGCGACTCCGGAAGGATGATGTCATCGGGGACAGGTGGGGCGTCGGCCAGCGTGACTCGCACGCCGACATCGAGCGATTCCCGTGCCGATCCCACGTAGACCCCTCGCGAAGGCGGTACATCCGAGTAATCGCGACCCACTGCTACTCTGATATGCCGGTCGGTTGCCATCAGATTATTCGTAGGATCGAAACCAACCCAGCCGGGGCCGGGGAGGTAGGCTTCGAGCCAAGCATGCGTGGCGTCCTCCGCGGAACGATCATGGTCTTGGCGTCGATGGTATAGATAACCGCTTACGTAGCGGCAGGGGATGCCCAACTGGCGCACAGCCGCGATCATGATATGCGCCAGATCCTGACATACTCCCTTGCGCGCCGTGATCGCCTCGTCGATGGGTGAGTCGACACGAGTACTTTGTGGCGCATATTTGAAGCTGCTGTAAATGTCTCCACTCAACTTTTCGAGCACAGCCAACGGTGGCCGCTCACGAGAGACGTTGAGTTCGGCCATGAGTTGAAGAAGCAACGGCGTTGGCTGAACATGGCGGCTCGGATGCAAATAGTCCCAAAACTCCCTCTTCGAGCGAAGGAGGTCGAACTCATCCCAAGCGTCGGGTGGAGCATCTTCAGACGCTGAAGCGGGCGCGTTCACTTCCACCAGCGCCTCGGCCGTAATGTGCAGATCGACGTGCGTCGCCGGAATGTCGAATGTGTGCACAACGTTGCCCAGGAAATCCATATAGGATGAGGTTTCGGCGTACGGAACGACACTCAACGAGAAACGGAGACAGCGTTGATTGTCCTCCGAGCGCGGTTGCATTCTGGCTTCGGTAAGATTTTCGCGAACCGGTGCGTCGTATCGATAGCGAGTGATGTGTCGAATGGAATAGTGTGGCATTGAGATAGATCGGACTCGTGCGGTAGGTGGATACCCGGTTCCTGTAAGATAAATGGCAACACCAGTATCGGAGAATGCCTAATTCATAGATGGCAGCTTTCTGCTCCTATGCAGCTAACCGCTCGTCGGCAGAGTAATCAACATATGTGGAGTAGATAGACTCGTGTATTTGCATACACTGAGACTGGATGGTGCTCAGATAGTCGCCTAAGTCGTGCGCAAACACGTCATCAATTCCATCGTAATCCAGCGTCGATTTCAGGCGACCAATTTGCCGGTTTATCGGCGCCCCCTCAGAAGTGTTTGTTGCACTGGAAATAGCGATTAACGCTTCCTGCATCTTGTTGACGGCGAAGTGAACTGAGTGTGGGAACTCTGCGTTCAGCAACAAGAATTCGGCGATGGAGTCCAGCCGCGTCTCGGCCGTATAGACCTTGCAATATGCCTCGAATGCAGTGCATGAACGCAGAAGGGAGACCCAGTCGACGTATTCGTGCGACGTTGTCGCTTCCCGTCGATAGTCGGTTGCATCCTGCAAGTAGGCTTTCAATAGTGCGGCGACGTTGCTGGCGCGCTCCATGTAGAGGCCAACCTGAATGAAATACCATCCTTCACCGTGATACATGGTCGAATCGGCAATACCGTAGAAAAGATGGGTACCTTGCTTAATTCTATTGAAAAAATCGTGCGGCTGGTCACGCCACAACTTCTTCATAGTCATTTCTTTGGCGCCGAGATAGAGGCTGTTGGTTTCCAACCACATCTCCGAGCTCATATGCTCGCGTATGTGTCGTGCGTCGTCCCGTGCAGTCGTAATATACGCACTAATGGAGTTCGTGCCGCCAAACGTCAACTCCTGGGTCATCTGATACGCGTCCAGGAAGTCGTGTTCGGGAAAAGGTCTCTGCAAGCCCTCGTAGGTACGGCGCCACGCCCGCTCATTATCAATCTCCGAGCGGTCGGGCATCAGGTCCAGCGCAACATCGACGAGTCTGGCGGTATGTTCGGCCCGTTCCAAATAGCGACTCATCCAATACAGGCTGTCGGCAACGCGTGATAACATTGTTGACATGGTTTGGCGTTCCTTACCTTCGCAATACCCAGGTGTCTTTGCTTCCACCTCCCTGCGACGAATTCACGACAAGTGAACCCCGCTTCAAAGCAACGCGAGTCAGACCGCCGGGCACGATAGTAATATCCTCACCACTGAGAATGAAGGGCCGTAGGTCCACATGGCGCGATTCTATGCGACCGCCGATGAAGGTGGGAGCACAGGACAATCCTAGCGTGGGTTGGGCGATATAGTTACGCGGGTTCGCCTCGATGCGCTGCCTCATCCTTTCGCGCTCCGCCGAGGAACTCTGCGGTCCGATCAGCATATCGTAGCCGCCTGACTCACCGACGGCCTTGATCACGAGTTTGTCGAGATTCTGCAAAACATGGCCGCGTTGCTTGTCATCTGCAAGAAGAAACGTCTCTACGTTGTGCAAGATAGGTTCCTCTGATAAGTAGTAGCGAATAAGGTTGGGGACGTAGCTGTAGACAGCCTTGTCGTCGGCGACGCCAGTACCTACGGCGTTCACGAGGTTCACGTTGCCAGAACGGTAGGCACCGAAGAGCCCCGGGACGCCTAGGATTGAATCGGACCGGAACGCCAGCGGGTCGAGAAAGTCATCGTCGATGCGGCGGTAAATCACGTCGACTTTCTGAAGTCCCGACGTAGTGCGCATATAGACAAAGTTGTTGTGCACGAGAAGATCACGCCCCTCGACCAGGGACACGCCGAGCTGGCGCGCGAGAAACGAATGCTCAAAGTAGGCGGAGTTGAACACACCCGGCGTCAGCAGCACGATCGTGGGTTCGGCCGCATGGTACGGCGATAGCGAGCGGAGGACGGACAGCAGCGTGCGGCCGTAATGGAGCACAGAACGGACGCCATAATTGCGGAACTGGCCAGGAAACACATTCTTCATGACCTGCCGGTTGACCAGCATATAGGAAACGCCGCTTGGCACACGCAGATTGTCCTCCAGCACGACGAATTTCCCGTCGTCTACCCGAACCAGATCGGTTCCGCAGATTCCGGCATACACATTGCGCGGCACCGTCACGCCGCGCATTTCCCGGCGATAATGCTTGCTACTGAAAATAAGGTCAGCCGGCACGATATTGTCGTTCAGTACCTTGCAGTCGTGGTAGATATCCTTGAGGAAGAGATTCAGCGCAGTGATCCGTTGCTTTAGGCCGCGTTCCACCACGTCCCATTCCGAGGAGACGATGATGCGCGGTAGCAGGTCATATGGGAAGATTTGTTCAGCGCCGGCGTCCTGGGCGCCATAAACTGTGAAGGTAATGCCCTGCTGGAGAAAGGCGAGATCCGCTGCTCCTTGTCTCCGCTCTAGCTCGCGCTCGGGTAATGACATCAGGTGTTCAAACAATGACTCGTAGTGAGGTTTGGTCACTCCCTGCGGAGAGAATGACTCGTCGAAGGCAGACCCGATCTCGTATGATGAGAACAACTCCGACCTAGAAGCAAGACTTACACGTGACATCTATCAGCTCCGTTCGGCGAACGCGACGCCGGATTCGTCTACTTCGTCGTATGCCGGACTGGGCGTCCAGAAGGTAAGAATGGGCGTCCAAATAGTAAGTTATCCACTTCGGTAACCGTATTATCTATGCTATTCTCTGACGTGCGTGAAGGGTTCAACTTTGTTACACGTCAGAGGCAGACCGTGTTCTGGATTCACGGCGGGCGTTATTATAGCACAAGGAAAGTGACGGGTCATGGGTGATTCAACCACCTATGTATTGTTAATTCGGCATGGGGAAAACGACTGGGTTGGCGAGAATCGGCTGGCAGGCCGTACGCCGGGAGTCCACCTAAACGACACGGGTAGGAGTCAGGCGCAACGCATCGCGGAGACGCTGGCAGAACAAGAGATTAGTGCTGTTTATTCGAGCCCGCTTGAGCGCTGCATAGAGACTGCCCAGCCAGTGGCAGAGCTATCGGGTCTGACCCTTACGCCAGAGACCGGCATCCTGGAAGTGGACTACGGTGGTTGGCAAGGAGGCAGCCTGAAGGAACTCTCACAGGGGCCTGAATGGCAGTTGGTGCAGCACAATCCCAGCAGTTTTCGATTCCCCAACGGGGAGACCCTCTTCGAGGTGCAGGCGCGCGCGATCGAGACAATCGAACGGATACGCAGAAATCATCCGAATGAGGTTGTGGCCATATTCAGCCACGGCGACGTAATTCGCACGGCGGTAGCACACTACATGGGAATCCCATTCGACCTTTTTCAGAGAGTAATCATCAGCACAGCATCGATAACGGCGATTGCATTTCATGGTCCCGTAGGTCGAATACTCTTTACTAACCATAGGGCCGACCTGCCCAAGTTTGAATTCGCAACAGACAGCGACGAGGAGGTTGAGCCGGATGGCGGTTGCGAATCTGAGCAAACGGCCGGTAGCCCGGAAATCTTGTAATCCAAATCAATCGTATGCGGGGCGAGAGAAATGACTGATTATGCGTACGATCTGAATCCTGTACAGCGCATAGTCGCGGACGCAATCGGTGAACCCGGCGAGCGCACTTTCTTTCTTCAAGGCGCAGCCGGCCTGGATGTCGTGAGTGTGGTCCTCGAAAAGCAGGAGGTGGCAAACCTGGCCATCAGCGTCCTTCAATTATTGGAGGAACTGGAGGAGAAATACCCCGACTTGCCGGGATTGAAGGCGAGCGAAGGCAAAGTCGTTCCCGAAGTGCCGTTCGAAGCCGCTTTTCGAGTCGGCCAATTGATTGTTGGCTATGATGAAGACGAAGACATGATATGGCTGATCGCGAAAGCGCTCATCATCTCAGAGTCAGGTAGCGTCGTAGATCCGGACGAGGAGGACGTACCATCGGTGCGGTTTGTGGCCACACGCGAGCAGATGCGTGCACTGAGCGATCATGCACTAGAGGTGGTGGCAAAAGGACGACCGACATGTCCGCTATGTGGCAACCCAATTAACCCCGAGGGTCATTTTTGTCCGCGATCCGACGGACAGGCCATGCCGATCTTCATGTAACGCAGGACAAGCCTGCGGTGCCTATTGGCGTAGAAAAGGGTTACAGGGGTTCGACCGTTGCTTCTCAGTCCAGATCCTGATCCAATGCCTCACGAACCAGATTATGACGACGAGCCGGTCTATCTGACCGAGACCGATGCAGTCGGGATTCTCTCTTCAGGAGTTATGCGCGAGCAGGGGCTGCTGCCTTACAGCTCGAACCACAGCTTTTTGGTCACAGTCAGTGCCGACAGCAACGGTACGGCCGGCAATACTGCCGCAAAAAACGGCAGTGTACAGGCGGAAACTGTGTTACCGGCGGTCTACAAACCGCAGCGCGGGGAAAGTCCGCTTTGGGATTTCGAGTGGGGAAGCCTGTGCCAGCGGGAAACAGCCGCATATGAAATAAGTCGCGTGCTGGGTTGGCAACTGGTGCCTCCCACCGTCTTGCGAAATGGCACACGCGGGCTGGGCAGTGTGCAGCTCTACATCCACCACGACGACGACGAGCACTATTTTACCGTCCAGGCGGACGCTCGATATACGCCTGCATTTCGCCGTATGGCGCTATTTGACTATGTGATCAACAATGCGGATCGCAAGAGTGGGCACTGTCTCATAGGCGATGACGGTCAGGTCTGGGCGATTGATCACGGAGTCTGTCTGCACGACGAATACAAGCTACGAACGGTGATTTGGGAGTTCAGCGATGACGTCATTTCTCCTGACCTTCTGGATGACCTAGCTCGGTTTGAGGACGAACTGGACGACGAATCGAGCACGACATCCCAAACACTGTGCCAGCTATTGTCACATAGAGAACGCGCCGCATTGAGGCGGCGCGTAGATGATTTGTTGCGCGCTCGGAGGTATCCAGCGCCGGATCCATACCGCCGGAATTTTCCGTGGCCACCCATTTGAACCAAGGCCGCCGGCAAGTTAGGCGGATCCCGCAAGGCGACTCTTCTATTTCCACGAGGAGTACTCAGGCGATCCGTTGCGCCGGTCGAGAGGATCCCGGAAAGGGCCGGGCGCAGCATCCTCTGATAGTCGTACGCCTGAATTTCTCAACCATTTTGCATACGGGACACACGGTGCCGAATCTAGCGGAGGAGTCGAATTGAAAGCTGTATTGATGGCCGGCGGCGAAGGATCCCGGCTTCGGCCTTTGACGATCGCCAGACCCAAACCGATGGTCCCCATCGTGAACAAGTACGTGATGGCGCATATCCTCGATTTGCTGCGCCAACATAACATCACCGACATAGTCGTGACGCTACGCTATATGGCGGCGGCGATTCAGGATTATTTCGAAGACGGTTCAAACTTCGGCGTAAACATCACTTATGTTGTGGAGGAGAATCCGCTTGGTACGGCGGGAAGCGTGCGGAATGCGGCGTCTCTGGTGGACGATACTTTCCTTGTCATCAGCGGGGATGCGTTTACTGACTTCAACCTGACGGAGATTGTCCAGGCGCATCGAGACCGGCAGGCATTGGCTTCCTTAACGCTCACGCGCGTGCCCAATCCGCTCGAATACGGCGTGATCGTGACCAATGAAGAGGGGCGCATCACCCAGTTCCAGGAAAAGCCAAGCTGGGGTGAGATCATTTCGGATACGGTAAATACCGGCATATACGTGCTAGAACCAGAGGTTCTCGACCTTATCCCGCCAGACACATCCTACGATTTTTCGCGCGACCTTTTCCCCAAGATGCTGTCCGATCGTCTGCCCACATACGGGTACATCGCGGAAGGCTATTGGTGTGACATCGGCAACGTGGATGAGTATTTCCGGGCCAACGCGGACTTACTTCACGGCAATGTGCATACCGGCGAACCCATTGGTGAACACCTGGGCGGTGGCATCTGGGTCGGCCATGACGTGGAGATCTCGCCAAGCGCTCAATTGTTTGGGCCCATCTACCTGGGACACGGGGTGAAAATCAAAGGCGACGTGACCATCTACGGTCCGACTGTGATTCGAGACTATACCGTGATCGACGCCTATACGCGGATTGAGCGCAGCATTCTCTGGCGCAATAACTACGTCGGCGAAAACTGCGAATTGCGCGGCGTCGTCGTGACGCGACAGTGCAGCCTCAAGTCGAACGTCGTATTGCAGGAAGGTGTTGTCGTCGGCGATAACTGCGTATTGGGCGAAGGCAGTGTGGTTCACCCAAATGTGAAGCTCTGGCCAAGAAAGCAGATTGAGGCCGGCGCCATTGTCAAGGACAGCATTATCTGGGGCACACAGGCGCGCCATCGCCTATTTGGCCAATACGGCGTCACGGGTGTCGTCAACGTAGACCTCACGCCGGAATTGGCCGCAAAACTCGGTGCGGCCCTCGGCGCTCGATTGCCTGCCGAAAGTTACGTGGCCATCAACCGCGATTCGCATCGTTCCTCGCGCATGCTGAAACGTGCCTTAATCAGTGGACTACCGGGAACTGGCATCAACGTCTTGGATATGGGTACGGTACCTATTCCGGTTCTGCGCCATTTCGTGCGTAGCAATGATGAAGTCACGGCGGGAATTCACGTACGCATCAGCCCATTTGATCAACGTGTCGTGGATGTGCGGCTTATCAACGGCGAGGGGACCAACCTCACGACGACGGAGCAGCGCGAGATTGAGCGTGCGTATTTCCGAGAGGATTTTCGGCGCGCCTATCTGGACGAGATCGGTATCATTCGATATGCCAATCAGCCCGCGGAATTGTATATCGACGATTTCATGCGCCATGTCGACACTGGTGCGATCCAGAACGCGCACTTTCGCATGGTCATCGATTACTCTCACGGCCTTTCCGGAGATACGCTGTCTCAGATCCTGAATCGACTGGATGTGGATGTCGTTCCACTCAACGCACGCATGGACGAAACGAAACTGGCCATGCTACACGAGGGATTTCTCACCAACCGCCAGCGCACGGCGACGATTGTTCACGCGCTGGACGCCAATCTCGGGGTACAGTTGGACGTGGGTGGTGAGAAACTATTCGTGGTCGACGAACAAGGCCAAAGTCTGGACGATATAACCGCAGCCGAACTAATGGTTGAACTCGCTCTGTCGACCCAACCAGGGCGGCCTGTCGCCGTCCCGGTCACGCTGCCCAATGCTTTCGACCAGATCGCAGCCAAGTACGGCAGTGAACTCATCCGTACATCGCTCAACCTTTCCAATACGTTGAAAGTCATTGAGGAACGGCAACCACTTCTGCTCGTAGACGGCAAAGGAAACTACATCTTCCCTGATTTTCTGCCTACGGTCGACGGCATGATGGCGACCGTGCGGTTACTAGAGTACCTTGCAAGGCGCGGCCAGCCGATCAGCGTCATTGCGGAAGAACTGCCATCCTTCCACATGCACATCCGCACTGTCGATTGTCTGGCCGAAGAAAAAGGCCTGGTCATGCGCAAGCTCAACGAGTACTTCGCACATGCGCACTTGGACAATACCGATGGCATGAAGATTTGGCTGGAAGATGGAGAGTGGATTCATTTCGTGCCAGATCCCGAGCTTCCGGTCTGCAATATCACGGCAGAGGCAGGCTGTGAAGAGCGGGCAGAAAAACTAGTCGAAGATTGCATCGCCGAGGTGCAGCAGATGATAGCGAGCGAACGACAGTGAATTCTGCGTTGGCTGCAGATAACCCCATGCTTTACGGGACTTGCGAGTGAGCGCACAAGAATCGCCGTACCGTGTCGAGCTGCAATCAGTGCACACGGAGGCGCTTGGCCATGCTCTTGGAGAGGAGATCACCGCCGGGCAGGTCATTGCGCTCATTGGGAATCTGGGCGCCGGAAAAACGACGTTCACCCAGGGTCTTGCCGCGGGCATGGGCATCAAGGATATCGTTACCAGCCCCACGTTTACGCTGGTCAATGAATATGGCGACGACACCAGTCTTCGCCTCATCCATATTGATACCTATCGTCTTGACGAGCTTCCAAGCGAAGCGATCCTCGAGTCGGAGACATTTGGGCTCGAGGAAATCCTGGACCAGGATAATCTGATAAAGACAGCGGGCAGAGGAGCGGTCGCTGTGGTCGAATGGGCGGAACGGATCGCGCCCCTGTTACCCGAGGATCATCTGCAGATCGCGATCAGCTCGGACCGAAATCCACAGCTCCGGAACGTGGTATGCACGGCGTACGGTCCGGTCAGTATCAATCTAATTCGGTCCGCGACAGAGAAGTTGAGCGCGTGAGGAAAACGGCATACGGCTATATCTGGCTCGGCGTGTCTACGTCGATTAGCATTTGACCATCTACAGCAACAGTCCCTACGCCGTCTGCGTATCGCCGTAGCAGCGAGCGGCCCCCCACGTCACCTTGAATACGTAGCAACTCAGGCCAGAAATCCCGGTCGAACAAGGCGGGCGAACCGCGCACGGCTCCGTCGACGCGTGGCGCGGCCAGCCCATAGCCCATACGCCAAAGCTGCACTAGCTTGCGCAATAGCACAGGCGAAAGCAGCGGCTGATCGACGGGCATAAAGAGGGCCGCCTCGAATTCATCACCGATGGCGTGCAGAGCAGCGTGGATGCTAGTTGCCTGACCGCTCTCCCAATCAGGATTGTGCACCAAACGCACGTCGGACACTCCCGCTGCTAGATTCAGCCCCAGACATGCTGTTACGTCGCCGGCGTGGGCGCCCGTTACGACCACCACGCCGGCACTGTCCACGTCTAGAGCTGCATTCGCCGCGCGAATGATCATGGGCTCCCCGTCAACCGTTGCTAGCTGTTTCGGCCGTCCAAAGCGCTTGCTTTCGCCGGCGGCAAGAACAACAACGGCAATGGGTCCCCAGCGTTCCCGTACCGGCTCACCCTCCCGATTGCCGGTAGACGCGACCAGGCAAGCCGTACCGGATCGGGTGACCTGGTTCGCAGCAACGCGGGCGCCGGCCAAATACGGCGCGGAATCCGCCTTGTTGAGTATGGGCATGAATCGAGAGCTCGGCGACAGTCCCTTGCGTCCACCCGCCGAACTAATCAGCAATTTTGCCATGCGCTCGGGCGTGACCCTCTCATCCGAATCCGGGGCCAAACCAAGCACTTTGCGAATGCGCTCGGGCCGATGAACCAGCGGGGCTTCGATGCGCAGGCCCATCGCATCCATACCGGCGATAGGAGCCAGCAGCGTGGTAGTCGACGGCAACGATGGCTCATGCTCTGCCGGCGCCTTCAGCGGCATCATCTTGGCGCCATCGGCCTCCACGATCACCGAGTCGACGCCGTATTCTGCGGCGCGCACTGCCAGCTCGTCGACCAGTCCTGGCGCGATGCCGGGGTACTTCGGCAGATTGCCTTCCACTATCTCCGGCGCCACCAACAGACACTGCCCGTGCTTGTCTAGGGCAGCGGCTATCTGGTCAAAGGGCAAGCGCGCGTGGGTGACCCATACGACGCCAGGGCTTTCCTCCACCTCGGAAGCTGCCAGGCGCGTTGTCGATGTGCAGACGACGCGCCGGCCACGATCGACAAGTTCGCCGGTCAGGCGCCGCATCGTGCTCGTCTTTCCGCCGCCGCCCGTGAACGATATAACATGCGGCCGCCTTGCCCCTGCGAACGACTGCTGTGCTGTCTCCAGGCGTAGCGCGCTGACGAGATCCATGTTCCAGCTTACCTACTGTAGAGCCTGCGTCA
>JBJYXA010000341.1:0-2912 GCA_046259705.1 Caldilineaceae bacterium
GGACAGTCCCGCCGAGACGCCAACCCTACGAAGCGCTTCGCCCGCGGGAGTACCTGACCGCGCAGGAGGTCGAGCACCTGATGCAAACCGCCAAGCGCCGCGGTCGCCATGGCCATCGCGACGCGACCATGATCCTGCTCGCCTACCGGCACGGTCTGCGCGTGGGCGAGCTCTGCGCACTGCGCTGGGACCAAGTGGAACTCGACCAGGGATTCCTCCACGTGCGCCGGCTGAAGCAGGGCATCCCCAGTGTCCATCCGTTGCGCGGACCCGAGATTCGCGCCCTACGTCAGCTTCGGCGGGAGACGGCCCCCTCAGCCTACCTGTTCACGACCGAACGCGGTGGCCCGATGACCACGGCCGGTTTCCGCAAGATGCTGTCGCGCTGCGGCGAGCTGTCGGATCTGGCGTTCCCGATCCATCCGCACATGCTGCGCCATGCCTGCGGCTACAAACTCGCCAACGACGGTCAGGATACCCGCGCGATCCAGCATTACCTGGGCCACAAGAACATCCAGCACACTGTCCGCTACACGGAGCTGTCGAGCGATCGGTTCAAGGAGTTCTGGGACGATTGAGCCGGACCAATATTAGCGGAATTGCATATGGCGGCTCGTGACAGCTTCGCTAGTTCTGGGCCAAGTGCACGGGCTATCAGCATATTCACAGCGCAGGACGAGGCGATAAAACACAGTAACGCCATGGTTGTTAACCGTCAGTTTTCTACTAGTCTTTTCTACTAGTCTCGTCAACAATTCGGTGTCGAACATCGCCGACGCCTCTCCGCGCTTGCATCTGAGGGTTGTCCGCATCACTGCATGTCGTTTGTCAGGAATGCCTTAGGCCGCATTGGCGAGCGAATTCTGTCACCCCTCCGTTTTCTCGCCTTCTGATCCGAATGGAGCTAAGATTGAAAACGAGCCAATTCCAATTACCTGTCGCGCTACTTCTATCATTAGGTATTGCCATTTCCTTTGCGGTCTGGCATGCCACCTTAGCTACACCCGAATTCTCACCTGTTTTTTCTACCGAAGATAGCGCAACTGTCGATGCTAAACGAGAAAAGGCGTTAACAGACTCCCAAGCGTTAGTCAGATCGGAGCTTGAGCGTGTCCGCGAGAGCCAGCTGAAACTGATGGAGGAGCAGCAACAAATTCTGAGTTCTGTCCTTACGCTGCAGGCACAGTATGCGGCTTTGGCAACTCTTTTTTCAGAGACTGGATTGGAGGCGGGTGCACCCGTCGAACCCAATATCGAGGCGAATGTCGAAAACGGACCGCCAATTCCCGAAACAGGCAGAGACGGAAACCTTGCTGAACAGTTAGACGCAGTCATCTGGCGTCACCCGCCCGATGATAATCGACAGCGCATTATCGAAGACGAGGTGTTCGCGGCACTCGACGATGACCGATATCGAGATATCAGCTTGCTCGAGGTGGCTTGTGCCGCAACGACGTGTCGACTTTCCTTTGAAGATCGAGGGGATGCAGACTCAGGAATTCTGCTGGAGGCTTTGCATATCACTTCGCCGTTCGCCGAAGAGTTTGTCTATATTGCGGATTCCACAGATAGAGGCGATGACACAACTGTGGTCTACCTCTCCGAAACAGAGGATGCTTTCAAGAACTTGCTCGCAGATTGTTGTGATACCGGGGACGCTCACTAAGCGCGGCGTTCCGAAAAGCTTTGTACCACATGCTTGTGCGCCAAGGATCACCGTCTGGTTGCTCGCTACAAGCTAACAGGCAGCTCTATAAAACGACGAGTCGTCGATCGATTGTTTGGCACGCACGCTGGGTACTCTGTCGTTTCCGGCGCTGGGAAGCGTCGAAGCCTAGCAGACTGGGAAACCGCACTCCCAGTCTAAACATCCGATGCCTAACTGGGACGGTGAAGCGTCGGAATCTCCCCAACCACAAGGATAAGTCGCGGCTCGCTCTGCTCGCACGACTCATCCTTCTCGTTAGGCACACTTCGGAGCGGACTTATGAACGATCAGAGGGTCAAGGTGAAGAGCAAGAATACCGGTCGGTGGGCTGTGCTCATTGCGACAATGATAGTGGCGATAAGTTTGCCTGTTGCTGCGAACGACAGAGATGTTCGCGCAAAAACTGTACCTGCATCTGTCTGCGAGCCCGCCAATTCGGGCACTGAGAACCGAGTACTCCTGTCGAATGGCGCATGGGTGTTTCGCAGCGGACAGACAGGCACTGTCACTTTCTGGTGCCCCGTGAGCCTCAACGCCTACACCGTTTCGAACACAGGCAACGACAACGACATTAGCTGGTACCGGGTATACTATCGCGACACTGACGGTACAGGAACTGCCGCGCGCGTTACAACACGCCTTACGTACCGGCGATCTAACGGATTGTTTTCGGCCGGTAGCACATGGAACTCTAACAGCTCCAGCGGCACCGGCAACAAGATTGCTTATAAGCAAAATACGCATGATGTACGATTTGGCGCTCTCTATGCGTTCCTTGTGACCCTTCAGCGCACGTCGACATCCCAAAGTCCCGCATTTAGCGGCATAGATTTCGAGCTTCCTCCGGTACCGTAAAAAAACGAAATCCCCCGGCTGTGCCCGGGGGTTTGTTGCCTCGCTGTTATCGCCCTACTTTGGCATCGGGAGCGCCTGCAGGTCGAAGGCCAACACACCTCCGGCAAACGACGGTTCGCGTTTCTGGAAGCGGATGGTGTTTGCCCGTTTTCCCGTCACCTCGTTAATTACAAACGCAGGCGTCGATCATAACTCGGTCCACGCGAACCGCTCAGCCACCGAAGCGCCTCATAACCGCCCGATTCAATGCGGCTTATCGCCGAGTTTCCTACGATTGCCGTGGGTTCTGGACCGACGTAGCCGTTCACGGGCTCAAAGCGGCTGACCCCATCGGTGCTGGACTCAGACG
>JBJYXA010000342.1:0-5090 GCA_046259705.1 Caldilineaceae bacterium
GGCCGTGTCTCGCAGCAATAAACATGCAATGTGGAAAATGGCTTCCTCGTCATCCAGAAGGCCGCACGCCACGTCGCGGTCATAATACGGTTGCAAGATCAGATCCAGACGCCCCAGCGAACCGCTGCCGTCGTACATACGTGCGGCGATCTGGTACCAAAGGATCCACTGGCAGGCTTCACGGAAGGTCTCCGGAGCGGCCGTCACCAGGCGCTCGTTAATGTCCGCCATCTCCAGCAAGTTCGCGCGCAGAACCGGATCGCCCTCTTCGTCAGCCATCCGTCGCGCTGCGGACGCATGCCGGCCTATCCAGTCTTGCATCCCGCGAACGATAGCCTCGAGACCATCGTAGAAGCCCGCGGAGTCGCCGTCGTTCTCTAGCCGGTAGTATTCGATCTTCTTGAGCAAACCGTCCCAGCCAAGTTCGAGCCCGATTTGCAGGTCCTGACAGAAGTGTTGCGTACCCCCAATACCCGGAACAATTCCGTATCGCTTGTGCAACGGTTTCAGGTAGTCGTAGTCGTAGTCAGGATTCCACCCAGGTTTGCGATAGGAATTGAAATTCACCATGTATCCCCCGGCCAAGGAGCTGCGAGCGTCGATGTAGACCGGATGCGCTCGAAGCAATGCTCCAAAGTTTTCTCCCACGGCAGCCGGGCCAAAGAAACCACCGGAAGGGTGATTGGGGGTGACGGAGTAGCTGGCGAGCAGACAATCCCGGATAGGCATGCCCGAGGTGCTCATCGCCTCCACTATCTGTCGCTCCTCGGGGGGAGGCAGGATCAGGGCCCAATCATCGTGGTCCTGTGAGCCCAACACTTCCTGCTTTTCCTTTGTTTGCGCTAGCTTCTCCTGGCGCAGACCCTCCATGCGCTGGCTCCAACTCGTCCTCACCGTGACTACGTCTACCATCTCGTTCCTCCGGGGATAATTTCTTCGCCAACTACCTACAATGTACTTCGATGCCTTCTTGCGCTGCAGCGCGCGTAAGTTGCTTCATGTGTGCTTTGCTTGGAGGCTCGAGTGTAGCTGCTCGGTAGTCGAGGCCGAGACTGCGGTACTTATCCGCAGCTAGGCGATGAAAGGCCAGAAGCTCCAACTGCGGCAAACCCTGTGCTCTGTTCACCGACGCCACACCCAGCTCTCCAAGCTCGCGCACATAGGCGGCGATCGCGCTGATGTCCTGTACGGTATCGTTTACTGTGGGCACAACAGGAATTCGAAAAAGTACGGGCTTGCCGGTGCTCGCAAGACGTCTGGCATTCGCCAGTATACGCTCGTTCGATGCGCCTGTCGCGTCCTTGTGCTTGAGGGGGTCCATGTGCTTGATGTCCATCATGAACAGATCGACGACCGGCAACAATTCTTCCAGAAACGACCAGGGACAATTCGCAGCTGTCTCTACTGCGGTATGCACGCCTTCTTCTTGGCAGCGAGCCAAAATGGCGTGTGCAAATTCGCGTTGCAACAAAGGTTCTCCGCCCGAAAGCGTGATGCCTCCGCCCGATGTCTCGTAGAACGCCCGGTCGGCCAGAACCTCCGTCAGTACTTCGTCCGCGCTCATGCGCCTGCCGGTAAGTTCTACGGCATTGGTACAGCAGACGTCCACGCACTGGCCGCAGACGATGCACGACTCGCGCGCGTATTCGTGCCCGTCCTCGAACGAGTGCGCTCCTTGAGGACAGACCGCCAGACATTCCTGGCAGCCGATGCACCGGCCGGGATAGAATTGGATCTCCTGCTGCGGGCGAATGCTCTCTGGATTGTGGCACCAAAAACAACGCAGCGAACAGCCCTTGAAAAAGACCGTGGTGCGTATGCCTGGCCCGTCATGAATGGAAAAGCGCTGAATATTGATTACGGTGCCGGTGAGGGTAGTGCCGCTTGAAGATGCCTTCTGGCTTGTTCGAGTGGAAAGTACCATTTAGTGTCCTATTTGCCACGGCATACACGTTCTCGAAAGCTGCCATTCTCGGGTTCCGTTGTTATTATAGGGATGCAGCGGCGGGGATGGCAAAACTTTGCCAGTACGGCCAGCCCGTCCTAACGCAAAAATCGCTGGTGGAACCCGCCTTTTGAAACTAGGAGGAAACTACCATGGGAAGTCCTAATCCCTATGTGCTAGCCGAAAGATTCAATCATTATCTGCGTGTGACCGATGTAACGGACGGCCTAGACGCCGTCGGCCGCAATGATCTCACGCTTATGTCAAACAAGATTCGTCCCCTGTGGATGGGTATGCATTTCTGGGGGCCCGCTGTCACCATGCAAGTAGTGCCGGCGAACCGCCACATGCCCGGTCCGCTCAGCAAGGAAGATGCGCTGCGGCAACATGCTATCTGGCGAGAAATGAGGGGATGGCGCGCCGACCTGTCCCCGGAGATCCAACCGGGCTGCGTCGTCGTCACCTCCACGGCCGGAGCCCGAGAGTGCGGCTGGTGGGGTTCCATGAACTCCATGGAGGTACAGTCTCGCGGCGCCGTCGGTATTGTCACCGATGGATACTGCCGTGACACGGACGAAGTGATCTTACAACGAACGCCAGTCGTCTGCGCCGGCATCGGCCGCCCTATCATCCCCGGGCGAACCGAGCTGGAACGCGTGCAGACGCCTGTGGCGTGCGGCGGAGTCCTCGTGCGTCCCGGCGATATTGTAGGCTGCGACTGGGACGGCGTGGTCGTCGTGCCCATCGAGGTGGCTGAGGATGTACTCGTCTTCGCCGCGCGTATTGCCGTTGACGATAAGAAAGCGCGCGCCGGCCTCTACGCCAAACTGGGCAAGGAACCGGACGAAACTGTAAACTGGGAATCGGCCGCGGAGTACTTCAAGGATCTGCTGTAGTTCCAGTGAACCGTACAGCCAGCGCGCTTCGTGCGGCGCTCATCGGCACCGCCCCCGCTCCTATCCCGGCTGCCGTCGCCAACCGTTTCGGACCATTACAAAAGGAGCCAACCAAATGAAACTCGCCATCGGCGGCGACCACGCCGGGTTCCCGCTCAAGGGACCTGTCATCGACTTGCTCGTAGAAAAGGGCCACGCTGTCAACGACTTCGGCACTTACAGCCTGGAACCGGTCGACTTCCCCGATATTGCGGCCAAGGTCTGTGCGGCCGTGCGCAGCGGGGAAGCCGAACGAGGAATCCTCGTCTGCGGCACCGGCGTGGGCGCTTCCATCGCCGCCAACAAGACGCCGGGCATACGCGCCGCCGTCTGCCATGACATTCACTCGGCGCACCAGTGCGTGGAGCACGACGATGTCAATCTCATCGCCATCGGCGCGTGGATAGTCGGCATCAAGGTCGCGGAGGAACTCATCGATTCCTTCCTGAACGCCAAGTTCGACGACGGGGAGGACGTACGACGCCGTGTGCAGAAGCTACACGACATGGAGCTATGGGCAGCGAAACTGGTGCTCGCCGAGCGCGAAGGGGAGTAGTGCAAGGCGGGGCAGGTCGATCAGCCTGCCCCGAATCCAACTGCCCAGTTGACCAGCTGCCAGTGTTCTTCGCGGAACTGTTGCGCGAAAAGGGTACCGATCCACGTCCGGGCCGAGTAGCGTAGCCTTCTCGATGAGCCAGTACTCATCCGAATGATCGCGCTTTAGGTCCAGCGGATCCTTCAGGACCACGGGGATTCGTCATGAAGCGCACGTTGGGCGCGTGGTCGTTGGATGACGCGTGCAACGTATACGCATGCATGATAATGATATCGCCCACTTCCCCATAGCCTCCACGAATTCCTTGCACTAGCTGATCCTAGTTGCATATTCGCCGGTGCCATTGATCGTGGTGCAATGCCGCGAATCGGTCTCCAGCATATGATGGAGAACTCGGTCCTCACTCCCGGCTACGTCAATCGGTACTACCCAGTCGTTGGGTGAGATCTCGCGTTCCTCAGAGCAGCCAGCACGCGCAAGCCGCCACATCAGCTTGCCATACTGTCCGATGTGGCGGCTCATTTGGTTGGTGGCTTCGTGGCGCGTCATGCCGCCTTTCGCGTGAGCAACATCGATTTAGCGAACGTCGTGTGGGCGGCGCTCGGCGGCGTGCGCACAACGCGAAACTAAATCTAGTCCGACCAGTTGCGCAATATGCGCTCAGTCTGCTCGGCATGTCCGGTTTCGTCCGCGATCATGTCTTCTAGCTGAACGGCTAGGCCTTTGTCTCCAAATTCGTTAGCGTCTTTGACGCGTCCACCGTAGTTGCGAATGGCGCGCCGCTCGGCCTCCAGCACAGCTTCTAGCATGGCGCGATTGCCGTGAGCGCGAGGAACCTCGTCGGGAACTACGGCCGGCTCGCCACCCAGGGCGACGATCTTGTTGGCCAGGAACTCGGCATGCCCCTGCTCATCAGGGACTTCGTCCAAGAAAAAGCTGGAGAGCTGGGGTTGATAAGGCCCTGTGGCTTTCGCAGCATACGTAGTGTATTGAATGACTGCGGACAGTTCTGCAACTAGGTCTTCATTAAGATGGTCGATAAGTGTTTGT
This sequence comes from Caldilineaceae bacterium, assembly GCA_046259705.1. GTDB lineage: Bacteria > Chloroflexota > Anaerolineae > Caldilineales > Caldilineaceae > JASGTU01. The sequence continues at coordinate 4,487 of JBJYXA010000342.1, forward strand.
TTTTCCATTCTCGATTCCTTTCTGATTTCACTGTTCTGGTTTCGCTGAAGCGTCAAGGTCTGCATTCGGATGTGCAGCCAACGCAAAGTCGACTCTTGCATTTGCAGTTCGCTACTCGAGTTGCTACATGAAAAAGCTTAGCAGTGAATGGTCGCTACGTATATGCACTGTTGCACAGCAGAAAGATACAGATTCCGGGGTGGGCACGGATTGGCGGCGTGCGACTTGGGTCGGCCATCGCTCTCGAAAGTAGCTCGGCAGAGTCGAATGACTTGAACAGCCGTTCGATTTCCATTGCCGCGAATTCGTGGCAATTGGAAGGCATTGTCGGTTTCCAGCCTGTCCCATCGGCAACGCGACGTTTTGCCCGGCTTGGCTGCTAAATCCGACATCGCCTGATACGTTCGCACAATATCGGTACAGCCCAAGACGTACAGCACGCTCAGAACACATGTCGCTCGCCTGTTGAAGGCGCGAGCGTCGTGGCAGCCACATGTGTGTCTGCGTGTGTCGCTATATGGCGATACAACGTCTGGTTGGCCGCTTGAACGCCGATCGCTGGGTGTTAGTCAGAGCTTGCTTCGTATCGCATGATGTACCTCTA